>JACMME010000022.1 GCA_014379205.1 Gemmatimonadaceae bacterium
GGCGGCTCAGAGAGATCACGCAATGTCGCGGCGGTGCCGGTACGTTTGACGACCGGCGAAGTTTTGTGCAGTGGGTGACGCAGGCGATCTCGCCGCGCAACATTGCCGGGCTTGCGGACTCTAAACGGCGGAATCTCTATCCAGTGGACTTTGACGCGCTCATCGAGCGGCACGCGTTACTGGGGATGAGCCGCGATGAGCTTCTGGCAGCATTGCCTGCGCTACGTGGAAATTCAACTGAGAGAATCACGGGTCCTAGGTGGAAGGAAGCCGAAGTCTCAGGTGGCAGGTGAGGTGCGAGTGTTTGCGTGGCGAATCTCTGAAACCTCACCTGCCACCTCGCGACCCGGATTCCGCATCCCTCGGACCTGTGATTTTCTCGTTGACCTTAAAGCTCGCTATCACCATCATATCCGCTAGAGACGGGCACACATCAAACAAAAGGAATCCGCAATGGCGCAGGCGACCCTCAAGAATCAACAGACGATCATCGCGAATCAAAAGAAGATTCTGCGGAATCAGGATCGCCTCACGCTGCTGCTTGGCAATCAATCCAAGATCCTGCGGAACCAGGAGGCGATCTTAAAAAACCAGAAGAAGATTCTTGCGAATCAAACTAGGATTCTTTCGAAGTAGCCGGCTCCTACTGTCCGTCGATGACGGTGCTTGCACAAACTGGAACCGCGTTCCGCAGCTTAACGGCCCTACCACTGCGGCCGTGAACACCGACCCCCATGCGAACCTGCGCGACGTGGTCCTTCACAATGTCCTCGACGGCGCTGGCGAAAGCGATCCTGCGCTCCGAGGGTCCGTCGCCGACGGGACCAGCGTTCCAAGCGATCTTCAGCCGCTCGTCGACAAGATTCACCGTCACGCGTACAAAGTGACGGATGATGACGTTGCGCAGCTTCAGGCGAAGTATGGCGACGACCAGATGTTCGAGATCGTTGTGAGTGCCGCGCTGGGCGCATCGCATAGACGACTGCTCGCCGGCCTCGAGGCGTTGGACGAAGCATGAGACTCCAGAAAGTTCATAAGGGACATCGGTTCCCCGACAAGGCGCTGCTCGGTTTCATCCGAATCGTCATGGGTCACGCACCCGGCGTTGTGCGCACGCTGCGCTACCGGAAAGAATTTTTCGGACGTCCGTTCTCCGAGCTCACGCAGCAGGTTATGCGCGGGCCGTCACCCTGGAGTGTTGGCGAACGCGAGACGTTCGCCACCTTCGTATCGCGCCTCAATCAATGCGTCTTTTGAACTAACGCCCACTCCGCGGTCGTGGAGGCAGCGCTTGGTGACGCCACCATCCAGGCCGTGCTCGAAAATTACCGGACCGCCCCGATCGACGCGAAGCTCCGCGCGATGCTCGGTCTGCTCGAGATATTCACACTCCAACCCGAACAGCTCAGTGCGAGCGGTGTTCGTGCCGTGCTGGATGCCGGGGTCACACGCGAGGCAATTCGCGACGCGTTCTATGTCGCATTCCTCTTCAACACGTACGACCGGTTGGCCGACACTCTGGGCTGGCAGCTCCCCGACGAGCGCAACTACGTGAAAGCGGGACGACGCCTTCTGTAGAAGGGTTACAATTAGCGGAGGCTGCGGCGTGAGCGCCC
>JACMME010000226.1 GCA_014379205.1 Gemmatimonadaceae bacterium
ATAACTTCAGGGATCCGGCAGCGGTTGCGCCGCTCTTCAACTTCGACGGGACGATTCGTTCGGGGTTAGGGGATCCGAGGCAGCTCCAGGCGGGATTGAGGTACGTGTTCTGACAGCGAGGGAGTGGTAGCAGGGGATAGGGAGTAAAGAGTTGAGAATTGGGAGGCGGAAGGCGGTGATAGCCGCCCGCGTTTCGCCTCCCGCCTCCCGAGATCATGCGACGAATTCTCGTAATCGGCTCGGGGGGAGCGGGTAAGTCGACTCTGGCACGGCTCATGTCGGAGCGTCTGCGGCTTCCGCTCGTGCATCTCGATCGGATGTACTGGCGTCCAGGTTGGAAGGAGACGCCCAAGGATGAGTTTCAAGAGATAGTATCCTCGGCGACCGCAGCCGAAAGCTGGATCATGGACGGGAATTACAGCGGGACGATGGACATCCGCATTCACGCCGCGGATACGATCATCTTCCTGGATCTCCCGCGCCTGCTGTGCCTCTGGCGAATCGTGCGACGACAGTTGCAGTGGCGCGGTCGCTCGCGTCCCGACATGACGCCGGGATGTCCGGAGCGACTCAATGGCGAGTTCGTGTCCTGGGTCTGGAACTATCCGCGTCGCCAACGAGTCGAGGTGCTTCAACGACTCGAAGCGCTGACGGGAGAAAAACACGTGGTCACTTGACCTCGCGGCGCGCCGTGGAGCGTTTCGCACAAAGTCTGCCCGAGCCACCGCGCGGCTTGTGATACGGTTATCGGTGTCCGCGAATTGTCGGGTTCATCCAGATCAAATTGAATTCCCAAAGCACCGCACATACTTTCGACCGTCATTCGTCCAGGCCCAGCAGGACATCTATCTGAGGCTGTCAAATGTCCGCGAATCGCACCGTCTCTCGCCGCCGCTTTGTCGGTGGTCTCACCACCACGCTCGGTTCTATCTCGCTGGCTTCGGACTCGGCACTTTGGGCGCAGCGTGGAGTCGCGACTGAGACTGCGGCACCCACCACCGGTTCGCCCGCGGCGAACGGCCCTACCGATGAGTACGATTCGTTCGCGAAGCTCGCAGGCAACGAGAATCCGTGGGGGCCACCGGACTCGGTCGTTCAAGCGATGCAAGGCGCGTTCAAGTACGCCAACCGGTACGGCTATCCCGATGGAGCCATCGTTAACGCAATCGCGCAGCACCATGGCGTGAAGCCCGAGAGTATCCTGCTTGGCGCGGGCTCGAGCGAACTGCTCAACGTCGTAGGACTGACTTTTCTCCAGGATGGGAAGAAGGTGGTCGGGGTCGATCCGACGTATGTCTCGGTGTATCAGCACGCGACCAGCCTGAAATCGGCGGCCATCCGGGTTCCACTGTTGTCCGATTACCGGCAGGACATCCCGGCATTGATCCAGGCTATCAGGCGGAACCACCGCGAGGTTGGTTTTCTGTTTTTCTGCAATCCCAACAACCCGACCGGTCTGGTGGTTCCGAAACAGGAGGTGCGACAGCTTCTCGATGCGATACCCGAGGATGTGCCCGTGCTCATCGACGAGGCGTATCATCATTTCGTGGATGATCCTGCATATGCGACGTCGGTTCCGTATGTGCTGGAGGGACGGCCTGTCATCATCACCCGGACCTTTTCCAAGATTTCCGGTCTCGCTGGAATGCGCCTGGGCTACGCGGTCACCACGCCGGAGCTGGTCCAGCGGATGCGTCCACTCATGACGGGGTCTATCAACGCCGTTGTGAAGTGGGGAGGCGTGGCGGCACTCAAGGACTCAGCGGCGCAGGAGCGAGTCAAGCGCATGACCATGGTGCAGCGACTGAAGACGACGAAACAGCTTCTCAGCCTTGGTTACTCCGCGATCCCCTCCGAATGCAACTTCTTCATGCTGCACATTCGCCGGCCGGTCGTGCCGGTAATTGAGGAATTTCGCAGTAAGGGCGTGCTCGTCGGGCGACCCTTTCCGCCGATGCTAGAGCACCTTCGCGTGTCGATCGGCACCGAGGAAGAGATGCGGCGCTTCATGGTCGCGTTCAAGGAAATCATGGCGGTGTGACGATAAGCCGCCCGTAGTATCCAACGTTGTGTCAAACCTTTACTTACCGTTACACCACCAGCTCCCTCCTCCTGCCTCTCAATCACGAAACAGTTCCAGCACCGCAGTGGAGTCTGAAATAGGACCGTAAAGTCGTAAGGCTATAGAGCAACAATAGTTCGGTTTACGCAGGGAGCTCGCGATACAAATCGTATCGCGGGCCCTTCTGTTGTTATGGCTTGACCGTTCATGACAGGTTTATATTAGACTTTTCTAACCTTTCCAGCTGTCGATCGTCTATTCTTAGTAACGAACCGGCCCGTTAGCGGGCACGGCGCTTAAGTTGCGTTCATGCGTGTGTCCCTTTCGAAGAACCTGCATGCCATGACAGCATCGACTTCGAACGACGACTCAATACCCGCTCGTAAGGCATGGCTAGAGCCGTGCCTTACGAAGCACGAATCACTAACCGCGGTAACGCAGTTCCAGTATCCGCAGCAGCCTTATCAGCCGGGAATGGAGCCACCTCATCCGTTTGACACTGGTCCCCAAGCCATTCCCTGCAGCCAAGGTTTCTGTCCATGAGCGTCGCACTCGGTCGCCCACTTTTTTTCGCCGCGATCTTGTTAACCGGATGTTCCGATGGCTTCCCGGTCACGGAGCCGACTCCGCAGCTGCCTGGAGTGCCGTCAACTGTTACCACCGCCATGCGGGGAACTGTTGACGTATTGGCTGGAACTCTGACGTTCGAGCCGCTGCCTGATCCTTCCAGCTCGCTCAGTGTTAGGAGAAACATCAGTGCGGCCATCTACGGCAACCAGGGGTCAACTGTCAGGATCTACAACTCCGCCGTAACAGTCACCGAACCCTCCAGTCCAGGAAAGAAGACCTACAGTGCCAACGTCGGAGTCAGAAACCTGTTGGCATTTCCGATCGGTGATGAACAGGCGGGGGTGCCTACCGACACGATGGGGATATACGCATTCGTGAACTCCGGACCCACGGTCATATCCACATCGTCAGCCTGTACGCCAGCATGCGTCGTAACGGTACTGAATAACCACGGTACACTCGCGTTCAACGCACTGGCTCAAAAATACTGGCATTGGCAAGAACGCCTCGGCGCTGCAGGCTCCCCCACGGATACAACTCTGCTCCGCAAATCCTGGGTCTTCGAGGCAGACACGAAAGTAACGGCATTCAGCTTCGACGTCCTCATAAGCGCGGCTTGGTCAGCACCCAACGAGACGCGCTGGAAGATCGATTATCAGGGGGACTCTCTACCGCTCTTCAACGCCGAGCCGCGGTGGCAGCGCATCACTGCTGGCACACTCGGGACAGTGGTGCTGAATACGCCCAGCGCGGGCATTCTAACGATCACCGTCCCTGCTAGCGCACGGCTGAACTATTACCGGAACGATTCACTTCGAAACACCACGAACGCCTACATCGAGTCGAGATTCCGGACCAACACCGCCACGACAGGACCAGAGATGTCGTTCGGCATCGACGACGACGTCAAGTTTATTGCGGTAGGTCTGAGCGGCACGCAAGTGGGGTTCATTTCCGGTTCCTTCGCCTTCATCGGTACTCCAGTCACGGCGTCCACCACCACCTTTCATACGTACCAGATCAGGAAGTTCGCCGCGGACAGCGCTCAGTTGTGGATGGACGGAGCGCGCATCGCAAGCCGAACAAACTCCGCGTTCTCCGCGAGCATTGTCGGTATCTCATACGGCTTTTACTTTGGCATTGCGGGCGTCGGTATATCACCCTTAAGCGTGAGCGGCAGCTCATCCAGCTGGGATTACGTGATCTACGAGATTGGAGTCGTGCAGCCTTAGTGGTCACTTGACCTGATGATCACGCGCCCGCTCAACATCGGCTTTGAGCTTTCCAACCTGTGCAACCTGCACTGCACACACTGTATTCGCGGGTCGCATCAGAAGACGCTGGAGCACCTCGACCTGTCGCTTTTTACACGGATCCTTGATCAGGCGAACACGCTGTTCAACCCGGTAGCAGTGGTTTTCACTGGCGGCGAGCCACTTGCGTCCGCGCTCTTTCCCCAGGCTGTCGAGCATTTGGCAAGGCGAGGTATGCGCTACCGCTTTGTCACCAATGGTTGGCTGATCCCCCGGCACCTGCCGTTACTGCTCCGTCACAAACCGATGTTCGTGCGCATCAGCCTTAGCGGCGCCAGTGAGCGCACGCATGACACCCAGCGCGGCAAAAGCAGCTTCCGCCGGGCACTTGTCGGCGCCGCGGTCCTTCTCAGCAAGGGCATTCGGGCGGAGATGTCCATGGTCGTTACGCGCGATAGCCGATTCGAGCTTGCCGACGCGGTGCGACTCGCCAACGAGATTGGCGTAGCGGAGTTTCACTTCATTCTTCCGCAGCCAACGCCCGAGACGGCGCTCGACGGAAGTGACCTGTCGCCCAGTGAATGGAACACCGTCACGCGCGAGATTCACGTCCTCGCGGCCCAGAGTGCGGTGCCGATCGGACTGGACTACGGTACCTTCGCACCCCACCCACGTCCGGCGTGCAATACCATGGCGCAGCGGCAGATATACGTTGACGCTCGCGGGCGTGTCCCCTTCTGCTGCCAGCTTTCGCGCTACGGGACAGGTCCCGAACCAATCCTCGGCGACCTCAACAGCGAGTCGCTCGCGACGGTGTTCGCGCGCGGTGAGACGACCTACTCCGACTTCGCTGCCGAGACAAGCCGGCTTTACCAGATCGGGCAGCGCGATGCAGTCGACGACTATCCGTGCATGAGCTGCGCGCGGCGGAATGGCAGAACGGCCTTCATGGCTGACTTTCCCACCCATGCATGGGCCGCGCTCGGGCACCTGCCCGCGTGAGCGCGGCGACGGTAGTCTGGCGCTGGGGGCAGGTGGAGGCATCCCAGAACGGCGAGGATCTCTGTCTGGCACATCGCGATGCCCAGGCACAAGCATGGGTTCGCCAGGGGCGAGTGGTTCGTGGTACCGGTTACGATGGGGCGAGTCGCGCGGTGCGGCATGACCTGGCTCGTACGGGAGCCATCGTACGGCTCCGCCAGCGTGGACGCTACCTGGTGCATGCGGCTGGTGCAGTGGACGAGCAGGGGAGGGCCTGGCTCCTGGCGGGCGACAGTGGCTGCGGCAAATCGACGCTCGCATACG
>JACMME010000227.1 GCA_014379205.1 Gemmatimonadaceae bacterium
CCCGCTGTCTCCCCGACCGGCAGCCGGCCGGTTCCTGTCTCGACCCTTCGCTTTGTCCATTCTCGTGCTCCTGGTCTTTCGCGCTGCTCGCGCTACGTTCGCCGCCCGGCCCATTGCCGCGTACCACGCTTGATCAGCTCGAGAGGGTCACCGGATGAGTTTCCCAGGGTCGCCAGCATTGCAGCTACCAGGGCCATCACAGCGGGATTCTCAAGGTCCAGCGTTTTGTTGTCGGGCAGCAAAATTCCTTGACTCGGAGCAATGATATCATAATGGGGGTAGATTTGTCCTATCCTTCCGATCATATGGACGCGATCCTGGACACTGGAATACGGGTCACCGGCCGGCGTGCCACCGATTTGAAGCGTGGTCTGAAGTTGAACCGCTGTCACGGCAGACTGGGAGCACGCTTGGACAGCATAGGCCAGTCCTGAAAGGTCGCCAGGAACGGCGCTACCCTGGTCCGCCAGAGTCCAGAAGGTAGTTGCGGTCTTTCCGGCGTTGTCCAGGTAATGAATGAGCACCTGATTATGAACGGTCGGCACTTTGCGCTCCTTGTCCAGCGGACAAGCTTATTCCCCATCGGACGATGTCACCGTTGACACCGATGCGATAACTTGACCGTGGTTCAACGAAACGTCGAGACGGCTCAACGCAATTTCCTGGAGCGTTTCAACGGTCAATTCCATTTGTGCAACGACCGCTTGCAGTTGCTCAACAACGGGCGTTAGGTCGGTGCCGCCCCCGCCTCCCTGGACCGTGACACTGATTTGACCTGGAGTGTTGGCGTTTGAGAACGGGCTGCAATTTGACCAGTTGGCAATGTCGGCTACAGGAGCAACAGTTATTGCTATAGCATCGGAGCCGACTTGAGTTCCCTTGTAGAACGCGAATCCGTATGAAGTGACCTCAAATGATGGAGAAGTAAAATTCACGATTGAGAACGCGGGGTTGCTGATCGTGTATCCGCACAATGCCCAGAGCGTTTGCCGGGCTGCCCACATCCAGGATGAGAATTCATCTCTCGTCACTCTCGCGCCGTATGCATCGGCAAGGACTGGCGGCAGTCGGTTCCAACCGGGCGAGCTTTGCACCAGCTGGACAGAACGAGAGTCGGTCGCAATCTGGGAAACGTCGATCAAGTTGTAATAATAATCGTCGGTCCCATCGTTGACCTGGGCGACCATCCCGCCATACGCATAGTATCCGGTGCCCGAAATGAAGACTATGGTCGAGCCCGGCAACGGCAACCAGGCAAGCCAAATATCGAGCAATCGTGACCAGATATTCCCCGGGCCGTTGAGCATCTCGTATGTGACGATGGTTGCCATATTGTCGAATCACGGGCCTTCTTCGGAGACGGCGCGCGAACCGCCGACTACCGAAAACATCGTGTCACCGTTGTTTGCGCTCAACTCTATTCGACTCATTGCAATCTCTCGAAGCGATCCCTCGACTCCACCCATATTCAAGCTGGTACTGACGAGCGTGGGACCGAAAACCCCTCCACCGGGATTCACCGCATAGCGTTGCGTCTCGATGGTGCCATCAAAGCAACCACGCAACGTCAACGTGATGGGATACGTGTCGGCATCCTCTGTTACCTGCAGGATGGCGCACGCGCTCTGGACGAGGCCACCGGCCGCTGATATCTCGTGAAGGATCGGAGTGTCAACGAAAACATCGCACCACGCGGACATCACTTCCGCTGTGACCGCAACGCAGTATTCCAGCCAGAAATCCCGTAGTTGCTCCCACGTTGCGAACGTTATGAAGGGGTTCGCCCAATAACCGAAGTTGGCACGGTCGAATGGCGATTGTTTGAAAAGAGCCCGGCCTGGCATCGTTTGCGTTTCGGCTAACATCAAAAAGACTAGGGTTTTAGCTGATAGATTTCCAAAGTCATCTATGATGACGTATTCAATGGACCTATATCCGTGCGCGAAATCGATGTAAGGACCGTCCACGCTCCCCTCGTATTGAACCGCCTGGCTTACATCATTATAGAAGTAATCCAGCATCACGTTCAAATCCCAGAAGAAGTGCGTATAGGGAACGCTGTCGGCCATTGGTGGAGCCGCCCGTCGCTTTGGTGGGTGGCGCGCGTGTCGTTGTCCTGCTCGCCAATGGCGAGCCTAGCACGAGCTTCACAGCCTTTGTCAAGCAAAAATACTTGCCCCGGGGATTGACCGGCCGGCTGCCGGCCGGTATGCTCTGAAGGTAGGAGTGAACCGTCCGGCAGCTGGCCGGCACCTGATACCAGGGTAGACCGGCAGACAAGTTGACGGAAAGACAAGTATGAAGCTCTCCGAAAAGATCGCAAAGGAAGTGCGGTCAGCATCCAGTCGCGAGCTCCCCCCGTACCGGCTGAAGGTGCGCGAAATCCAGGCGCTTTTGACAGAAGCGGCAGAGCTCGCAGCCCTGGCGTACTACGATCGTCTGGAGCTCGAGTCGAATCAGATGAATCGGATGAACCTGAATGAAGAAGAAGAAGGCCACCAGGGAAAGATCCTAGAGGCGCGCATCGCCGCAACGGCGCGCGCGGTGCTCGCCAGGACTGCTCAGGCGGCAACGAAGATGGCGGCAGCTCTGCAGCTCTCTCTCGGTTCCACGACGGTTGGTAACAGCCACGCTCAAGGGTTGTCCGCCGACGAGTTCATCTGGCTCGAGACGTTCGTTCGGGGTGGCCTGTAATGGCCGGCGTGAAGAGAACACGGAAGGCAACCAATCGGAGCGCGGCAAAGGACAAACCGCGCGAGCGAGCCCGCGTGGCAGAGCTGCGAGTCGAGGAGCTTTGTCGAGAGCTGTCCGACTCTCAGGCGCGCGTCGCGCAGCTCGAGAAGATGACGCGCGACGCCATTGGCCTTGAAGCGTTGGCCGTCGCTCGGTGCCAGGAGATGGCGCGCCGCCTGGA
The DNA here is from genome assembly GCA_014379205.1 of Gemmatimonadaceae bacterium. Taxonomy (GTDB): domain Bacteria; phylum Gemmatimonadota; class Gemmatimonadetes; order Gemmatimonadales; family Gemmatimonadaceae; genus JACMME01. The sequence goes on from JACMME010000227.1 coordinate 2,915, forward strand.
GCAAGCCGGGCTCGCCGTGCCGACGACCAGGGAGCACGGTTCCGAAGTCTAGGGATTGACTCGGGGCCGGATCGCCAGGAAAATGTAACCCCTCGCGCCTACCACAGCGCGAGGGGTTTTCTCGTTCAAGACTGCAAGGAGTAAACTTGCAATGTGCTCCCCTAGTGTCAAGCCCTTGACAGAAAGTGTCAAGCCCAAATCTCGTTGCCCCGCGTGTCCTTGGAAGAAGGGCAAGGCGTGCGACCACGAGACGGGAAAGCTGATTCCCTGGCCAGGGACGTGTGGCACGGCCCCTCGGAGCGACGGACGGCCCTGGTACTTCCCTGGGAAGGGGGAGCCTGTAGAGCGTTGTTCCTGTCGGTGCAGCGGTAGACTTGACCTGCATTTGCCGAAATCGTCTGGGGGACTCTGCAGACGGGCCGGGCCGCGCCACGCCGGGTTAGTCCTTGACGACCAGGAGCGCGAGGAGTGCCGGGCGGTCATTGCCAGGGTAGAGGCGTGCGGCACGGCTCCGATTGCAATCCGCCGGTTGTCCGTTGCGGTGGGTGGCCTGGTCGAAAACCGGGTCACCGTCCGCGCGGTTTGCGGACAACGCTTCTGCCCTAAGTGTGAAGCGACCGCCCGCCGTTACCGGAGCGTCCGCGCGATCGGCCCGTGGGGGATGCTCTCGACCTTCACCCTCGACCCTTCGACCGTCCCGATTCGTCGCGCCTGGCGACATATGCAACGATGGGTCGGGGAGTTTGTTCGCAAGCTGCAGCGCCATTGCGCGGTGTACGGGCCGCGCTTGCTGCGCGTTCACCAAGCCGCGATCGACGAGCGCGCGCGGTGGCAATCAGAGATGCCGGATCGCAAGCGACCAATCCCAGAAGTGATTTATGCTTGGGCGATCGAGCCTCACCAGAACGGCTACCCCCACGTCCATATTTGTTTGGGGCTGGATTATCTCCATTACAACTTCGCTCGCCGCCTCTGGCGCTCGATTACAGGGATGCGTCGCAGCTCACCAGAACACGAACACTTGCGCTCCCTGTTGCCAGCGTCGCGCTACCTGTCAAAGTACATCACGAAGGCGGCTCTCTCGATCGACCTATGCATCATCACGAAGGGGCGAAGGTTGTTCTGGAGCGCCGTACCGCTTCCCTGGGCCGCTCCGAAGGGTTGGACCAAGGTGGACAAGGGAGGTCCCGACGCTGCAGAGTCGATCCTTCGACAATCATCGAATGATGCGGCAGCGTCCCGATGGTTCGACGCTTGCGAGCCCGGCAAAGACTTCCGGTCGCAACTTCGTTTTCACTCATTCCGCGCGATGCGCAACTCGGACGACACAGCGCCTTGCCTCATCCCGCCGCACGATTTTCCTGGTTCCTGGAGTGTTTGGTCGTCTATGGTCGTCGGTGCCATTGCTCGCTTTGACACTCGGTGGGGCGAGCGCGAATATCACGACGCGATCAAGGCGCAGCGGGCCGATGCGCGCCTCTGGCTTTGTCAGGTGTTCGCCGTTGCGCTGGCCAGGGGGAACCCGCTACAGTCGCTCCGTTTTCCTTGGGGAAGATGCCTCACCAAGATGGGGCGATCGGCTCTCTCGACCATCCGAAAATGTGAGAGAGCCGCCCGTAAGGTACTGCCGGTCTACGGGACGCTGATACCAGCGGCGCGCATCGCAATCCATAGGGCAATGCAGCCGACCTGTCCGTCTAGGTGCGATTCGTCGAAGTGACCATCCGACGTATACTTGCCCGACTCTTCGAGAGTTGTAGAAGCAACCAAATATGGTGACGGTCTGTTAGCCATTGCGTATCCCATACCGTTGAAGTGTTCGGCAGACCACGCTAGCCACTCTTCGGTCCATATGCCGTCCTTGGGTTTCCGAAGCTCCGCATACTCCTCTTCGGCGCAGTTCTCATACGTGAACGGCGGATCGATTCTCTTCGGTAGACCCTTCGGCACGTGAACGGTTCTCCTGTCCAGCTTGTCACCATTAGCGGGGTGTCGGCTCATATTCCCGGTTGCCTCGCGCTCGTGCAACGCGGCCAGAAGCACCCAAGGAACGCCAATCAGCCGTGCTACGCTTTCGTAACGCGCTCGGTTGTGGAGCGCGCGACCTAGCGCCGCAGCAACCTTTTTGGACTCGCCGGCGGGTATCTCTGCCGTGTCGAAGTACTTCCGATAACGGACGGCCGCTGTCTCGTTCATTTTCCAAATCCCTTCGCCAGTCCTTGAATGACCAGCAACGCCAAATCTTGACCAGGCTTAGTGGTTCCGAAAAGCCCTATCAGAACGAGCACCAACAGATACTTGATCATCCGGCCTTGTGATTCAAGCTCGACCTTCATTGTGTTCCGCGTGCGGGTTACTCGCTTGCGCAACTCCTCGTTGTGCTTGCGGCTCTCCTGCAATTCTCCTTGCAACTTGACGAGTTCCGCTTGTTGGTGATCCTGGAGCAACGCGCGCCGCAAAACTTCCCTCTCGTCACCTTCCATAGACTCAAGCTCCGATCGCGCTTCCATCTCTGCGGACTCGCGGACAATCGCAGACACCGGCACATTGTCTAGCAGACAAATCCCCCCAAATTGGCAAGAAAAATCCCGCCGGCAAGGGCCAGCGGGCCGCGCAGTATAATGGTGACGAGACGACCAATTGCCCCGCGCAAAGTCGATCGCGACGTGGAAGCCTTACTTCTTGGTCCAGCTCACCAAGCCCTGGGGAACCATCCGGCGGGCGTGCACCAGGAGCGTCAGCGGGTTGCCGTCCGCAGACACGCAATTCGCGATGATCGCATCCATCACAGCGTCAGGAAGGCCCGACGTGAGGGGAGTGGTACCATCGGCCTGATACCCCGCTGCCGTGAACGAGGGAATCTGGACCTCGGTATTCCCGTTCTCGTCATCCAGGAAGACGAGCTTGCATTTGTCCGTGGGGCGGTCAAACGCATCGGTGCCGTACACCGGATCGGTGTCCTCGACAGCGTAGCTGAAGAGGGAAACGACCTTGATGGCAGCATCGGACGCGGCCTGGAGCTTCGCCCGCAAGTCTTCCACGCCTCCGGCAGCCGGATCGGTTTCGCCGTTGTCCACCCAGATACCCATCGTCGCCACGCGGCCCGCGCGGTCGGTGAATTCGTAGTTGGCCTTTTTCGTATTGGCCGGAATGAAGGTCACGTTAATTCATCTCCTATCGAAATGTTGGGGGACGATCGCCCCCAACTGTTAGTTGGCAGTCCGTCAAGCTCTAGTGCTTGAGAGCCTTACCGCCGGCCCGGTGTCCTTTGAGGATCGGCGTCAGCGCATCGCCAGAGCGGCCCTTGCCGTAGGTGACGAGTGACGCGGACAGGGCAATGATCGCCGCGTCCGTCTTGTCCAGGGTCGCGTTGTCCGCCTCGAAGATCGTCGAGCCCCCGACCTTCGGAGCCGGCAGCTTGAAGATGTGTTTTTCGCCGCTGTCGTCGGGAACGACCATCACAGCCTTATCCTCACAGATAGTAGCACCGCTGCCGGGCGTGGCGCTGGCGTAGGTGATCTGCGTCAGCTCGATCGAGATGCCCTTGGCAGCGCACGCGGAATTGATCGCCGCGACGACCGCCAGGATGGACGCATCGTCAGGGTCGATGACCGTGTTGGGGAAGTGAAGCCGGACGACCATTCCGACGCCGTACCTGGTCATAAAGGTAATCGTAACCCGTGTGGTGCTCACTACTTGCGCAGCTCCTTCGTGTCACCGACGTAGAGGGGCGAGCGCGAGCGCAGCAAAGCCGCGCGGCGTTCCGCGACCTCTTCGGACGGGTAAGGGCCTTCGACCTCGATCAGCCGATCGCCTTCCGCGTGCTGCTTCGAGGGAGCTTCGGAGCCGCTGTGAACCGACACAGCGTGACCCTGGAGCGTCACCCAGAACGAACCGCCCGCGCCGGTCGCTCGTTCGCTCGCGGACGACCGCGCAGCGTTCCCGCTGTCTCCCCGACCGGCAGCCGGCCGGTTCCTGTCTCGACCCTTCGCTTTGTCCATTCTCGTGCTCCTGGTCTTTCGCGCTGCTCGCGCTACGTTCGCCGCCCGGCCCATTGCCGCGTACCACGCTTGATCAGCTCG
>JACMME010000228.1 GCA_014379205.1 Gemmatimonadaceae bacterium
AAAACCTCATCCGAATTCGCGTCACCCCGCGTGAGCCACCAATCCGCGAGCGTCCTGGGCATCGCGTGCTCGTCTTTCGGATCGCGAACGAGGAAGTGAACGTTGCCGGGCAGCTTCAGATACGCTCGACGAGGCAGGAGGGAGGCAATCGCAGGGTGGCTCGCGGTACAGAGAAGGGCGTCCGCACCCATGGAGCGCGCGACGCGTTCGGCGGCCGCGAGCAAACCGAGCGCGACGTCTCGTCTGTCAGGCACGAAAAGAATATCCGAGAGGGTAGCAACCTTGATGCCCCGCAGTCTGGGATCCCCCTCATCTCGTGGCCGGCGTACGATTGCGATTCCTGAGAGTTCGGTCGCATCTCGTGCGGCTATGGGAACGTACTTTTCACCGTGCGACGCGCCGTAGCGCCAGACCAGGTACGCGCCATCGCGGACGGGCGCGCCGGCGAGAGCTGACCTCGCGCGGTTCCACAGTCCATCCATCTCTGGCCCGGTCGGCATCCCCTCGCGCAGAAGGGCTTTCGTGCGACCCCCAGCCGCGGTGCGCCATACAATCAGGGCTCCATTTCCAAGCAGACCAGCTGCCGCAGCGAGGCCGCTTCGCTGTGCAAACCGAAACACTCGCACAGCCCAACCGGGCACCGAGCTGATCGAGAGTGCCTCCAGATCGAGCGCACGAAATACTCGCGCTGGGCGTATGAGCGTCAGGTAGTTGGCGATGGCTCCGTAATCAGTGAACCCCAGCGCCTTGAACAGTCTCCTCGGAGGAAGGGCAACCGCCATCGAGGCAATCAGACCCAGCTGACGCATGGCTTCCTTGAGCACTGCGTAGCCTACCGGCCCTCCGCGAAACTCCGGCAGGACCATGAACCCGATGAACCAGTGACCCGCATGCTCAGTCACGCCATTCCACAGGCGCGTGGGGATAGTACTGATGTAGCCGAGGACTTTCCCATCGGACAAGTATGCGAACGCCGGTATGTCGGTACCGGGCTCTACTGGATTGGCCGCGGCCGCGGCGGCGCGGGCGGCCCGAATGGATGCGGCGGAGGCCTTGTCCGACCAGATGATCTGGAAAAAGTCCGCAAGCGCTTCCGCGTGCTCGCTGGCGACCCGAACGACCTCAATTCGTGGCTTGTGTTGCGGTATCGCGGTTGTTTGCGCTTCCGGCATTCAGGTCAACCTGTTTCCGCCAGCTCGCAGATGATTTCCCATTCGCCGGAGCTTACAGGCTGAACGGAAAGGCGACTGCCTTTCTGTAGTAAAGTCATCTTCTCGAGACCGGGTGTCTGCCGTAGCTCAGCCAGCGTCAACGCCCTGGGCAATTTTTTTGTCGCCTTGAGGTCCACGACAAACCACGCGGGATTCGCAGCATCACTTTTGGGGTCGAAGTGCTCGTCTTGCGGATCGAGGGCCGACGCGTCGGGATAGCCCTCTCGAACAACCTCCGCGATACCTACGATGGCGGCAGGATCGGCGCTGGAGTGGTAGAAAAACACGAGATCTCCCTTTTTCATCTCGTCGCGAAGCAGGTTGCGCGCCTGGTAATTCCGAACGCCATCCCAGTGGGTGATGCGCTTCGGCAGCGCCCACAAGTCGTCCCACGAAAACGAACTCGGTTCGGATTTGACGAGCCAGTAACGCCGTTCGCGCATCACACCAGGGATGAGGGACAGATGTCTGACAACAAGCACTCCTCGCAACGCGGGCGTCTCGCCACGCAAATCGCACGGCCGTGAAAAATGAGGAGATGCGCCAGCATCGTCCATTTCTCCCGCGGAAAGAGCCGCGCGAGATCCTGCTCGATCTTCACGGGATCGGCGTGCCTGGAGAAACCGAGACGGGCACTCAACCTGCCTACATGGGTGTCGACGACGACTCCCTCGTTGATGCCGAAGGCATTTCCGAGCACGACGTTCGCCGTCTTGCGCCCCACCCCTGGAAGCTGCACGAGCTCCTCCATCGAATCCGGTATCTCTCCCTCGTGCTCGTCCACAACGGCGTTGGCCATTCCGATCAGGCTTCTGGACTTGTTGCGGAAGAACCCCGTACTCTGAATGATCCCTTCCAGCTCGGATTGCTCGGCGGCGGCGAGCTCACGCGCATTCGGATACGTCGCGAACAACGTGGGAGTTACCATATTGACGCGCGCGTCCGTGCATTGCGCGCTCAGTATCGTGGCGACAATAAGCTGGTATGGCGACTCGTGCACGAGCGCGCATTGCGCGTCGGGGTATTCGCGGCTCAGGCGTTGATACACCGTTGCCGCATCGGCCGGAGCACGTCGTCTGCGCCGCACGACGCTTTTTTGTGGGCCGGCTCCCGAACGTTCCTTTCTTTCGGTAGGCGACCTTGAGAGGACTCTGCCGAGTACCCGCTTTGCGACCGCGCGGGGACGAGCACGCGAGAGTGGCTGTCTTGGCCCGGGCTTCTTGCTCGCCACTACTTGCCCACCCGTGCGGGAGCGCGCCGCTTGGCTGGCGGAATCCGCCTCCGCTTTGCTCGCGCGAGAACTTCAGGCGCCGACAGAGTATTCAACACGTCACCCGCTTCCAGCCAACCCTTGCGCGCGATACCGATACCAAGGTCCATGTAGTCGAGCGAAGCCGTGGAGTGCGCATCGGGCCCGATCTCCACGGTCACGCCGAGCGTCTTAGCGCGCTGGCAAAAGGACCAATCTATATCCAGCCGGTGCGGGTCCGCGTTGAGCTCCACTGCCACGTTCATATCGCGGGCTTTCTCCAGCACCGCTTCCATGTCGATCGCGTAGGGTTCGCGCGTCAGAAGCAGGCGTCCTGTTGGGTGACCGAGAATTGTAATGTGCGGATCTTCGAGGGCGCTCAGAACGCGCGCCGTCATCGTCGCCTCGTCCATGCGAAAGCGGGAGTGGACGGAAGCAATGACATAGTCAAAGCTATCGAGTAGCACCGGTTCGTAATCGACGCGGCCGTCGTTGAGTATGTCGGCTTCAATTCCTTTCAGCACACGAAAGCCGGTAAGCCTGGCGTTAACGCTATCGATTTCGTCGTGCTGTGCGCGCACCTGGTCGGGAGTAAGACCACCCGCATAGAAGGCGGATTGCGAATGGTCAGATATGCCCAGATAGCTCCAGCCACGCGATTTTGCGGCCGTCGCCATCTGCGCTATGGTCGAGGTGCCGTCCGAGTAATTCGAGTGGCAGTGCAGTACGCCGCGTATGTCCAGGGCTGTTATGAGCGAAGGCAGTGCGTTGCGAGATGCTGCTTCCACCTCGCCGCAACTTTCCCGCATTTCGGGCTCGACGTACTGAAGCCCGAGCGCCCGGTAAAGTGACTGTTCATCCGCGACGCTGACGACCCTGCTCTCCGCATCGCGAAGCTCATCTCCCGTGAACGTGAAGCCAAGTGAAGCTGCATGTGCTGCAACGTCGCCTACGTGCCCAGCGCTACCCGTCGCTCGAAAGAGCGCTACGGCAAATTCGCGGGGTTGAACACAATGCAGGTCGAGCCGCGTGCCGTCGACGTAACGAATGGATACTGACCGCTCTCCAGCGCCGATTGTGTCCCGAACGCCCGGTGCCCGAGTAAACGATGCGGCAACCGCGGCCGGGTCGTCTCGGCAAGCCGCGACGATATCCACATCAGCCACAATCTCGTTGCATCTGCGCACCGAGCCAGCGATCGCGGCATGGAGCACGTCCGGATGCGACTCGACCGACGCCAGCAGCCGAACGGCTTCAGCGAGCGCATGCGGATACAGCACGTAGGTTCCGGTTTCACGCAGATGAGAGATGCCCTTCAGTATCTTGTCCGCCGTCTTTGGTCCGAAACCCTTTACTGACGCCAGGCGGCCGTCACGCGCACTTTCCTCGAGCTCGGTTAACGTGCCGACACCGAGCTCCTTGTAGATGATGTGAATCTTGGCGATTCCGAGCCCCGGGACACGCAGCATGTCGAGCAGTCCCTCGGGAGCATCCTCCCGAAGGCTGAGCAGATAACTTGATTCTCCAGTCTCGACGAGCTCCTTGATAACGCTCAGGGTTGCCGGGCCAATGCCGGCCGCGCGTGCCAACTCCCCGGACCGGAGCGGTGGACCAAGATCGTCCGACGCAACATCCAGCACAGCGCGCGCGGCGGTTCGGTAAGCGCGCGACTTATAGTGATTCGCCCCCTGCAACTCGAGCAGGTCGGCAATCTGCGTAAGTGTGTGCGCCGCGGTGCGGGGATCCATGTGTGAGAAATTATAGGAAGCAGGGACCTGGGACCAGGAACCAGGGACCTGGACCAGGAATCAGGAACCAGGCTAGGGACCAGGAACCGGAAACCGGAAACCGGGAACCAGGGGACGGCCGTCAGGAGTAGGCGTTTCGCGAATTGGGGAAGGTATGCAATCGCATCACGATGTGCCTGCTCCCAGATTCCTGCTCTCTGGTACCGTTACCTGGTGCCTGGTCCCTGGTCCCTTCTCCTATTCCTTACTCGTCCTTTCGTCGAGGAAAGCGATGACCGTAGCCGCCAGCGCAGGAGCACTGAAGATGTTGTAGTGCGTCAGACCCGGAAGAATGGCGAGCCTGGAGCTCGGGCGGCCCGCGCCATCCCAGCCCGGATCCCGCTGGCCACCGCCGAGAAGCGCGAACATTTCAACCGCATGCGAGGGCGGAAAGATGTCGGCATCCCCAGCTACGATAAGGGTGGCCGCCTTGATCCCCGCGACCTCCCGGGAGAAGTCGAAGTCGTGCTTCATCGCCTCGCCGATCTTGCCAAGGAGACGCGGCCAGTCCTGTGGCCTCGGCGCGATGCTGGAGTACAACTGATACATCGGGGTCTGTTTCATCGCTTCGGCGGCCTCGGCATTCACCTGTGCCTGTTGAGCGAGGATGTCGGGATAGAATCCACTCCGCCTGAAGAGGGTCGAGACCACCACGAGTTTTCCAATCAGAGTGGGGTGTCTGATCGCCGTCTGTAGAGCTACGCCACCACCAAGCGAGTAGCCCATGATGTCGGGTCGCTCGAGTCTCAGATGCTGTATCAGCGCCGCGATGTCGTCGGCCATTAACACAACGCTGAGCTCGCGATCGATGTCCGCGGTCCGGCCGTGGCCCTGGAGATCGACGGCGATGACGCGACGGCCTTTGGCGAGAGCGGGAAGATTCGGTCCGAACATCTCTATCGCTCCGAGCCCGCCGTGCAGCAGTATGAGAGGTCGTCCAGCACCCTGAGTCTCATAGTAAAGCCTGATGCCATTCACTTCGGCGTATTTGCCCACACTATTCGTTTTCCCGCCCCAGGGACCCTGTGCCTTGCGCTTGGCCTGCGCGTCAGCTTGCACACTTGCTGTGGCCATCGCGCCGATGGTGAGAATCGTGGCCATGCCCAGGTGGAAAGCCACTGCCCTTGAAGCGAAACGCATTGAGGTGTCTCCTGTCTATGATGGGACCGGCAGGCAGTCTTTCTGGACGTAACCGCGCCGGAAGTTCCGTGTCATTACGCGACGAACGAGACTGGAAGAAATCGACGCGCCACGAACCGAACCTCGGTCGTCGCTGGCATGCGATAGTATATCCGCACTGTCCAGGGCTCGAAGACCTTGGACCGCGGCGCCACGTGGGGTGCAGCTCGGCGCCGAACAACAACAAACCCAGCTTTGGCACCGGGGCGCAACGCGGCGTTCCGCCAGACGTGCTGTACAGGCGCATTGCCAGCAAAACAAGCCGTTTGGCCCGCCGCCAATCTCTATGGGAAAACCTACTTGACAACCCGAACGCCGGACAGTTATAGAGTGTGACCAGATTGAGACCGAGCCGATACGTGGTGTTTCCTGGCTCGGCTACGCGCTGTGAAGTAGGCAGACTTACTCCTCTTTTGAAGGAGGGTTGTACGCGGCTGCTTCGATCCTTCGTGCTACTGCTGTGTGGCCTGTTGGTGTCCGCTTCCCCGACCCACGTTGTCGGTCAGGCGGACACGTCGCGACATCCGGGTGCACGCGAGCAGACCTATTTGATCATCCGCAGTGACGACGCCGGAATGAGTCACAGCGTGAACGCGGGTCTCGAGAAACTCATGGAGACCGGCCTTCCCGTTTCGGTATCGGTGATGTTTCCCACTCCTTGGTACCAGGAGACGGTGGAGATGCTCAAGCGCCATCCCGAGGTCGCCGTCGGGATCCACTTGACGCTCAACTCGGAGTGGAAAAACTACCGTTGGGGTCCGGTCTCTGGGCGTAGTGCTGTCCCGACGCTCGTGGACGCCGATGGATACTTCTTCCCGTCTTCCGAAGCCTTTTACCGGAACCGTCCCGATGTGCGGGAAGTCGAGAAGGAGCTGCGCGCGCAGATCGAGCGGGCACTTCGATCCGGACTCAAGATCGACTATGTGGACTACCACATGGGCACGGTGCTCCACTATCCCGAGTTCCGTGAGCTGACGGAGCGGCTCGCTCGCGAGTTTGGCTTTGGCATGTCCGAATATTTCGGCGAAACCAGTCACGATCCCCAGTACTCAGCGGCGCCGGGCAACAAGGGCGATAGCCTCGTGGCGCTGATACATCGTCTACCTCCGCGCTTCAATCTGGTGATAACCCACGTTGGGGTTGACGACCCGGAGCTGGCAGCACTGGTGGACATGAATACCAGCTTCCCACTCCCCGACATGAGCAAGAATCGTCAGGCTGAGTTGGATGCGCTCACGTCAAAGCGTTTCAGGGATGCCCTCAAGGCCCGCAACGTCCAGCTCTTGACGTATCGCCAGTTGATCGCCATGCAAGGTTTGAAGTCCATGCGACGCCCCGAAGGATGACCACGCACACGCGCTAATCGGAGGAGTGCTAAATGGAGCCACTGCGAGTATTGCTCAGGGAGAAGGCGCTGGGAAGCTATTCATTCCGTAACGCCCGTCCGTACGGATTCCGCGCAATGGGTATGAGTCTGCTCTTCGCGACTGCCCTGAGCGGAACGGTATTGGGCCAGGAGTTATCGGTGTCTGGAACCGTAACCGCCACAGGCGGTGCTCCTCTTCAGGGGGTTACCGTAGTTCTGCAGGGGACTGCGACCCGTACGGTTACATCCACGAGTGGGAGATATTTTATCAACGCTCCCGCAAACGGAATTCTCACCTTTGCCCAGATTGGTCATCGCCTCGTTCAGGAAACGATCGCCGGACGTACGACGATTGATGTCACCATGGCGAAAATTCCGTACCTGGATGAGGTGCTTGTTACTGCCTACACCGAGCAGCGACGCTCGGATATTACTGGCGCCGTTGCCAGCGTCGACCTTGAAAGCACTTCTCGAACGACAGGGGCAAGTGTCCTCCAGCGGCTCGATGCCGCCGTACCAGGAGTAACGGTCAATTCAAGCGGGTCGCCCGGTTCGCGCAGCACGGTGAGGGTCCGCGGCGTCAGCTCTTTCCAGAACAATGATCCTCTTTACATCGTTGACGGTACACCAGTTCAGGACAGCTACATCAACTTCCTGAACCCCGATGATATCACGTCCATCCAGGTTCTGAAGGACGCGTCTGCGTCTTCGATTTACGGTGCCCGGGCAAGTAATGGCGTAATCGTCATCGAAACCACGAAAAAAGGAGCGGCGGGACCGCCTCAGGTCACGTTGCGGTTGAGAACGGGTGTCTCCAGTCCGGTCCGCGGATACGATGATTTCCTCATCACGGACGCACTGCAGTACCATGAGATCGTCAAGCAAAGCTATCTGAACGCGGGCTTGGAGGTCCCGACTAACATTTACGGCGACCCTAACAACCCTACCGTTCCCAATTTCATCTTTCCGAACAACTGCACCACAACGACTCCCTGTAACGGTCAGACTACCACGGACGAGTTCGGGCGCCTGGTCACGGTGGATGAGAGTGCGTACTCGTTTCCTAACGGCTTGATCATGCCTGGGAGCCAGGGTACCAACTGGTGGGACACTGTTTTTGGCACGGGGCAAGTCAGCGATTTGAATATGGATGTCGCTGGCGGCGGTGCCGACACCAGATACAGCGTTTCCTTCAATTACTTCAATCAGAACGGCACGGCGGTGTACAATCGGTTCCAGCGGGGGAGTGTTCGGGTGAACACTTCATTCAACCGGAGCCGCTTCAGCTTTGGTGAGAACATTGTGCTCGCTGTCGACCGGCATCACGGCGGGGTTCCGGATGATGGGTTTGGCGAAGGTGGCATCCTCGGCAAGAATATCCTCTCGCAGCCCGTAGTTCCGGTGTATGACATACAAGGCAACTTCGCGTCGGGGAAGGCCGTGACCCTGGGCAACAACAGTAACCCGCTCAAGTTTGCCTACGAAGCCAGGGACAACGAAAACAAGAACAACCGGGTCTTCGGTAACGTTTTCGCCGGTTTCGACGTGAACCCACAGTTCCAGCTGAGAACGCGGTTGGGGTTCAACCTGGGTCAGGGCTCATTCGCGGGCTTTACGCCGATCTATCCAGAGGACGCCGAGCCCAATTTCACCAATTCAATCAGAGAGTTCACCAACCAATTCACAGATTGGACGTGGAGCAACACGCTGACGTACGCCAGAGCGTTTTCTCAACACAACTTCAACGTGCTGCTGGGGCAGGAAGTCAATGCAGGCAACAACCGGTACATCGAGGCATCGCTGGCCGGCCTGCTCAACTCCGATCTCGATTCCAGATATCTGCAGGACGCCCTCGGTGATGCCAGCAGCAAGAACGTCTTCAGCACCGGTAGCAGGAGCGCTCTGTTGTCCTTCTTCGGAAAGGCCGACTACAACTTTGCCGACCGGTATGTCGCGAGCGTTACAGTCCGGCGAGACGGCTCCTCCCGGCTGGGTGAAGATCACCGCTGGGGAACGTTCCCGGCATTCGGACTGGGATGGAGATTGTCCAACGAGAAGTTCCTGACTGGAAACAAAGTCTTCTCGGACGTCATGCTCCGATTTGGATGGGGTGTGACCGGAAACCAGCTCATACCTCCGGGACGTATCGTCTCTCAATTTGGCGGCGCGGTGGGAGATACCTACTACGATGTGGGGGGGACCAACAGCACTGTAGCGGCCGGATTCCGGCAGGCGTCTCTGGGTAACGCCGATCTGAAGTGGGAGGAAAACAGATCCACGAACGTGGGAGCGGATCTCGCCCTTTTCGACAGCAAGGTCAACGTCGTCGTCGATCTGTACCGTCGCAACACAAACAACCTGTTATTCGATCCGGCCACACCCGGAACAGCTGGCATCGCTGCGCCACCGATCGTCAACATCGGCAAGATGAAAAACACAGGTGTCGATTTCTCCATCGGCACTCGCGGCTCGTCGTGGAACATCGCCCTGAACGCAAGCCACTATAAGAACGAAATCGTCTCCATCGACGGTGTCCAGGACTTTTTCTACGGCCCCATCACGACCCGCTTCGGCAACCAGGTCATCAACAAGGTGGGCCATCCGATCGGGGCATTCTATGGCTTGATCGCAGAGGGTTTCTTCAGGGACGCTGCGGACGTGGCCAGCCATCCTACCCAGGACGGGGCCCAGCCCGGCAGGATCAAGTTCAGAGATATCAATGGTGACGGTGAGGTCACTCTGGCCGACCGGACCGTTATCGGAAGTCCGCATCCGGATTTCACAGCCGGCCTGGATATGGGCGTGCGGCGCGGAAGGTGGGACCTCAGCGCGACGGTGTTCGGATCATTCGGGAACGACATCTTCGACGTGCAAAAGGAATTCTACATATTCCGCAACTTCTCGACGACTGTGCGGAGCGATCTTCTGACAGATTCCTGGACCCCTGAAAATCTGGACGCAAAGTATCCGCGGCTGGACGTGAACGACAACGTCAGCCATGCGATCAGCAGCTTCTACGTAGAGGACGGATCCTACGTGAGGATGCGCAATATGCGGTTGGGGTATGATGTTCCGCTGACCATGCGCTGGCTATCTGCGGCGACAGTGTACCTGCAGGCGGAGAACCTCTTCACCATTACCGGTTACGACGGTCTCGACCCGGCGTTGCCGGCTGCGAACGTCTTCGGACCAGCCGGCGACATACGCGATCAGTACCGGGGCGTTGACCGGGGCGTGTATCCGACCAGCAGAATCTTCAGCATCGGCATTATCACCTCGTTCTAAACAATCGGCTTTTTCCAAGGAAGCGGAGACGATGAAAAACGTATCGAAGCACCCGCTGTTCGTCGGGACGACGCTCCTGACGCTTGCGACGGCCGGTCTGTTTGCCTGCAAAGACTTTTTGAGTAACGCGGCCGCTCCGCAGGGAACGTTGGATGAAACGACACTCGCGAACAGGGCGGGTGTCGAAGGCAGCCTGGTTGCCGCGTACCGGATATTGGATTGTACAACTTCTGTCAGCGCCAACTGGGGATGCGCCGCCAGTGGCTGGGTGTGGGGAAGTGTGACGAGCGATGATGCATACAAGGGGTCTGAGGCCAGCGACCAGCCCGCCATTAATGACATCGAGGCCTACCATTGGGCCACCGGTGACGCTGAGCTCTACCTGAATGAGAAATGGCGAGCCGTTTACGAAGGGGTAGTCCGAAGCAATTCAACGATACGCTTGCTTAACCAGGTGCGGAACGCGAGTCCTGGTGAATTTGCCGATGAGGACGCTGAGGGCATCGAGGGAGAAGCAGTGTTTCTCAGAGCGCACTATCATTTCGAGGCTTGGAGAATGTGGGGCAACATTCCCTACTACCGGGAAGATGACACGGATTTTCGAAAGGCCAATTTGACCAGCACAGAGGTTGTCACGGAAATCCTGGCGGACCTCGATGCAGCCATCGCCCTGCTGCCGACGGAACCACGGAATGGACAGGTAGGACGAGCTACGCAGTGGACGGCAAAGGCCTACAAAGGACGCGTTCAGGTCTATGCCGGCCAGTATGCCGCGGCCTTGACTACGTTACGGGAGGTCAGGACAAGCGGGCCGTACGAGCTGGAGGCGAGTTTCGATCGCGTATGGACCGGGTTCCAGGAGTTTACAAACGGTCCGGAGACCATATTCGCATTTCAGGCCTCCGCGAATGACGGAGAACCGAACGGGAACAATGCCAATTACGGCGAACGGCTGAATTTCCCGCATTCCGGCAGTCCGTTTGGTTGCTGCGGATTTCATCAGCCCTCGCAGAACCTCGTCAACTTCTTCTCCACCGACGCCGCTGGACTTCCAGTGGCGTTAACGAGTGCGACCTGGAACGCCCGAAATACCAATCTCACCGCAAGCACGCTCACACCGGTGGATCCGCGGCTGGACTGGACTGTTGGCCGGGACGGCGTGCCCTTCAAGGATTGGGGTCCGCACGAGGCGGATTGGATCAGATCTCTCACATATGGGGGTCCCTACAGCTCCAAGAAAAACGCGCACGAAAAGGCCAGTGGCGCCCAAAGCACCGTCGGTTGGGTGAATACGCAGTTGAATTCCGTGAACATCCACATCTTCCGGTACGCAGACTTGCTGCTGCTCCTGGCCGAGGCGGAGGTTGAAGCCGGTTCCCTGGCAGATGCGAGAACGATTGTCAACGAGATCAGGGCGCGGGCGGCGGTTTCTGGTCAGGGTTGTGGGTTCACGGCTGATAACAACGTGGCGACCCTATATCCCGGATGTGCGGGTGATAGTCGCATTGCTGTGCCTATCAATGACCCCTCGATAGCGTGGGCAACGTACCGAATCGGCCTATACCCAGCGTTCTCGGATCAGGCCTTCGCCCGTACGGCCGTTCGGTATGAGCGCAGGCTGGAGTTGCCATTGGAAGGCCAGCGCTTCTTTGATCTGCGACGCTGGGGAATCGCCGAGCAGGTGATCAACGACCACCTCAACGGGGTGGGGGGAGGAAACGAAAAGAGCAGGCTACCCCACCTTGCGGCTTCGGAGACATTCACAGCGCGCCATTCCCTGTTCCCCATCCCTGCAATTCAGATCGAGTTGAGCCGGGTTGGTGGTCAGAACAGACTAACGCAGAACCCTGGCTGGTAACACGCACGACACTACCGTTTTCTGATGGTGAATGCCTGAAGTGAATCGCCGGTATTGGTGACAAGCACTGCCTTGCCGGCGAGCGTATTGATCAAGGTCAGACCTGTGACATTCAGAGGCGCCAAAAGGCCACTTTCGCTCGCCGGCACTGGAGCGAAGTGGCCTCGGCCGTTCCCTCTCAGCCATAGCCCGTTCCCTGCGTCCGCCCTCGGCAGATTCGGCTCGGTGTCATACAAGTTCCCAGCCAGGATCAGATCGAGATGTCCGTCAACGTCTACGTCGTGGGCGATCATTCCTCTTACCGGTGCGATCTGAGCCAGATTCGGTAACGCTGACGCGCTGAAGGTCCCCCCTCCAGTGTTGCGCAGGTATACGCTGGCAAACGTATCAGTCTGGTAATGCAGGGACTGCTGCAGCTGAGTGGTACTGAACAGCTGATTCACAGAGGCTTCCGCGAACGTTCCATACGTCGGGAATCGCGAGGTTAGCGGATAGATCACCTGGCCCAGTGGAACCATGCCGGAGACAGAATATTCGGTTCCTTCCAGCTCCTGGGTAAGAATGACATCAGTGCTTCGGTTTCCAGTGAAATCGGCGGCGTACACGCCGAACCGGCTTTTCTTTGACGACGTGTACGTGTAATTCAAGCCGAGATTTCCCGCTATCAGGTCGGTACGACCGTCCCGGTCAAAGTCTCCAGCAACGAGGCTGTACCACCAGCCGCGCAGCGGCGGCAGGCGCGTGGACTGTGTTACGTTGCGGAATCGCTCTCCATCGTTCCGAAAAAACTGGATGGGCATCCATTCCCCAGCGGTAACCAGATCCATGCGTCCATCGCCATCGAAATCAATCCACACCGCATCGGTAATCATGCCCCCGGGATCTGCCAGCTCCGGGGCGACTTCTTCGGTTACGTCGGTGAAGTGGCCCCCGTCGTTACGCAGGAGATAGCTTCTCGCAGGATAGGGATATTGGCGTGTCGTCAGTCGGCCGCCTACGAAAAGATCCGGCCGGCCATCGCCCGTAAAATCGGCGGCGCGGACTGCTGCCGTGCTTGTCAGCATACCAGGCAGGGCAAGGCTATCAGTCGCGAACCTGCCGTTTCCCTTATTGATGTAGAGACGATCCCGCAATAACGGAGAGCCCGGTGCGAGGTGATATCCGCCGCTCGCCACATACAGGTCCAGCAGTGCGTCCCCGTTCGCATCGAAGAACAGAGCTCCCCAATCTTCGTAGCCTTTGTCGGCTTGCCAGGGTTGGGCCTGTGCGGACTCGATGAAGGTGGCGTCCTTGCGCTGCATTAAGAGCTTGCCCGGGACGCCGGCGCCACCGCCGATGAAGACGTCTTCGGCTCCATCGCCGTTGACGTCGCCTACGGCAACCGGAGGGCCCTGTCTGGAAATCATATAGGGCAACAATGGCTGTACGCTGTAATCCACCAGCGTGGCTGTCTGATGCTTGTACATCAGCCCTCCACGCAACTCGAGCGGCTGAAAAACGTGGCTTGTGGCCGGAGGATTATCGGCGCGTCTTTTCCCTGTCGCGTTAGACTGTTTAAGGACCAGGAGCCGGTCGACCTCCAGGCCGGTCAGTAATTGATACCGCCCATCGGGCCAGATCACTTCAAGGCTGTCCACGCGCTTCGAGCGACCGAGGCCAAAATGAAGACGCCCGTCCATCGTGGACATGTATCCCCTGTACGGGGAATGGTAGAGGTGTTGCTTCTGTCCACCGGCGGTCATGATCAGTTTCGATCCTATACCGCCGTTGTTGGGAGAATCTCCCTGCAGCGCGATCAGGAGATAGTGATGGGTTTCGTCCCTGGATTGGACATTCTGATAGATGAAAGCAGGCGCGTCGATGTTATTCACCACGAGGTCGAGCCTGCCGTCGTTATCCAGGTCGGAATAGGCTGCGCCATATGAGAAGCTCGGGCGGTCCATCCCCCATTCCTTCGTTTTGTCGGTGAACGTCAGGTCGCCCGCGTTGCGAAATACGTAGTTGGGGTCGTCGTAACTTGGGAGCTGCTTCAGCATCCCCAATGCACCCCGATTCGAACCATTCGCGCTTCCGCGTCGGCGCGCTGCGAACGCGGTGGTCACGTAATCCAGATCGTTGACCGCTTTTGGATAGCCGTTGCCGATGAAGATGTCCTTGAAGCCGTCATTGTCGAAGTCCGCAAAGAGGGCACTCCAGCTCCAATCGGTATGCGCGACACCCGCAAGGCGGGCGATCTCGCTGAAGATGACATTCCCATCTTTCCCGACGCCGTTGCTCAACTGCAACGAGTTGGCGGAGTAATCATCGCGAAATCCGCGGCTGCGCGATTCGAGCTGGCCGCGATAGGTCATGAAGCCGCTCATCCGTTTGCGCCGGCTCAGTGAGGCCGGCATCATGTCCACCTGGAGGATGTCGGGCCAGCCGTCGTTGTTGAAATCGGCGATGTCCACGCCCATTCCGGCAAAGCTCGTGTGCTTGAGCGAGAGGGCCGCCTTGTTGGTGAAGGTGCCGTCACCATTGTTGATGTAGAGGACGTCGTTAGGCACGACGTCGTTGGAGACGTAAATGTCCGGCCGGTCATCGCCGTTCAAGTCGGCCACAGCCACGCCGAGTCCATAGCCGGCGTCTCGCAGTATGCCAGCTTCTCGCGAGACATTGGTGAAGCTTCCCTTGCAGCCGTTCCGATATAGCTGGTTGTAGCTGTCAGGAGTATCGCCGCGGATGCGCCCCGGATGGCTTGATACCTCACCGCGCGAGAAGTCCTTCGGTGAATTATTGAGCAGAAAGAGATCCAGACACCCGTCTCCGTTGTAATCCAGAAAGGCGGCGTGGGTCGTGAAGCCCCTGTCGGCGATACCGTACTGTGCAGCCGCCTCCGTAAACGTTCGATCGCCATTATTGATGAACAGGAGATTCGCCCGCTCTTCCGGCCTGGTCCATTCGGGTCCGGAAACCGAGACGTAGATGTCCAGACGTCCATCGCTGTTGATATCCACCATCGTCGCGCCTGTAGCCCATCGTGTTGTGCTGACGCCTGCCCGCCTGGTCACGTCCTCGAACCGCATCTTCCCCTTGTTCAGGTACAAACGACTGGAGACCATGTTGCCGGAGAAAAAAATGTCCGGCAATCCGTCGTTATCGATATCACCGACCGCCACGCCGGCGCCGTTATACACATAGACGTCAGTCTGAACGTTCAGAGAGTCATCGGTGGTGATGCTGTTCGCGAACGTGATGCCGGTCTTGTCAGCGCTCAGGAGCTTGAACAGGGGGCGCTCACTCTTGCCGGTGCAGCCGGCCAAGCAGAGCAGAGTGATTGAGATAGCAAAAAGATCGCGGATCGGGGACAGCGGGCTGACTGCGAACTGCGAACTGCGAACTGCGAAGTGCGGATCAAGGACTGCTGATTGCGGAACGAGACGACGCGGCACTTCGGACGACGAAGTACTATCCGGCAGTTTGCACTTCGCAGTTCGCAGTTCGCAGTTCGTCCCCAATTTGCAATCGGCAGTACTCTCGGCCGGCCTCACCAGGGAACTTGCGGTGACCGGTAGTAGTTCACGCCCAGGTAGTTCCAGCGCGGTGCGTGCGCCGCGATGCGCACGCGAAAACTCTCCCATTCGCGTGCTGCCTGCGGCGACCACGCGACTTCGGCGAGGGCGGGGAGCCGTGGCATAGCCATGTACTGCAACGCGGTGATGTTGCGCAGCGTCTCGCTCCAGATGGGGCCTTCGACGCCGACGATGTCGCGCTCTGTTACCCCTGCCTGATAGGTGGCCGGGTTCCAGTTGTAGGCGTCGGCGACCTCGTAGATCGCGGCCCAAGTGAGCCCGAGCTCCGTGGCGCTCGTGTACTTCATGTCGAGATAAGTGCGCTTGGCGGGCGACATGATCAGCTTCGCTCCGTACTTGAGCGCCAGCACGCCGGAGTCGCCCTTCCAGGGTTGCACCAGAGTGGTGGGTCGTAGCCGCGCCCTCGCGACCTCTTCCCAACCGACCATCTCCTTGCCGTGACGCGCGACGATGTCCTGCACGCGTTCGATGAACCTGACGTATTCGTCGTGCGTGAGCACTTCGACTTCGTCGCCACCAACGTGGATGTATCGGCCGGGAGTGATCGCCGCGAGCTCACGGACGATGTCGTCGATTAGTACGTAAGTTTCTTCCTTGTTGTGGCAGAACGTGCTCCAGCCTACCTCAGTGCCCGTGTACGGCGCCGGCGCGTTGCGACTGCAGCTCACCTCCGGATGCGCGATCAGCGCAGCGTTCGTGTGTCCCGGCATATCTATTTCCGGGACAATCGAGATGTAACGTTCCTGCGCGTAGCGTACGATCTCGGCGTAATCTGACTGCGTGTAGAATCCGCCTGGTCCGCCGCCAACCTGCGTAGCGCTTCCCATGGTTGCGAGGCGGGGCCTGGACTTGATCTCGATCCTCCAGCCCTGGTCATCGGAGAGGTGCAGGTGGAGCACGTTCAACTTGTACAGCGCGAGCAGGTCGATGAACTGCTTGACTTCGTCAACCGTGAAGAAATGCCGAGCGACGTCGAGCATGGAGCCGCGCCAGCTGAAGCGCGGCCGGTCGACGATAGTGATCGCGGGGATTGTCCACCTCCCTTTGAGCGCCATGTCCGACTCGATTACCGGTGGCAGCAGCTGTCGCAGCGTCTGTACGCCGCGGAAGATTCCGGCGGGACTTCCGGTGATACGCACCGAATCGCGCGTTACGGTGAGCTGGTACTCCTCGCCGGTAGCGGCGGGGCTCAGACGGAGGGCGATCGCGGCCGATCGCGGATTGCGGATTGCGGATGTGTGCACCGGGATGAGG
>JACMME010000229.1 GCA_014379205.1 Gemmatimonadaceae bacterium
GTTGCGCGTGCCTCAGGCTCAATTCGCATGGAGCGCAACACGCTCGACGCGATTCGCGCGAACAATCTCGCCAAGGGCGATGTGCTGAGTGTCGCCCGAGTCGCGGGGATTATGGCAGCCAAACGAACGGCGGATCTGATACCGCTCTGTCACCCACTGCCTATCACGGACATTCAGGTAGATCTGGAAATGGATTCGGCGCTACCCGGCGTGCGAGTGCAAGCCATCGTTCGGACATCGGCACAGACCGGCGTGGAGATGGAGGCAATTACAGCCGTAAGTGTGACACTGATCACAGTTTATGACATGGCCAAAGCGGTCGACCGAGCGATGGTGATCAGCGATATCTGCCTTCAGGAAAAGGACGGGGGGAAAACCGGACTCTGGCGTCGGCCATAAGCGGCATAGGCGTTGCTTCTATATCGGGTGAGCCAAGTGGTTTTGCTTGGTGGAAGCAACACTAAACCCTTGCACAAAGGGCACTTATGCTATTGAAAGCCAGTGATTATGTCCATAGAGGTGACCGGATTCGGAGGCGTGCTCGCACCAGAAAGTGGGTAATATGCCTCGGTTTCGTTGGAGCGGTTTACGCCGTCACGCAGTTTCGGCAGGAAGAAGCTAGTGCTTCTGCCATTTCGCGCTTCGCACTTGGTGATGAAAAAATTCGTTTGCGGAGCGCGTTGGATTCAACAACGGGCGAGTTGACGTTGGCGAGAGCTGAACTTGACCGCGCCAAGCGAGTCATGGACTATTCCAGCCGTTACAAGGTGGGGGCGGACCTGGCTGGAGCGATCTATGATGTGGCAATGGCGGAAGGCCTCGAGCCGGAATTGGCATTTCGCGTAGTTCGCATAGAAAGCCGCTTCAGCGAGCGCGCCACAAGTCCTGTTGGAGCAATCGGTCTGACGCAGTTGATGCTTCCAACGGCTCGCCACTTCCAGAAGGATGTGACGCGTGAAGGCCTGTACGATCGCCACACAAACCTGAGGATAGGTTTTCGCTACCTTCGGGCCCTGATTCGCGAGAATGACGGCGACGTTAAGCTCGCGCTCTTGGTCTACAACCGTGGTCCAGTCGCTGTAAACGCCCTCCGATCTGTTGGACGCGATCCCGCGAACGGGTATGAGAAGCTGGTAATGAAGGGTTACACTGGTACTGGCGTTATCGACTGAGCCGGTGACTTTGGGTCGGGTTGCGGGGAGCAAAAAACGCGGGGTGAGGAGATTACGATCGAGGCATTCTGACCTCTTCGGAGCCCTTCTCACCCCGCGATTGCATTCACTGCTCCGACAATGTGCACCGCCACCGCCTTCCGGGCGGGCGGTGGTGCATTCACCCGCTTGCTGAAGTCGCTTCACTGCAGCAGCGGTGGGCCGCGCTAGCCAACGATCAGCTTCTGCCCTGCTCTGATCGCGGTGCCCTTTATACTGTTCAGCCGCTGGATTCTGGCGACAGTGGAACCGTACTTTCTCGCGATGCCACCCAGTGACTCACCCGACTTCACCACGTGCACGCGGCGAGCCGCTGCCGTGCCGTTGGAGCCATTCGAGGAAGCTCGGCCGGTCTTTCCAGTAGCAGACCTAGCCGCCGACCTGCTGCCGGATCCGGACACAACAATTACCTGACCGGGAAAGATCATCCCTTTCTTGAGACGGTTGAGCCGTTTCAGCTGTGCCACGGATGTACGATACTTTCGCGCGATCAACCCCAGGGATTCGCCACGCTTTACGACGTGCGTTGCGCTTCGTCCACCGCCGGATCCATAGCGCTCCACGGCGGGATCGGGCACGTCCAGTGCGGCCGCTACGACAGCGGGTGAGGGGATCAGCACTGTCTGGCCCGCAACCAGCCTTCCACGCTTGGTTGCCTTGAGGGACCGGTTATACCATAGCAGCTGCTTCGTCGACACGTCGTGCCGACCAGCTATGCGGTCCCTGGTGTCGTCTTTCTTCGTAGTGACGCGCGTGAACGCCGTACGCTCTGCAGCGGAAAGTGCGCCAAACGCGGCACCAAAGCTGTCGCGGCTTCCAGTGGGAATTCGCACGACGAAAGAGTCGGCTGGCGGGGTCAGACCTCGTAGAACATGGGAGTTGAGTTCCATGATTGTCGCCAGGCTGGCGCCGGACGCCTTCGCGACCGCCGTAAGCGGTGTGGAAGGACCAACCTTGAAGGTGTCGAATACGAATGGCGAAACCTTCTCGATACGAAGCCCATAGCGCGCTGGTTCCTTCGCCACAAGAGCGGCCGCGATCAGCTTCGGGACATAGTCCTTCGTTTCCGATCGCAAATACGATTTTTCGGCGAGCGCGAAGAACGTATCGTCACCAGAGGTTCCCTCGAGATCATCCGCGTAACGCGTAAGCCCACGCGACACTCGTCCCGGTCCGCCATTGTAGGCCGCAGCCGCCAGGTACAGCGAGCCAAACTGCTCGTGCAACCATCCAAGAAACTTGACCGCCGCATCTGTTGACCTTACGGGATCGCGGCGCTCATCCACCCACCAGTCTACTCGCAGCCCGGTGCCACGTGCGGTAGCGGTCATGAACTGCCATATGCCCACGGCGGCTGCGCGCGAATACGCATGTGGATTGTAGCCACTCTCAATAAGGGCCAGGTACGTCATGTCCTCTGGCAGTCCGCCTTCGCGAAGCTTCCGACGAATCATTTCGTCGTAGCGCGAACCGCGTGTCAGCCATGCCGAGAAACGGTCCTTTGCGCTCCCCTTGAAGAGATTCACATAAAATTCGACGCGTGCATGGGTTTCGTATGAGCGCACGTCGATGTCCCAGCTCGGTTCGTCAGGTGCACCTATGGAGTCCGCCGCAATGGAATCCCGGAACATGCGAACGGCTTCGCCCGTCACTTCGGATTGTGTAAGATCGACCGTGTCTTTGGACAAAGCTGCGCTGTCGGCAGGATTGAGCTCGGGGGACAGCGCGGGTTGGACGACTGGTTGCGGAACTGAAGCCGGCGGTGAGCTCACGCGGGCGGTCTGGCATGACGCCGTCGAAAGGGCAATGATGACCAGGGACGCGCGCGTAAGGACGTCCAGACGGTTGCTGGAATGAGAGCGTCCAACCGCGCGCTCGGCGAGGTGTTCAGATTTCAATATTCCTCCAGAGCTGCGGCGGCGCGCCGCGCGAGTGTTGCCAGCGTCCTGCCTATTGGATACTAGCGCGTAGCGAAAAAGTTGCCCAGTACTCTGTTGGTCGCATTGAGAACGGCGAGCGCCGAGCCCCGGACCAGGTCCTCCTCCACCAAACAGGCGCCAATGAGACGCTGAGGACCTGGACCCTGCTTCAGAGAAACCGAAACGATGACGATGTTTGCGTCGAAAGCCCTAACCGCCTTGACCCCGATCAGCTCGAAGCCGTAAGCGTTGTTGGTGTAAGCGTCGAGCGCGCGCAAGGTCGCCTCGGCGGAGACGCGAAGATCTACCATGGGGCTCGACTGACCCGAGGAGGACCCGCTGGCACGTGAGCCATCGGTCCAGTCCAGCCCAACCTGCGCGGAACAGCGCCCGTCGGGTGTGCGACTGAACCTGAAGTCCGCAAAACGCAGACGCTCGCGATCGCTGTGTGAAGCGACCGCTACGTCATCAACTACCGAGTTTTCTTTTGGCCGTGGCAAGTAATACATATGAGCGTTCCCGCCCAAAGGGAGATGTTTGTGGCTCTCCCAGCATCACGACCGAACCGGGAAAAAGCAACTCCAGACCTGGCTCATCAGTTAACGGACTCTAATATTGCCCAACATGATTTCCTTTGTCATTGCCCTGCTCGTGATGCATGTCACATACCTCGGTGGTCTGGAGTTCAGGTATGTGCCCGCATCTCCGACCGCGCAGCAAGAGGAGAAAACTGATCAAGGATCACCGCTCGACTCTCTCGAGTCACGAATCAGGATGCGCATCACAGCGATTCCGGGAGCGGCCGTCGGAGTCGCGTATGCAAATCGGTCGCGCGACCGGGTGCTCCATATAAACGCGGACTCTTCATTTCACGCCGCGAGCACGATGAAGGTCCCATTGATGATAGAGATCTTTCGCCGCGCTGATGCGGGACAGATATCTCTGGATCAGCAGATTCTCCTGGTGAATCAGTTTGGGTCCATCGTGGACGGATCGCCGTACGCCCTCGACCCGGCCGAAGACTCGGACAGCGCGATGTACGAACGCGTCGGCCAACGCGTGAAGCTTGGAGAGCTGTTGATGCGCATGATCGTTCGGTCCAGCAACCTTTCCACCAACGCCGTGATAGCTCTCGCGGGTGGCGAGCAGGTAACCGCAACCATGCGCAGCCTCGGGGCGAACGCGATTCAGGTCCGGCGCGGCGTGGAAGATGGCAAGGCATACGAACAGGGTCTCAACAACACGACGACTGCGCGCGATCTGGCTATCATCATGGCGTCTGTCAATTACGACAAGGCAGCAT
Source organism: Gemmatimonadaceae bacterium (assembly GCA_014379205.1). Lineage (GTDB taxonomy): Bacteria > Gemmatimonadota > Gemmatimonadetes > Gemmatimonadales > Gemmatimonadaceae > JACMME01. The sequence goes on from JACMME010000229.1 coordinate 4,434, forward strand.
CACCGGCGAGCTGCGCGGCAATGCGAGACATCTTGTTGCGGCAGGAGTTCAACGACGAAATTCCTGCCGGTGTTCCACAGGGAGTGAAGGTTGCGCACAAGACTGGCCAAATCACGGCAACGCTGCACGACGCGGCAATCGTATATGCGGATGAGGGCGGCACATACGTGCTCGTGGTGCTGACAGGCGGAATCAGCGATGAAAAGGTAGCGCGCGCGTTGATATCGGATATTTCCAGGATGGTGTGGTCGTACAATGCCACCCTGGAGGGAGTCCGCTCGCGGGCGGGTGAGAGTGACAACGGCGCATGGTAAATGAATCGCGCGCCGTCAACCGGTACACACGGAGGTAGGCGATGGACTTTCTAACCTGGATTATCGTAGGACTGGTTGCGGGCTTGCTAGCGTCGTTCGTGATGGGGGGAATCGGATACGGCATCATCGGCGATATCGTTGTCGGTATCGTCGGCGCGTTCATCGGCGGGTGGCTGTTCAGCCGGATGGGGTGGTCATCACCCATTGGTGGGCTGGCGGGAACGATCTTTGTTGCATTCGTCGGAGCAGTCCTGCTGCTCTTCCTGTTACGGTTACTGAATCGCGGGCGGGGGACGAGACCATAGTGTATGGTCCCCACGGACAGCTTTCTTATCCTGCCCCCGTAAGCATCTGCAGCAGTTCAGTATCCGTCAGTGCGTAA
>JACMME010000230.1 GCA_014379205.1 Gemmatimonadaceae bacterium
ACATTCCCGCCACGATGATGTACAGATACAGGACCCCGCAGAGCCTCGCGTAGTACTGCGGCGACATTCTGACTGTCTGCTGGGCCATTGCGATCCTCGCTGATGTGGGACCCACGTACGACGGCTAACGCCCAAGTTCAGCTGCGATGGAATCAATAAGAGCGCCGCGTGTAGCGCGGCGCCATCCATGGCTCCGTCGACAGCTGCAACGATCGTTAGCCTCACGTGCGCTGACGCAGAATCGTTCAAGATCAGCGCTTGCTATGGATTGCGTGCTCCGAGGGGTCCAACCCCACCGCGATATCGAATGTCCTGCACTTGGATCCGAATTCCATTGGGATCGGTGAAATACAATTCCTTTGTATCGGCGCGTGCTCGGATGGTCGCCTCGACGCCTGCGGCTCCGAGCTTTCGCTTGACGACGTCTGCATCGAAGCGGTCGACACCAAGGCACACGTGATCAATCCTCGGCTCAACGCCGCTGTCAGCTGGATACAGCCCCATGAACCCTGTGCCAACGGCGAGGTTCACTCCTGGCGGCTGAGCCGTGAGGACTGGCATGCCGAACAAGCGCTGATAGAATTCCTGCGACTGCGCCACATCACGAACATAGAGGGTGGCGTGATTGAGTTGCTTTGCCAGGGCGATGCTCGGCGCGGCGGGCGGCGACGCAACCGGAAGGACAAAAGTGGCTAGCGCGCCGAGCAACTGCCGGCGAGTCAATGTTCCATCGTCATAGCGATCCAACAACAAGTCAAGGTCAACGGTCATGAGCGACGCCCTATAGGAGTCTTCCAGAGTGCACGGATATCGCGGCCATCCGTGATCGAATGTATGCTGAGGCCTAACTATTAATTAGCCCGCCCGTCGCCAGCGCACTCGTCATTTCGATTTCGCGATCTGCGGTACCGTTGAGTCAGCGACGGCGATCAAGCGACTCACCCGCCACGCCGAGGTGCTATCGCGCACAAGCACGGCAGCGTACCGCCCCACGACCACCTCAGCTGGTTTCCCGGTCGACTGAAGCACATCGCGATACGCGCCAAACTGCAGCACGCGATCGCCCGCTAGTTCCGTCATCTCCGGCCGAATGCTGGACTCGAGGAAGTGCACTCCACCCAGCACCTCCTTCACCACTGAGCGGAGCGCGGTGTTACCGCGAATGGTTGGGAGTCCCGACTCGACGACGTAGGCGCTGTCCGCATATAGCCGGGCGATTGCATCGGCATCGCCCGCGACGGCTGCCGCCGAGTACTTCGTCCAGACACTATCGATCTGAGCGCGAACAACGGCCAGGTCAGGTGCTGGACTCTCGCGTTGCGGCGACGCGCACGCGAATCCGAGGACGACAGCGCCAACAGTGAGGCGTCGCGGCATAGTGCGTTCTCCTGTACGGGAATGGACGGACTGGGGCGGGCTAACGTTGAGCTAAGCTGCGAGCGAATTCAATAAATGGCGAGCGAAGCGAGCTACCATGATCGCTTGTCAGCTTCAAACGGTAGTTAGACGGCGGGCGCGAGGCGCTCAAGCTCGCGAGCGTTCTTGGGATTGAGCCGCGAGGATCAAGCAGGAATTCGATCCGGCAATGACTTCACGTTCCACAGAGACCGTCGCGCGATGCCTTGGTACAGCGGTTTCCTGCAAAGGTATTCTGGCCCATTCCGTCCCACTCGATGTCGAAGGCGCTGTTATTCTGCAGAGCGTTGTTCCTGATCACGGCCTGACTCGAGCCGGCAATGTCGATGCCGACGCCCGAGCCTACGGGGCGCGGTTTTCCGGCGAGCTTGAAGCCGGTGTGATTCGTTATGCGGTTATTCTCGATCAGGGTGCCATTCGTGGTGCGGTTGGTGATTCCCCATGCGCCGCCGTCACGGAACTCGTTGTTCACGATCTGGTTGCCGGATCCCGCTCTGTCAAGCATGACCGCTGAAAACGGATTGCCATAAATCACGTTCTGCCGGATGATGTTCCGCTCCGCCACTCCCGCGGAGAGAGCTGCGCTGGTCTGAATATGGACGCCGCAGCCGGTGCCCACCCGACTCGGTTCGTCGGGGTCGTTGCCGTAGAAGGTGTTCCTCTCAACCAGATTCTGTGAGGAGTTGAAGAGCGTGATGCCCATCATGTCTGTGCGCGTCACCACGTTCTGCTCGATCCGGTTCCTGTGCGCGTTCACCAGGAGGAACCCCTCGCCAATGCCCGACATTGGGCCCACGCCGAAGTCCGTCACCGTGAAGCCGCGGATTATCACGCCGGCGACATCGCGAAGAAAAAAGCCCGCTCGCTCCGGGCAGAGCGGTTCCAGCCTAAACTTGCACGTCCCCCCGGTCTGTTGCGTGTGATTCCCCTGCAGGATCACCTGTCCCTCATCGCCATCAGCGACGATCTGTAGGTCGTTCCTTGCCGCACCTGTGATCACCACCGTACCGAGGTAGGTGCCCGGCCTCACCAGGATCCGGTCGCCGACCCTCGCGGCCGTGACCGCCGCCTGAATGGTGTTGTACTTCGCGGGCACCCGCAGCACCCGGTTCGGGGCCGGCAAGTCGGCATAGCGCTCGATGCGTGAGTGGCCGCATCCCAGCGCGGCTGAAAGAAGAAGTAGAAGAGGAACTTTGCATGTCATAGCTGGGCTCCATCCGCTCGCACGCCCCTTTCGCGTGGTGGAGAAATCCGGTATCGGCTGCCATCCCTTTCTCGTCATCAGAATCCCGGATAAATCAGCGTCACCTCGATGCAGGGCCGCTGTCTAACGTTCAAGTTCTGCTGCAAGCACATCTAATAAATTGCGAGCGCAGCGAGCTACAGAAAAGTGATTGACAGCAGCAACGTTTGTTAGGCGGTTGGCGCGAGGAACTCGGTGAAGAATTGCTCATCGAGCTGATACGCCTGTACCGGCTTAAGTCCGAGTTCTAACTCTTCACACATGTCAAGCAGCTTGTCCCCGTCGATAAGCTCAATGGGAGGAACACCGTCCCGAATAGCTTCTCTCTTCGATTCGGCTGTGAACGTTCCAGTGGTAATAATGATCCCCTTATCGGCTCTTCCCTGCATTGCGCCACGGAAGTCTCGCACTTGACTAGGGGCTACAGTTCCGGTGTAGCGTTTACACTGAAAGAGAACCTTAAAGCTCACAAGCGCATTGATCTGCAGTAGCCCAATACCATCGATCCCGCCATCTCCCGACCTTCCAGTAACAGTTACTTGCTCAAAGCCCGCCTCACGGAGCAATCGTTGACAGAATCTCTCGAAAGCAGGAGCAGGAATATTGAGAAGCTTTTCGGACAAGGAATCCCGGTGGGATTTATCACCAATATCGGGAGCGGCTTCGCCTGGATCCTCAGACGCCGCGTCTTCGCCTGAATCCCCGTCATCGGCTTTGGGGAACTGTTGATGAATGCTTTTGAATAAGAC
>JACMME010000231.1 GCA_014379205.1 Gemmatimonadaceae bacterium
ATCACCCTGATAATCCTTGTGATCCACCTTGCTGTTGAGCAACTCGACGCAGACGGTAACCTGATGCTCCTCTGCGAGCGGTGCGATCTTCTTCAGACCTTCTATGCAGGCTGACATACCTTCCGCGTCGCTCTTTCCATCACGGTTGCCAAACATGGCGATGACGTTGGGCACGGCATGCTTCGCGGCAAGCGGAATCGTCCTTTCCAGCTCGCGTAGCAGCATCGCATGGCTTGCACGGTTGTTGAAACCGTTGCTCAGGAAATCCTTGCGCTCGGTTGGGTAGCCCATCGAGGAGACAAGGCCATGCTCGCGCACAGTCTCCCAGTCAGCTGGCTGGAGCAGGTCTATCGCCTTGAGTCCCATCGCGGCGCACGCCTTGGAGAAGTCGTCAAGCGGGATGCGCGAATACGGCCAGCGGGACACTGACTGTTTGAGACGGCCGGCGCGCGCGGGTTCGGCTTCGCGAGCGCGTGCGGGCGAGCAGTCGGAAAGTACAGCAGCGCCGGCTATCGCCGCCGTAGCAGAGATCATTTCCCGACGAGTCAGCGCGGTCATGGCAGTTTGGCCTTCGTCAATACTTCAAACGCGACAGATATTCGTAACTCGCCTTCACACTTTCGAGTGCCGACGGTTGCGGATTGTCGTGCTCAACCATGAAGTGACGGATGCCCGCCTTTTCCCGCTGGGCGAAGATTTGCGCGAAGTTGATCGAGCCCTTGCCGACGTCCACCATGCGCTGCTCGGGAGAGGCATCCATGTCCTTGACGTGCACGAGCTCGAAGCGACCGGGGTACCGCTCGAAATACGCCTGCGGGTTATTGCCACTCTTGGTAATCCAGAAGAGGTCCAGCTCCATGGCGACGAGTGCAGGATCGGTGCGCTCCAGGAGAATGTCGTACGGAACCTTGTCTTCTTTGCGGACAAACTCGAAGTCATGGTTGTGGTAGGCCAGGCGCACCCCGGCTTTCTTGGCTGTCTCACCGGCCTTGTTGAAGAGGTCGGCGTGCTTGCGGTAATCGTCGAGGCTACGCCGTTCTTCGTCCGTAAGGTACGCGACAATCAGGTAGTCGTGTCCGGCTACCTTGGCATTGTCAAGCATCTTGTCCCAGTCTTTCGTGAGGGCCGCGGGCGTGCCGATGTGCGCGGCGGGCGCGCGCAATCCGTTTTTGTCGAGGATTCGCCGAATGTCCGCTGCCGAATGGGTAAAGTATCCGGCGAACTCGACATCCTTGTAGCCGATGGCGGCGACACGCGCCAGCGTACCCTCTAGGTCCTTCTCCATGTCGTCGCGCAGCGTGTACAGTTGCACGCCAATGCGGTCGAGCGTACGCGTCCCAGTCTGATCACGGACACCGACCTGAGCGGACGTGTCGGCCGCTGGAACCTTGCCGTCGTCCTCCTTACTCATGGAGCAACCGAGCGCAGCCATGCCCACTGTGCCGAGGAAAGCTCTTCGATCAAGCAGATGCGCCGCCGATAGCGTTGCCCAGTCCGAGTCTCTGTCTCGCATTGTCTGCCTCACGGCCCGTGGGTTTTCTGTCGTACCACCGGGCGAAGATGCATCATTTCCGTGAGCGCGCCAGAGGATGCCGCGTGATCGCTTTAGGGAGTGGGGGTTGGGGGTTGGGGAGTTGAAGGCGGGAAGTGGGAAGCGGTTCGAACCTTTGGCGTCAGGCTTCACTCTATCGAAGCAGGGGATGCATGCTCGCACGGAGACACCGCACAGGTTGCATACGCCCCAACGATCATTCCACCAGGAAGGGACAGGATGAAACAGATGCAGAAAGGCGGCTTCCAAAGGTTGCCCTACACGTGGTTCACCACCCGGACCCTCGTCATCGCCTTCGCGGTTGTGGAAGCTCTGGCCATTGGAGCCGCACTTCTGTACGGCTCGTGACTTGTAAGAACTCAGGAACCAGGCACCGGGAACCAGGAACCAGGCACCAGTGTCGCGTGCCAGCGCGGCAGAGGTGCCGTCGAGCACATGAAAAAATTGTACGCGGTCACCCCGATCCAGCACTCGAGCCGAGCATACAATCATGACTGATAGAACTCTCGACGACGTCCGGCATAGCGTTCTGGACCGCATGGAGCGCGGCGAGCGTGTGATGCGGCTATCTCTTTTCGGCTCCATGGCGCTCGAAGCGCTCATGTTCGTCGCCGCGTTCCGGCTCATCGACTGGGACAACCGGGTTCACCTGCTCATTTTCCTCTTCTCCGTCTTCTCCTACTTCATTGTTGTGTTGGGGCTACTGGCGCTGGCGGGCCACGTTTCACGCAGCGCCGCGCGCGTGATCGCGGCGATCGAGGCAAGCTCCTCGCGCTGATCTGGCGACGGGATGGATGACCCTCGCGCCCTCCCGTTTCTGGTCGCAAGAGCACAACTGGGCGACCGGAGTGCTC
>JACMME010000232.1 GCA_014379205.1 Gemmatimonadaceae bacterium
CGTGTCGCGGACTGTCGGCTCAGTTGTCAGGCCCAGAGTGCGCCGTGCAGGAATCGAACCTGCAACCTAATGATTAAGAGTCATTTGCTCTGCCAATTGAGCTAACGGCGCGGTGCTGTCGCTTGGCGCGCCAGGAGGGAATCGAACCCCCGACCCACAGCTTAGAAGGCTGTTGCTCTATCCAACTGAGCTACTGGCGCGTTACGAAGCGAAAGCTAGCCACGACGGCGATTTGAATCAATCAGTCGCCGCCAGATGCAAGACTTTCTGCGAGCACGCGTTGCAACTTGCGCGTCAGCTCGCCCGGCCTGCCCTTCCCCACCGGCTTGTCGTCGAGCTTCACGATCGGCATGACGTCGGTCGTGGTTCCAGTAAGAAAGAGCTCGCTCAGTTTTGGAATCTCGCTCACCTTGATCGGCGTCTCATCGAGCTCGATCTTCAAGTCCCGCGCGAGATCGCGCAGCACCGAGCGAGTGATTCCGGGCAGGATGTGACTGTCGCAGGGGTGCGTGCGCAGCGATCCGTTGACGACACCGAAGAAATTCGTCTTCGTGCCTTCAGTCACGACGCCATCTCGAATCAGCATGGCTTCGAACGCGCCCCGCTCTTTGGCCGTTTGGGAGGCAAGAACATTGGGCAGCAAATTGAGTGTCTTGAGATCGCACCTTGCCCAGCGTAGATCGGGTTGAGTGATGGCCGACGCGCCGCTCTCGGCAAGATCGGTGTAGGGCGTGAAGCGCGCGACCGAGATGTAGACGGTGGGAGCGACGTCGGGCGGCGGAAAGTTGTGTGCGCGGATCGTGGCACCGCGTGTTACCTGCATGTAGAGCGTTGCTTGACCCTTGAGCAGGTTGTTCTCCTTCAGGAGCTGCCTGCCGATTTCGACGAAGCGCGCCGGCGAATGATCGCCCTCGAGCGCGATTCTAACGCCGTCGAGGCTCCGCTCGAGACGCTGATTGTGGAACCGGGCGGCGAAAAGCTTCCCATTGATGGCGCGCAGAACCTCGTACACGCCGTCGCCGAATACGAAGCCGCGATCTTCCACGGAGACGCGGGCTTGAGCGCGCGGGAGAAAGCTGCCGTTTACGTAGACGATGTCTTTTGGATCCCTATCTGCCGTCGCGCTCAACTGGTCTTGTTGCCGGTGGTGGTGTAGGTGCAGGCACTGAATACGACGGACGAGCCCGCCCGTGGGTCGGTGAGAGTCCCGGTGAAGGAGCCTGCCGCGGTCATCGTGCCCTGTAGCTCCATCGCCGATGCGGACCCGCTGGAAGCGGTCATCACGAGTAGGGTAGCCCCGGTGCCCAGGTTAATGGCTCCACTCAGGGGGCGTAGGACCGTCGTATTCTGCCAAAAGCTGGTGGCAGGTGCGAGGGTACCGTCCGAGAACACGTCCAGCTGCGCGGTCAATACCTGGCCGGCGGCGAGCGATCCGCCCGCACACGCCAATGGGCCAGCGGGAGTCACGGTAAATGACCAGTTGCCGTCTGCCTGGGTTTGGCTCAGTCCACCGGTCCCGTCGAAACCGATAAATGGGTCAGTGCTGGTTTCGCAGGCGGCAACGGCCAGGACTAAAGACACACAGAACAAAGTTGGTCGCACGTGAAGCCTCCGCTCTCTGGCGCTGGATTGGGTTTGGCAAAGAAAAGGTGCAATTCGTTTGCCGTGAAACTACGCGAGAGCACCCGGAAGCGCTGAGAACGAAAAAGGGAGCGTCTTTCGACGCTCCCTTTTTCATTTATCGAATCAGGCCGATTACACGCAGGTAATTACGCCGTTGGTCATATCGCAGGCTTTTGCGGACTGCGAGTGCGAAGCGGTTGCGCTCCATGAAGGCGGCGGCCCGGGGACGTCTACTGCTACGATCGTGACGTTCTGCGACGGCGTGAACCCCTGAAGAGGCGCAGCCATCGTCGCGGTTCCACCGAAGTAGGCGCCACCGTTGTCGGCAGCGTACTGCTCTTCATAGGTCGCGAGGTTACGAAGGTCCGACTTCATCTGCGCTACGTAAGCCTTGTCCTTCGTATTTGCAAATTTCGGAATCGCAATCGCGGCGAGAATGCCGATGATCACGACGACGATAAGAAGTTCAATGAGTGTAAAACCCTTTTTGTTGCGTGACATGGTGGTCTCCTCTTTCTGTTGGCGACGGCGATACGCTGCCGTCTACACACCAAAGACGGGACGTTGCGCGGTTATGCAACGGGCTAATAAAGCAACCATTTTGCCAAAGGTGGGGTTAACTCTAACTCTCTATGGCTCTTGCGGTTCTGGGGTCTACCTCAAGGTGTTTAGGAAGTCAAATTGCCGCAAATTGCGAGGCAGTTTGCAGTCTGCTGGTCGCCCAAAATGCCTCGCCAAGACGGTCAGAAACAACGGCCCCAGATCATCGCGCAGGGGCCGTTTTTCAGTCATTCGGAGCGCCCGGATTTGAGCTGGGGACCTCCTGCTCTCAAATCAGGAAAGGCGCTTCGATTTACCTCTAGGTACATGTCAGGTCGTTGTTGCGGGCGTTGATCTCGGCGCTGGGATAGGGAATCACCTGCTGTCCAGGCACCGGCGGCTCATCTGCTTCTCGCGTTCTCGCTCACCCAACTCACCAGCGTCTGCAAAAACGTAGGATCTATCGCCCGTCGAAACGGCTTGCCCTGAAATGTCTGAACGCTCGTAAGGCCATGCCCGGCGCCCGGAATGATCCGAGCCGTGAAGTTGCGGTTTCCGCCGTCGAGCAAGGCGCGACGCACCCGCTCTATTACGATCTCTGGCGGGAAGACCACATCGTTCTGCCCCATGATCACGAGGACAGGAACTTTAATGCCTCGGAGGTCCCGCGTTGGATCGTAGTTGAATTGAAGCACCCCGTAGAGCCGCAACAGTGACAGCGATCGC
>JACMME010000233.1 GCA_014379205.1 Gemmatimonadaceae bacterium
AGAAAAGGGATCCGCTGACCGATTCGCGAGTGCGGAGCGAAGGATGATGCTGGGGGTGGAGTGAGGATTGCGGACACGACTGCGGAATGCGGATTGCGGAAGCTGAAGACTGCGAACTGCGAAGACGAAAGTGGCTGGAACCGCCAACTTGCCAGATGGCCACCTTTAAGCCGCGATTGAGAGGCCTCTAAGCAGGCAGTTCAGTTCGCAATTCGCAGCTCGCAGTTCGCCGTTTCCGCAGTCCGCAATCCGCAATCCAGTTGGTACACTTCCTGCCCTGTACTCCCCCACGCGCGTATCGCGAGCATCAGCACTTTACCGGAGCGAATCATGGGTATTCTCGACAAGGTCTTCGACGACGATTACCGAAAGAAAGAAGACAAGGACAAGGACAAAGACAACAAGAAGCCGGATTTTTCGGACGTCCGCACTGGCGGCCTATCCAAGAAAGCGGACTTCTCTGACGTTCACGGTGACAGCTCCAGCACCGCACCCGCCAAAAGCCCGTTTGGTACCTCCAAGGGGAGCTACACCGTAAAAGCAGGCGACAGTCTGTCCAAGATCGCCAAGCGCGAATACGGTGACGGCGCCAAGTGGAAGCAGATATATGAAGCGAACAGGCACATCATCAAGGATCCCGATCTCATCTATCCGGGTCAGGAACTTACCATTCCTTCAGACGGCTGAGCCAAGGACATGACACAGATGAAGATTCGCCTTTCCAGCCTTCGCGCGGTTTCGCTGGCGGCCGTTGTTCTCGTCGCTGCGTGCGGTAAGAAGGCTGATGCGCCCGAAACGCAAGCGCCTGCCGGTACGACCGACCTGCCGGCTGCGAGTTCTCTCCAGGTTTCAGATATCGATCTCGGCAAGCGGCTCAGCGCCAACAAGGAAGTAGAAGGAATGACAGATGACTTTGGCGTTCGAGACACGATCGCCGCATCCGTCAAGGTCGATGGATCCGCAACAGGCGCCACTGTCACAGCGCGCTGGATGTTCGAAGACGGGCAGCTGGTGGAAGAGCAGAATGAAACGATTTCACCGTCCGGTACGGCCAGAGCTGGATTCCGGATCATGAAAGCCAGTGCCTGGCCAACCGGCAAGTACAAGCTGGTCGTCATGCTGAACGGTCAGGAAGCGAAAACTGAGGAGTTCGAGATCAAGTAGAGCAGTGAGGGTCAGGCCAATGGAATCAGAGGGGCCGGAGCCGCCGAAAAAGGCGACTCCGGTCCCTTTCGTTTGAGCTTCTTAACCGACCAGGGGACCAGGGGACCAGGAACCAGGAACCAGGAACCAGGAACCAGGAACCGGCGATCAAGGTTCAGAGATCCGCTCTATCCTAGCTTTCAGTGAGTCGTGTCACGTTCTGCCCCGTCAAAGCGCACCTGGTTCCTGGTCCTGGTGCCTGATCCCTGGTCCCTGTCTCTTCTCAACGCCCCGGGAAATGTGCACGTTATGAGGAGTACAGAGAATCCTGACAGATCGCGCACCCGGTGGACTTGGCGCCGTCTTCGGTTCTAAGAGTCAGTCCAAAAATTCCCGGAGGTAGGTTGTGAGCTTACACCTGCAAGCACACCGTGGCTGCATCATTGCCCTGGCGTTTGCTGCCACGGCGCTTTCCACTGCCAGCGCACAGAATCGCAGAGCCGCGACTTCTCGCGCTACCACTTCACCCGCGGACAGCACTTTCCTTTCAGCGCTAAAGTGGCGCGAGATTGGACCGTACCGTGGAGGACGCTCTGTCGCGGTAGCCGGTTCCGGGAGCCGTCTCTACGAGTACTACATGGGGACGACCGGCGGTGGAGTCTTCAAGACTATCGACGGCGGCATTACGTGGACTCCGACTACCGACAAGTACTTCGGTGGCACCGTTGGGGCGATTGCCGTGAGCGAGTCGAATCCTGACATCGTGTACGTCGGAACAGGTGAGTCACCCATTCGTGGCAACGTATCGCACGGGGATGGCGTCTTCAAATCAACCGATGCAGGAAAGACATGGAGCTACATGGGTCTGCGCGATAGCCGGCAGATTTCACGGGTGCGAGTGCATCCAACGAATCCGGACATTGTTTACGTCGGTGCGCAGGGGCAATTCTGGGGCGCCAATCCGGACCGCGGTGTTTTCAAGAGCACGGACGGTGGGAAAACGTGGAAGAAGATCCTCTTCCGTAACGATTCCACGGGCATTACCGATCTGGTCATGGACCCCAGTGACCCGAACACCCTGTACGCGGCGTTCTGGCAATCCTACCGCACTGCATGGAGAATGGAGAGCGGCGGCCCCGGGAGTGGGATCTTCAAGACGACAGATGGCGGCGCAACGTGGACCGAGATTACCCGGAACGCAGGGCTGCCCAGCGGTCTCATCGGTAACATTGGCCTCGCCGTGTCGCCGGCGAATCCGCAGCGTGTCTGGGCGCTGATCGAGGCTCTCGATGGCGGCGTTTTCCTCTCCGACGACGCGGGCAAGACATGGACGAAAACGAATGAAGACAGGAAGCTTCGGCAACGCGCCTGGTACTACACGCGGATTTACGCCGACCCCAAGGATGCCAACAGCGTATACGCGCTGAATACGGGGTTCTATCGGTCCACAGACAATGGGAAAACGTTCAAGGCGATTCCGACGCCGCACGGCGACAGCCACGATCTCTGGATCGCGCCCAACGATCCGAAGCGCCTAATAGAAGGCAATGATGGTGGTGCCAATGTGAGCTTCAACTCGGGGCAGAGCTGGACAGAGCAGGACATCGCTACAGCCCAGTTCTATTTCGTGACTACCACCAACGAATTCCCATATCAGGTTTGCGGGTCACAGCAGGACAACTCGACAATCTGCATTCCAAGTCGTGCGGCTGGCGGAATTACCATGAGCGACTGGTATATCGGACCGGGATGCGAGTCGGGCTACATCGCCGTCAAGCCGGACGACCCGGACGTTTCATTCGCTGGCTGCTATGGCGGGTCGCTGGAGATGAAGAACCGCAGGACCGGCACCGACCGCGCGGTCAATCCGTGGCCATCGAATCCCATGGGTCACTCGAGCGAAGACATCAAGTACCGCATGCAGTGGACCTTCCCGATCGTGTACTCGCCGCACGATCCAAACGTGATGTACGTAGGCTCCAACGTGCTCTTCAAGACCACAAATGGCGGGCAGAGCTTCGACATAATCAGTCCCGATCTTACCAGGCACGATCCGAAAACGATGGGCCCTTCGGGTGGTCCGATTACCAAGGACCAAACCGGCGTGGAGACGTACGCCACAATCTTCACCATCGCGGAATCGCCTAAGGAGAAAGGCACAATCTGGACTGGCTCGGACGACGGCTACGTGCAAATCACTCGCGACGCCGGCAAGACATGGACGAACGTCACGCCAAAGGATCTGGGCGACTTTACGCGTGTCTCCCTCATTGAAGCCTCACCGCACGACGCGGGAAAGGCGTACGTAGCGGCGCACCGGCATCAGTTCGGCGATCTGCGTCCAACCATCTGGCGGACGACGGACTACGGGAAGAGCTGGACGAAGCTCGGAGCCGGCATTGCGCAAGACGAGTTCGTGCGCGCGGTTCGCGAGGACCCGGAGCGCCGGGGATTGCTATTCGCGGGCACCGAGCGTGGCGTGTGGGTGAGCTTCGACGACGGAGCAAGGTGGCAGTCCCTCAGGAATAACCTGCCCATGGTTCCGGTACACGCGCTCGTCATAAAGGAAGGGGATCTCGTGGTCGCTACACACGGGCGATCCTTCTACATACTGGATGACCTGAGCGCGCTTCGGCAGGCGACACCTGCGCTGGCGCAAAAGCCGACGCACCTCTTCAAGCCTCGCGACGCGTACCGACTGAGTTGGGGAGGTGGCTTTGGGGGCGGAGACAGTGGGCCTCACCCGGCTGGGCGCAATCCCCAGGATGGCGCTGTCGTGTACTACACGCTTGCGAAGCCGAATCAGGAAGTGGTGCTCGAATTCCTCGACGGAAGTGGCAGCGTGCTGCGCAGCTTCACGAGCAAGCTGGACAACGTCGGTATCGCCGACAGCGTGCGGGCAGACAGTATAAAAAAGGTGCGCGAGGACAGCCTCAAAGCCGTTGGGAAACCCGTTCCGCAACCGGAAGGCGCAGTGCTGGCAGTCGAAGAGCAGCCCGACTTTGAAATGACGGTGCGCCGGGGACCGCGTCCACCCCGCGTACCGAACAAGGTGGGGCTGAACACCTTTGCGTGGAACCTTCGGCATTCGGACGCCGTGCGCTTCGCCAACATGATTATGTGGGCGGCCGGGACGAACGGGCCGATGGTTGTCCCCGGCAGTTTTTCCGTCCGCATGAGAGTAGGAGGGGAAACGCAATCGCAAACGTTTGCCGTCAAGCTCGACCCACGCTCGGCAACCACGGTGGGCGACGTGGAGGAGCAAGTTGCGTTTCTTCTCAAGATTCGCGATCGCGTGAGTGAGGCCAACAATGCCGTGCGAACGGTACGCAGCGTCCGATTCCAGCTGGAAGATCGAAAGCAGAGAGCTTCCGGACCGCGCAAGGATGAGTTCGTGCGCGCAGCTGACGCGCTGGCCAAGGGGATCAGCGGTGCCGAAGAGGAGATCTATCAGGTCAGAAATGAGAGCAGCCAGGACCCGCTAAACTATCCCATCAAGCTGAACAACAAGATCGCGGCACTCAGCGGAGTCGTGGCGGCAGGTGACTTCAAGCCTACCGCGCAAGCTTACGTGGTATTCGAGGAGCTGTCCGGCCAACTCGGCAATCAGCTTACGACGCTCAGGAACGAACTACAGTCACTCGACCAGATCAACGCAATGCTCAAGGCAATGAACCTGCCGATCATAGTGCCTAATACCGACGAACCCTCACCCGCCAAGCCTCAAATAGCGGCGGAAGAGGAGGGGGCTGATGGCTGATAGCTGATGGCTGATAGCTGATGGCGAACTCAGGGCGAGATCGCTTACGCAATCGACTTCAGGATTGTATCAGCCATCAGCTATCAGCCATCAGCCATCAGCAATCTGCCATCACCACTTCTACAGTTCCTTCGCCACTACCCTCTTTAGCGTGGCATGATCGATGTTGCCGCCGGAAATGATGATGCCGACTCGCTTGCCAGTGAGTAGCTCTCGTAGTTTGTAGAGCCCTGCGAGACCCGCCGCTCCAGCGCCCTCGACCAGCGTGTGCGTTGTTCCGAGAAGTTGGCGGAGCGCTTCAGCTATCTCCGCATCCGTCACCGTGACGAATCCAGCGAGCCCGTCTCGCAATGCTGGGAAGGTCAGTTTGTACACGCTTCGGGTCGCCAGGCCGTCGGCGAACGTCAGTGCAGCAGCAGTGCTTAACGGCTGCTTGGCGTGCCACGAGTCATGAGCAGCGGATGCGCCCGCGGCCTGCACACCGTACACCTGCAAATGCGGCCGCATTTCGCGAGCAACAGTGAGAGCGCCAACTGCCTGCGAGCCGCCGCCCACGGCGATCACGAGCGCATCCATGTCCGGCTGCTGCTCCAGTAGCTCCAGCGTCAGGGTTGCCGCTCCAGCTATAATCGCGGGGTGATTGGTCGAATGCGCCAGCGTGAGCCCTTCATCGCGCACGAGCCGCTCCGCAATCTCTACTGATTCATCGTAGTCCGCACCCTCTTCAATAAGGCGCGCCCCGAGGCCGCGCATGCCGATGTTCTTCTCCGGATTATTGCCAAGAGGCACGACGATTGTAACGGCAACGCCGAGCAGCTTGCCCGCCCAGGCCAGCCCGAGTCCATGGTTACCACGAGTAGCCGCCACGACACCGCGTGACCGGAGGGGCGCATCGAGCGCCGTCATGAACGACAGCCCGTTACGCACCTTGAAAGAGTTTGTCGGCAAGTGGTTTTCATGCTTAACGAATACTTCGATGTCGGCGCCCACGCATTCGTCCAGCGCCGCGTAGTTTCGAAGGGGCGACGGAGCTATGTGTGGACGAATGCGCTCGCGCGCGGCCAGTACATCGTCGAAGGCAATCGGTGTGGTGAGGCTCATAGGGGTCATTGATTGCGGATTGCGGATTGCGGACGAACTGCGAACTGCGAACTGCGAAGTAGTACTAATGTTCGAGACATTCCGCCATTCTCGCTCTGGCTCCGTCGTAACACCCAATCGGGAATCGCAGACCCTCTGCACAGTTCGTCGCCGGGCAGCGCGTCCGCTACCGTCTTCGCAGTTCGCAGTTCGCAGTTGCACTTAATCCGCAATCAGCCACGAGTCCAATCGCCCGCTTCGTCGCCGTGCCGTCGCCCGCCTTGACGCCCACAGTCCGTCGGCGCACTGTTCCCACCCCTCGCAACTCCCCGTACGGAGCGATTCCATGACCAGCATCAGCGTCACCGTGAACGGCGCTACCAGGAAGCACGATGTCGAGCCTCGCATGCTTCTCGTCCACTATCTACGCGAAGTACTCGGGCTGACTGGAACACACGTTGGCTGCGACACCAGTCAGTGCGGTGCCTGCTGTGTGTGTGTTGACGGCCTTGTGGTGAAATCCTGCACGGTGCTGGCGGTTCAGGCGAATGGCTCCAAAGTAACGACAATCGAGGGAATGTCCGCACCGGGTTTGCTTCACCCTCTGCAGGAAGCCTTCTGGGAGGAGCACGGCCTGCAATGCGGCTTCTGTACGCCGGGAATGATAATGGCGGCCGACGACCTCCTGCGCCGCAATCCGACCCCGACCGAGGAGGAAATTCGTGCGGGACTGGACGGCAATCTCTGCCGCTGCACGGGCTACCACAACATCGTCAAGGCCGTCCAGCGCGCGGCGGGCCGAATGGGGCAGACGCGCGACACGTTCACGATAGATGCGATGGCTGGGAAGACGGACGAGTTTCCCACACCGGCCGCGAAGCACTGAGGAGAACCCAACCATGGCGACGATGACCCAACCTGCCGGATTCCCCTTCGGCACCAGCATGAAACGGCGCGAGGATCCGCGTTTCATCACTGGGCGCGGCAACTATACCGACGACATCAAGATGCCGGGCACTACCTACGCCGTATTCGTTCGCAGCCCTTACGCGCACGCCAGGGTTGTCGGTGTTGATCTGACGGCGGCCCGCAAGAGCCCGGGCGTTTCCGCAATTTTTACCGGCAAGGATCTCGCCGACGGAGGTATGCTCCCGATGCCCGTCGGGTGGCTTCTTCCGAATATGAAGATGGGAGAGCGCCGAGCGCTGGCGACTGAAACAGTCCGGTTTGTGGGTGAGCCCGTCGTGGTAGTCATCGCCGACAGTCCGTACACCGCGCGTGATGCGGCTGAGCTCGTGCGAGTGGATTATGAGGAGCTGCGTGCCCAGCCGGACGCCGAGAAGGCGGTAGGCTGCGACATCACCGTGCACGACTGCGCCGCGGACAATGTGAGTTTTCACTGGATGCTTGGTGAGAAGGACAAGACCGACGCAGCGTTCAACGCAGCCCATACGGTCGTCCGCCAGCGGCTCGTAAATCAACGCCTGATACCCAACGCGATCGAGCCGCGCGCCTCATTCGCCTTCTACACGTCGGCCAGCGACGAGCTCACGCTGTATGTAACATCGCAGAACCCGCATATCCACCGGCTTTTGATGGCGGCTTTTGTCCTTCAGATACCCGAGCACAAGTTCCGCGTAATCGCACCCGATGTCGGCGGCGGATTTGGCTCGAAGATCTTTGTCTACCCCGAAGAGTGCGTCATCGCCTGGGCGGCAAAAGCCACAGGGCGCCCGGTGAAATGGACGGCCGAGCGGCGCGAGAGCTTCATGACGGACCATCATGGCCGTGACCACGTCACCGACGCCGAGATGGCGCTCGACGCCGACGGGAAAATTCTCGGACTGCGCGTGTACACCATTGCCAACCTTGGCGCATACCTGTCGCTGTTCGGGCCCGCCGTTCCAACCTACCTGTACGGCACACTCCTCTCTGGGCAGTACGAAATTCCCACCATCTTTTGCGATGTGCGCGGCGTGCATACCCACACCACGCCAGTGGACGCCTATCGGGGCGCCGGCCGCCCGGAGGCCTGCTACGTCATCGAACGGATGGTGGACCTCGGCGCCAGGGCGCTCAATCTCGATCCGGCGGAGCTGCGCAGGCGGAACTTCATACCTCCTGACAAGTTCCCGTACCAGACGCCGGTGGCTCTCACCTACGACAGCGGAAACTATCGTCCCGCGCTGGACCGAGCGCTCGAGATGCTCGACTACGAAGCGCTGCGCGCAGAGCAGGCCGCGGCGAGGAAGGAAGGACGCTATATCGGAATCGGATTTTCCACTTACATCGAGGCCTGCGGACTGGCCCCGTCCAACGTCGTCGGCTCGCTCGGAGCGCAGGCTGGGCTATGGGAGAGCGCTACGGTGCGCATACATCCCACGGGCAAAGTTACCGTTTTCACTGGTTCTCATAGTCACGGACAGGGGCATGAGACCACCTTCTCCCAGCTCGTTGCGGGTGAGATGGGCATCCCTTACGAGGACGTCGAAATAGTGCATGGCGACACGGGCCGGGTTCCCTTCGGAATGGGAACCTATGGCAGCCGTAGCGGCGCGGTAGGTGGCACAGCCATCCACATGAGCATCGAGAAGATAAAGGAAAAAGCGAAGCGCATAGCTGCGCATCTACTCGAGGCAGCGCCTGAAGACATCGAGCTCGATTCAGGGAAGTTCTCGGTACGTGGCTCGGCCGATCGCTCGAAATCCTGGTTCGACGTGTCGCTTGCGGCCTACCTCGCGCACAACATCCCGCAGGGAATGGAGCCCGGACTCGACTCAACGTCCTTTTACGATCCAACGAACTTCACATACCCGTTCGGGGCGCACATTGCGGTCGTCGAAATCGACGCCGAGACAGGCAAGACAGAGCTCGTCCGCTATGTAGCGGTTGATGATGTGGGCAATGTGATCAATCCAATGATTGTGGACGGTCAGCTGCACGGTGGAATCGCGCAGGGAGTTGCCCAGGCGCTCTGGGAGCAGGGTGTCTATGATGAGAACGGGCAGCTCATCACTGCTTCGCTCATGGAGTACGGCATTCCCAAGGCGGAGCAGCTTCCAATGTACGAAACCGACCGCACGGTAACTCCATCTCCAGTGAATCCGCTGGGTATGAAGGGAGCGGGTGAGGCAGGAACGATTGCATCCACGGTGGCGGTCGCGAACGCCGTGATGGATGCGCTAGCGCCATTCGGCATTGCGCACATCGATATTCCGCTGACGCCAGCCAAGGTGTGGCAAGCCATTCAGGACGCACCCAATCGTCCGGAGAACTGACATGTACCCGGCCCCATTCGAGTATCACGCTCCGAGCTCACTTGAAGACGCTATCGCGCTTCTGAGCACATACGGCGAGGACGCGAAGCTGATTGCAGGCGGACACAGCTTGCTTCCACTGATGAAGCTTCGGTTCACGCAGCCTGCCCACCTGATCGATCTCCGAATGGTTCCGGGCCTCGCGGACATCAGGGATGTAGGAAGCAGCGTTGTCATTGGTGCCAGAACGA
>JACMME010000234.1 GCA_014379205.1 Gemmatimonadaceae bacterium
CCTGCTGCGGCATTGACGCCAACGCAGGATCGACGCGACTCGCGCGCGCGTTAGGCACCGGATCGTGTCCAACGGGAGAGGGCGATGACGACACGTGACACTGGAACGTTCGACGTGAAGCTGGGACCCCTGGCGGCGTACGAGAACGTCGAGGATTCGCCACAGGGCCGGTTGTCGATCGACAAGCAGTTCCGCGGCGATCTCGAAGGGACCAGCAAGGGCGAGATGTTGACCGCGATGGGGAGCGTGAAGGGGAGCGTGAAGGGCTCGGCGGGCTACGTCGCGATCGAGCGCGTCAGCGGGAAGCTGCACGACCGCAGCGGAAGCTTCGCGCTCCAGCACAACGCAACGATGACGCGCGGGACACCGCAACTCTCCATTGCCGTGGTCCCGATTCCGGCACCGACGAGTTAGTCGGCCTCACGGGCACCATCATGATCATCATCGAGGATGGGAAGCACTCGTATGTGCTCGAGTACACGATTGCTGGGAGTCCGTGAGAGGCACGCGGCACGCAATGGGGAACAGCTTGAGGCGCCTGTTGTCGACTCGCGAGGCTGAGCTCACTGCGGTTGCTTAGATGCTTTGGAAACAAGGGATCAAATGGACTGCTCCGTTGGTGGGGTGAGCTACATCGCCACACGAGCCGATCCGTATGATCCGTCGTTTCCGTAGCATGCGTATGACCTTCCCGTCTTGATGCCCGGCCACCGCTTTTCAATCAAACAATCACAGCTTTAACAGACGCACCCTACTCGACGGTTAACCTTTCGTTCTTGATGCTCGAATGCGGTGCGACGGAAGTAAATGACAAGACAGGATTAGCGGGATTGGCGGAAGTGCACGGACGATGTATGCCATCGTTAACCGAGCAGCTCCCGCAGCCGCGCACTGTAGGATCTGCTCGACGTGAGCTTGGCGCCATCTTTCATGGTGAGCACGTACTCACCGTGAAAGTAGGGCTCCAGCGATGCGATGCGGTCGACGTTGACGATCGCTGATCTATGCACGCGCACGTACTTGGCTGGGTTGAGCTTCGCTTCTACCGCTTTCATGCGGTCGCGAACCAGGTGAGAGCGGCCGCCGACGTGCAAACGTACATAGTTTCCTTCGGCGTCGATCCAGTCGACATCGTCCGCTCGCACGAAGTGGAGCTTCCCTCCGGAACGGACAACGAAGCGCGGCGCAGTGGACGGAGTCGCGGCGACATACGCCTCTCGCTCAGCGCGCAGCTGTTCGATCAGCGCGCGCAGCTCGGAGTGCGGATCGGTGTCCGTGGCTTGATGGCCGGCGTCATGCGAATCTGCATCGTTCTGCCGGCCAATGCGGTCTGTCGCTCGAGCAAGCGCGGTTTCAAATCTCGTGCGGTCGAATGGCTTGAGGAGGTAATCGACCGCGTTAACGTCGAATGCCCGGAGAGCGTAGTCGTCGAAAGCCGTCACGAATACCACCACTGGCAATTCGCGCTTGCCGAGATCGTCACTGAGAACCTCCAGCACGCCAAAGCCGTCCAGCTCAGGCATCTGGACATCCAGGAAAACAAGATCCGGCTCATGTTCGTTTATGGCGGCGACGGCTTCCTCTCCATCGGCGCATTCCGCGAGGAGCTTGAATCCCTCGCGATCCGCAAGGAGAGTCCTGAGTCGCTCCCGTGCCAACGGCTCATCATCGACGATCAGAACGCGGACGGACTTCACCGCATTCATCATGCAGAACCTTGCCGAAAGGGGATCGACACTGCGACACGCAGTCCCCGGACTCCTGGTGCGCTTTCAACCCTGAGCTCCTGCCTGTCGCCGTATAGCTCGCGAAGCCGGCGGCGCGTATTGGAGAGTCCCACACCCTCGCGCACCGACTGTGTGTCGCCACCAGCGAGCCCTGGCCCGTCATCGCTTACGGTGAGGCGCAGCATTCCATCGACACGTTCGGCGGCAACCTCCACCTTGCCGGGACCTGCCTGCCGGCCAATGCCGTGCTCGAATGCATTCTCTACCAGAGGCTGCAACACAAAGTGCGGCACGACAGCGCGGGAAAGCTCGTCCGGGATTGATACGCGCACCGTGAGGCGGTCCTTGAATCGTTCCGCAACCACTTTGACGTACAGATTCAACGTCTCGGCTTCCTCCTTCAGTGACACCTCATGCCGGTCGCCGTCGCGGGACGGCCGCAACGTGCGGCGCAGCAGGTCGGCGAGATTGGCCAGCATAGCATCGGCGGCTTCGACGTCACGGTGCATCAGCGTCGAAACTCCGTGAAGCGCGTTGAAGAGAAAATGCGGTCGAAGCTGAGCCGCAAGCGCCTCCAAACGCGCCTCGGTGAGCTCCGCGCGCAGGCGCGTGGCCTGCAGCTCCCGCTCGCGCATGCGATTGTAGAATTCCCAGCCATACAGCACCGCGATGACTGCCCAGAAAGCGATGCTCTCGGAGATGAAGCTGCTCGCGAGTGCGGAATTGAATCGGGTTTCCAGGGTACGTACGGGCGCTCCACTCGAGAACCAGCCATGCGTCCACACGCCCAGTTGGGCGTAGAGGATGTACTTTATGACCACGAATACCGTGGTTACGCCGAGCAGAACGGCGACGGTGCGTGGCCAATGCGCGCGGTCCAGCGGATAGTTGCGGACCAGCCAGACGTACGCGGGAGTAAAGAGGGCGCACGTATACCAGTCACTCATGCGCGAAGCCAGCACTTCGCCCCAGGGAACTGGCTGGCCGATATGCAGCAGGTAGATCGCACTCTGCGCCGCGGAAAGAAGACCAAGAAAGGTCCAGATTCCAAAGATCGCGATCCAGCGCACTGCCGGACTCACTCGCAACGCATGCGAGGCGGCACCGCTCGCCGCGACGGAGGCGGTGGGTGACGCCCCGGCGCTGCTCGAGAGTGTATTTGTGCTCGAGAGTGTGTTCGTGCCGGATAGTGCGTTCACAGAGATGTCATGTTGGCGACAAAAGAGCTCGATACACAATGCTACGGGACAGGACGGCCCAATAGCGGGACGGAATGATCAGTTGCGACTCGACAACCAGCGCATCCGTGTGGTGGTGGAGTTAAGTTAGCCTCCATGACCAGACACTTTGCTTACGTTGCTCTGGCGGCAGGCATTTGCGCGTGCGCGACGCCGCAGACGAGGATACCCGAGACGGCATCCCCAGCTAATGCTACCACCGAAAACGCGGAAAGCGTGGTGAAAGCGTTTGTGGCGGCATATAACCGTCACGATGTACCGGCCATGCTGGAGCTGGTGGACTCCAGCTTCGTGTGGCTGAATCTTGAGGGGGATTCCGTTCAGGTGGAGACGCGCGGCCCTGATGCTCTCAAGCGCGGAATGGAATCGTATTTTCGTTCCATACCAACGGCGCAGTCCACTCTCGAGACAATATCAAGTCTTGGCCCGTGGGTTTCCGCAACCGAACGGGCGCACTGGCGTACATCGTCCGGCGCCAGAAGTCAGGCAGCTCTTTCAGTTTATGAAGTGCGCGAAGGCCGGGTACGGCGCGTGTGGTACTATCCCGTAGTTCGAGAATAGATCTTCGCAGTCCGTATGCTCACATGTTGTGATTTGCCTGTGGGCGTTCAGGTCCCAAGCGGCGCCCGTAGGTAGGGTTTGACCCCGGAGGGCGTTAGCGGCGCCGAGTGTCGGTGCGACGGCAGGAATCGCCATTCCACTCAGCGCGCCTGCTCCTCCTCGTCCGGCGATCCCGAACTCGCGATTCCGAGCCGCTCCGCATACGCATCATTGAGCCGTTCCCAGCCGTGCTGCTTCCCGGCCTCGCCGACGATTCGGCCGACGGGGTGGCCGCTCATCAGACGATCAGCGACGTCCAGACATATGTGCCAACCGGCGGCGACCTTGGGAACCCACGTCCGATCGCTCAGGGTGTGATATAGGGTGAGCCGCGTTCCGGAAGCGATCGGATCCAGCTCCCAGCGCAGGAGATCGCCTCCCCAGGTATGCTCCAGAAGTCTGGGGGGCTTGGCTCTGCGCACGGTTTCCTCGAGCTTTTCATCCGCCCCTTCTCCCGCCATTGTAAATGCCGCCTTCCCGGTCATGCCGAGATTGCGATCGCTATCGAAGGGCGCCCATTCCCGAAGTTCGGCTGGGTCCGTAAGCGCGGTCCAAACCCGCTCTGGCGAATGCTGTAGCTCGCGCGTGAAGACCAGCGTCCAGCGTTCGTTATCCTGACGGACCGTTACGGGTGCCAAAGCGCTGGGCTCATGTCTCAAGGGCGGCATCATTTTCGTTGCTCCTTGGCGTTCAGGTGACGCTCCAGGGCGTCGAGGTGGCGAGTCCAAAGCCGTCGGTAAGGGCTTAGCCATGTATCGACGGTCTGCAATGGCTTCATCTCCAAACGGTAGATGCGCTGCTGCGCCGAGCCGCGTCGCGACACGAACCCCGCGTCCCGCAATACCTTGAGGTGCTTCGACATCGCGGGCTGGCTGATTGCCAACGCATTCACCAGCTGGTTGACACTGCACGCTGACCGCCGGAGTTCAGTGAGGATCTGGCGGCGAGTGGAGTCGGCAAGAACCGAGAATGCATCCATGGTGTATATTACCCTTGCCGTATATGCGTGTCAAGGCATATAAGTGGCATGGAAAGGACATGATTGGCTCCGTTTCTCCCTATTTTCGCTTGGGTGACTGCCACAGTACGTGCGAGATCATCCACTTCCCATCGTACTTGCCGAGGAGCAGGTAATCCGTTCCCCACCATGCCGTAAGCTTCGCGCTGGCTGTTTGATCCAGCACGTCGAAGA
>JACMME010000235.1 GCA_014379205.1 Gemmatimonadaceae bacterium
TCAGGATCAGGAGTTCGCGCGCGAGCGGGACGGCTACACTGCCACTAAGCACCAACGTGAGGCAGGCACTGGGTATTTCGATCAGATTCTGATGGCGGTGACGAGCGGGCAGGCGGCGACTGGAGCGCTACAGGGATCGACAGAATCCGCGCAGTTCGCAAAGCTGTAGTGCGCGACAGGTGAGGCTTGGCGTGTCGCCCGTTTACCGGGCACTGCGACTGGTTGTAACGGCGGGTTGGTGCCAGTGTCGGTGTCAGTCTGAGTTGCAGTGGCCAGTGCCAGTCGCAGTCTCAGTCTTGAGTGACCAGTGGGGTGCTAAGGTAAGGTTGCGGCGATATGAGCCGGGTTGCGGTGTTGTGATGTGAGTTCTGGGGTAAATGGGCGATATGGTCAGCCTTGACCCAGGAATCAGCATGACAGACGGCCGCAACTCGGCTCGATCGTACCAGGATCTGAGGGCGTGGCAGCGAGCAATGGATCTCGCCGCGGAATGTGAAGTGGTGTCGCGGCGGCTGCGAAGCAGGTCGGCTACGCTGTCGAAGCAATTGCAGCGAGCGTCGATCTCGGTGCCTCTGAATATCGCGGAGGGTTGTGGCCGTCGAACGCGAGCTGACTTTCTGCGGCACCTCTCGGTTGCGAATGGATCGCTGCTGGAAGTCGAGACGATTCTTCTGCTAGCTCTACGCTTCGGCACGCTGCGGGAGTTGGAAGCGAAAGCAGCTCTGGAGCTCACCGCGGAAGTTGGACGAATCCTCGCAGGCCTAATTCGCAGTCTCCAACCGGTAACCACTGGTCACTGATCCCTGAGACTGCGACTGGCACTGGCCACTGCTACTCAGACTGGCGCTGGCACTGGCACTAACCCGATCACGGGATGCCAGTCGCCGTGGTCTGAGCTCTCGATTCGAGATGCTAGCGGGTCAGTGTCCGTGCCAGTCTGAGTAGCAGTGGCCAGTGTCCAGTGCCAGTCTCAGTCTCGGTGATCAGTGATGACAGCCCGGCCGAACAACGCTTGGGCCGTCGGCTCCTACTCGTACCGCAGCGCGACTATCGGATCCAGAACCGCCGCCCTGCGCGCTGGCCATACTCCGAACACAACCCCAATCACAGCCGCAAAGAAAAACGAGAGCAGGATCGATGACGTTTGCACATCCGTATTCCACTGAAACTTCCAGTCCAGGAAATGTGCCGTCCCCACCCCGAGCCCAATGCCAATCAATCCGCCGAGCAGGGAGAGAACGACCGCCTCGATCAGGAACTGAAGCAATACGTTGAAACGGGTTGCTCCAAGTGCTTTTCGAATTCCAATCTCGCGGGTACGCTCCGTCACCGAGACCAGCATGATGTTCATGATTCCTATCCCGCCCACAAGCAAACTCACTGTCGCGATCCCGAGCAGCAGCCGCGTGAAGACCGCGGCTGTCTCGCCGAAGGTATTCAGGAAATCGGACTGGCTGCGTATCTGGAAATCATCATCGCGGCCGGGTCGCAAGCGGTGCTCTCGTCGCAGGATTTTCTGGATCTCAGCCATCGCATCCGGAATCTGTTCCTCGCTTTTTGCCAGCACATTCACGGAGCGAAGCCGGTCGGTTCCGAAAGCGCGGAAGCGGGCCGTCTGGATGGGAATCAGCACCTGATCGTCGGGATTGAAGAATCCTCCGCCCTGTCCCTTGGACTCGAGTACCCCGATCACCTCGAACTGAATGCCACGGATGCGAATCTGCTCACCGATAATGCCTTCAGGATTCTCGAAACCAAGGTTCTCGAGCACCAGAGGGCCCAGAACCGCCACGCGTTTGCGTGCCTGGTCTTCCCCGGTGGTGAACATGCGGCCTGAGGCGATTGCGAACTTGCGCACCTCCGGATAGTTCGACGTCACGCCGGCGATGGAGGTGTTCGCATTCTTGGTAAGGTACTGGACCTGGAGCTGTCTCTGCATTTCCGGCTGGATAGCCGTGAGCAGGGTTGCGCGCTCCTCGAGCGCTCGCGCGTCGCTCAGGGTCATGCGGCTGCGCTCATCGATGCGTATGCCGCCAGTACCGAATGCCTGCCCGGGCATCACTGACAACAGGGTCGTCCCCAATGCAGAAATGCGCTCCTGCACAGACCGCTCGGCGCCTTTGCCGAGCGCGACCATCGCGATGACGGCCGCCACGCCAATGACAATACCAAGCATCGTCAAAAACGACCGAAGCTTGTTGACGCGAAGCGCCCCAAGCGCGACGCTGAGAATTTCGCCGATCAGCATTTAAGCCAGTCCACTAGGGCCGTCCACGCGCCGCGCCACCACCGCCGGCGCCTGGTGTTGCGGCGCCAGCGGCGGGAGTCTGCCGCTGCATTCCAGGTACTGCGCCACCGCCGGTCATGCCACGGAATCGTTCCTGCGCGGCCAAACGCTGCTGCTGCATCTGGGCCGCGGCGACGAGCGCTACCTGGTCGCCTTCCTCGAGGCCACCGAGAATTTCGGTATAGTCGTAATTGCTGACGCCAAGTCGAATCATTCGTGGCTCGAAAGTGCCGCTATCAGCCAGAAAGACGAGACCCGGGCGCATGCGGCCGCGAGAGGCGCGTGTGGAACCGGCTGCCCCCGAATCAGATTGTGGATTGCGAAGCGCGGACTGCGGACCGCCAGCTTCCGGTTGGGCGGCACGCGCTCCTGATCGCCTGTTAGCCTGAGGCTCCGCGGCGGAGCCGGATTGCTGAGCATCACCTGCCTGACCCGCGGGAGCGCCATCGCGATCGCGCATCCGGCATGCCATTGCTACCCGTCCGTCAACGCCTACCTCGGCGTAGATGGCGCGCGATTCCGACTGCATTTGAACCCGGTCGATCTCCCCACCACGCATGCGCTCGCGCAACGCCGTGAGTTTGGCGCGCGAGTCCGGCTTTTTGGCGAATGCTGCATCGATTTGCCTGCACTGGGCGTCCGTTACTTGGGGAAGCGGCGCGCCCTGACCCTGCTGCCCTTGCGCCGCATCCAGCGCCACCGCCCCTTGCGATGTCTGCACACGGATTTGCCTTTCGCCGTTTGCATTTGCGGGTGTGGCACCGCCGCTTCCTCCTCGGCCCATGCCGGCAAATTGCGCCTGAAGCTGTTTGGCTACCACCTCGGGGTCGAGCCCGAGCGCCGTAGCGGCGGCAACTGCCTCACGCGGATTGCGGATCGCGTCGTTGGGTATGGCTAGCACGTTCTCACGACGGTCGATGAGAATGGAAACCTCGCCGTTCATGCCGGGCTTGAGCAGTCCCTCGCGGTTCGCGATCGAAACCAGCACCGGAAACATCGTCACGCTCTGCTGCACGACGGCCTGCGGTTCGATCTTCTCCACCGTTCCCTGGAACGGTCTGTCGGGATAGGCGTCCACGATGACAGTGGCGATCATCCCTGCCTGCAGATTTCCAATATCGCTTTCGTTCACCAGCGCCCGTACACGCACCTTCGTCAGGTCAGCCATCTTGAGAAGCGTCGTTCCGCCGCCAAACGCGCCGGTCGCCGAAGTTATGACCTGCCCCAGAGAGACAGTCTTGTCGATAATCGTACCCGCTACGGGAGCGCGAACAGTGGCGTCTTCCAGACGCTGCTGCGCCAGATCCAGATTCGTGCGTGCACGCACCAGCTGCGCCTGCGCGTTCGCGTGGTCGAGTGTGGTGGCCTCATGCTCCTGGGCCGTCATGATGCGCTGAGCGAAAAGGTCATCCGAGCGCTTTCGCTGCGCCGCTACTACCTGTACACGGGCTTCCGCCGCGCGCACGTCCGCCACCGTCTGATCGTACTGGTTCCGTACGTCACGTGTGTCGACTTGCACGAGAAGTTCGCCGGGCTTCACGAACGTACCGGTTTCCACCGGCATTTTGACGATCTGCCCGGAGGCCTTTGACTTGACCTCGACAACGTTTATTGGCTCCACCACTCCTGTGGCCTGTGCATCGATGACGATGTCGCGACGCTCGACCGTCGCGGTCTGGATTCTGGGCTTCTCGTCCTCCTTTTTCGCGCATGCTGTCAAAATCAGCGACGCGACCAGGAGAGAGAACAACTGGCTTGAATATTTCTTCATTATTCCCTGGATGTGTGCCAACAATCTCCAAAACGCTTAATTACGGATCCGCGATCCGCAATCCGCATCAACTAAAACTCTCGTCCGATGAGGGCCTCCAACTGGGCATTGGCAACGCGATAGTCGTAGCGGGCGGCGATTAGCGCGGCACGAGCCTCATCAAGCTGAGTCTGCGAGGTGAGCAAGTCGAGCAATGTCGACGCACCAAGTCCGTAGCGTTGCTGCTGGACGCGGAGATCTTCTTCCGCCGCCGCTACCGATGCTTGCTGGATTCTGATACGCTGTTCGGCGGTACCGCGCACGCCGAGAAACTGCACGAGACTTTGCTGGGCTGCGAAACGTGCATCACGTAGCGCCGCCTCGGCATTATCGCGTGCAACAGCGGCGCGCACGTTATTCTCTTCGCGATTGAACTGGTTGAACAACGGGTAGCTAAGCCCGAATCGGAGTGAGCCGTTGTAGGAGTACGGGTCAGAACCAAAGCCGAATCGGTCGATGCCGCTTCCGCCACGCGAGTAGCTGGCGGTGACCGACGGCAGATACGGCGCCTGCGCCGCCCGGCGCAACGCCTTGGCAGCAGTAAGGTTTGCTTCCGCCTGGCGCACTGCCGGGCCGTCTATGGCCAAGCGGGCCAGATCGGCGCTGTCGGGGATGGTTGCCTCGCGGTCGAGGGTATCCTCCGCGGCCGCGGTGACGAGGAACGGGGTAGCAACCAGACGGGTAAGCGCGGCATTAGCCGACCTGAGATTGTTCTGGGAAGTCAGAAGCGCCAGTTGAGCGTTTCCCAGCTGAATTATTGATCGTAGTGAATCGGACTTCGTCGCGACGCCGGCGGCGACGCGGGCGGAGGCGGCCCGCAGCTGCTGCTCTGCCTGGCCAAGCTGCGCCCTTGCCGCGGCTTCCGATTCACGGGCGGCAAGCACATTGAAGAACTGCTGCTTTACGTCGAGCGCGACGCGGAATTGCTGCGACACCTCATTGGCTTCTGCGGCGTCGACTGCCGCCTTTGCGGAGCCGATGTTGAAGAACCGCCGCCCGCCATCGAAGAGGTCCACGTTGAAATTGAGACCCGTGCTATACGACCATGGCTCAGGATTCAAAGTGACGATCTGGCCGTCACGCTCGAAGGTCTGATCGCTGGCGAACTGGCGAACGCTTCCCGCGGACACGGAGAGATTCGGAATGAATGCCGCATAAGCCGACCGGACCGCCGCACGGCTCGTGCGCTCCGTGCCTCGCGCCTGGACTGTCGCGGGGGCATTCCGCCTTGCGAGGCGAACAGCCTCGTCCAGACTGATGGGGCGAGCCTCTCCCCCGGCGGGCGTCTGAGCCGCGAGCGCGGCTGGGAGGAGACACGCGAGCATGGCACGACGCATCACCTGGGCCCCCCGCGATGGGCAGACTCGTCTTTCTTCTCTCTCTCCAGAATCTTCTGGAATGCAACCTGTTGCTTGTCATCCAGCATACGAACTATCTCCGCTCTTGCACGGTATCGAATTGAGTCCAGTGCCGGCCGC
This sequence comes from Gemmatimonadaceae bacterium, assembly GCA_014379205.1. Lineage (GTDB taxonomy): Bacteria > Gemmatimonadota > Gemmatimonadetes > Gemmatimonadales > Gemmatimonadaceae > JACMME01. The sequence continues at coordinate 5,576 of JACMME010000235.1, forward strand.
ACCGGAGCAAGCACACCGTCCATGTCCGCATGGCGGCGTGCGAGAATATTGTCGAGCTGCGTACGCTGCGCGTCCGAGAGCGACAGATCGTCTGCGAGCCGGCCGCGTAGAGCAGTCCTGCTGCGCGATTGTGCACAGTCACGATCGCCCATAACGCGATCTGCCGCGTACGTCAGCGTCGCCCCGACAAGCAGCGCGCCAATGAGAAAAAGGATTGCCAGATTCTTGGACCCAACCATTCCCGACTCCCGTTAGGGTGATATGAGATACTGAAGGGTTGCCTCGCGCGACGACTGATCTCCGGTTTGCGTGGCAATCTGCGCGGTGAGGGTAACTGGCGTTTCGACGACAGTACGGTATGCCAGCCCTGTCTGCGCATTGTGGGAGCGCACACTGACCGTGCCCGCAGCTATGCCGGCGACTCCGGCCGCCACCAAACCCAGGCGCACCCATTGCCGGAAAGGCGACCACCACCCTTCTACTTCGTCCGTGAGATGCGCCATGATCCGCGCTTCCAGGGCGGTCCAGTAATCGGTGTCTGACGGCCGCGCGTAAATCCCGCGCAAACAGCGCGTAAGATCGTCGTCTCGCCCCTGCGGGCCAATTCGCATGTCAGTCATCAATCAATCACTCCGTAGATCACCGAGCATGCGGCGCAATGCCGCACGCGCATGGTGCAAATCCGATCGAGCCGTGCCTTCCGGCATTCCGAGCATTTCACCGATCTCTCCGTGCGTAAAACCCTCCACATCGTGCATTACTATTACCGCTCGTTGTCGGGCGGGAAGAGCAGCCAGTCCCGTACGCAGCCTCCGCCGCAGCTCATCCGACTCACCCGGATCACGAAAGGGAGCAGCGACGGACTCGTGCAGCTGATCCGTGTCCCGAACCTTCCGTCGCCGGCCGATGTCGAGCGCGGCGTTGGCGACGATGCGGCCGATCCACGCTCCGAAGGGCTGCTCGGGATTGAAGCGGGCAAGCGCCTTGTAGGCGTGCAGAAAGCCCTCCTGAACGGCGTCCTCGGCGTCCTCCCGTGTGAGCGTGACCGCTCGGGCGATAGCAAAAGCGCGAACCTGATGACGACGCACCAGCTCCGCAAACGCCTCGCGGCTCCCCCGCTGCGCCTTGAGGACGAGCGAACGCTCGCCCTCAGGGTGCGCCCCCTCAGAGGTCGGAGGGTAGTCTGCGTGCACAGTAAACGTGCGAAGAGCGGTCGCCATTTATATGAATGTGTCTCACTTGATTAACGCGCTGTTTGCGCAAAGCGTTGAATCCGCCTCTCACGCAAGAGGCGGAGTTGGCTGCCCATCGAGGCCGATCTCCCGAGCGGATCGCTGCATGGCTTCGACCACGAATTGCACGTGCGCGTCGAGATCGACGCCCAGCTCAGTTGCGCCAGTGAGCACGTCCTCGCGGCTCACTCCTCGGGCGAATGCCTTGTCCTTCATCTTCTTCCGTACCGATCTCGCGTCCACCTCATGGACACTCTTGCTGGGACGCACCAGCGCTGTGGCAGTGATGAGCCCAGTCAGCTCGTCGACAGCAAATAGCGTTTTCGCCATTGGGGTCTCGCGCGGAACACCCGAGTACGTCGCGTGACCAAGGATTGCGGCGAGTATGTCTTCGGGAAAGCCATGAGCGCGAAGGATACGAACGCCCTCGGCGGGATGCTCCCGGTCGGGGTGATGCTCCGCATTCGGCCAACGTTCGTAGTCGAAATCATGCACCAGGCCCGTGATTCCCCAGCGATCCGGATCTTCGCCAAAACGCCCGGCGTAAGCGCGCATCGCCGCTTCCACCGAGAGCATGTGTTTGCGAAGAGAGTCGCTCACCGTGTATGCATGTACCAGGGCGAGGGTGTCGGCGCGGGTGGGTAGCATGGTCTGGGACCAGGGGGCGGGAAGGTGGTTGGCGGAAGCGGGAGCCGTAAGCGGGGAAGGAATATGACTACGGAAGCCCGAACGCCAAGTCCGTGGACTTTGGAAGAGCCGATAACATACCCCATCGAGGGCTTTTTCCGCCTCCCGCCATCGCCCGTCTGCAAGCACTACGTGGCGGCGATACCGTAGTCGAGGCGCTACAGCAACGGTTATCTCAGGCGCTCGTCGCAGCGGAAATCCAGAGCGAGCAACAACGTAGCCACGTTCGTATTGTTGGCACCGAGTCTGCTTTGCACGCAGCCTGCGCCGCTGGCCAAGGCACCGGCCGGCGCGCGCACCACTGTTGTCCCTTTCGAAAAGGCACCCCGGCTGTGAGGCCGGTCCGCAAAGCCCGCATCTCGAGTCGAGATGGTCCGGCCACCGAAGAAGGGTTTGCGTCGCCAGACGCAAGTTAGCCTTTCGGCCAGGAGCCATCTCGTGCCCGTGGACCTATCGCACCTTCGCCCTTCGCCAGGCGGCTTTGTCCAACTGTGCGCGACCATTGTCATCGCGATCATTCTCGTGCTCACCGGATGCGTGGAAGCTCCAGATCGAGTCACCGGCGCGTCCGGAATGCCTGGGTCGGTGGCGAAGCCGTCTGGACGCCCGGTTCCTCGCGACGCGACTGAGACCACGCCGAACGGGGAGGAGGACCATGGCCTGCGCGCGGCGGGTGTGACCAGCCGGCTCGCGCTTGCAAGACGGTGCTCGTGGGCCGGGAATCTCAGCGAAGGTCCGCCGCGCCTAGCTTCTTATGGCAGGACTCGGCCGAGGACACGGCAGACCGCCTGCCGCTCGAACCTACCTCTTAATTCCGCCGAACTCCTCACGGATCGCGTGGTGTAGTGGAGGGGAGGGCGCGTGGTTTAACCAGACAATGTCCGCTAACTCGAGCTGCTAACTCGAGCTTTGCCGCGGCACCTTTTCGTGTGGAACGTGGATCCGCGCCTATTTCTCCGCTTCAGCGTGCGAACCCTCTGCCTCGAAATGCCGGTTCGTCATCGTAACAACAGTCATTACGATGACTCCCAGAAGTACCAGAGCGACGAAGAGGCCGGTGTAGCCGGCGCGCATGTCCTCGGGGCGCGGCGCAGACAACTGAGATACCTCCTGATCCGGCGCTAACTACGAGACGCGGACGCTTTGAATGGCGTCGTCCTTCTTGATCTTTTTCATCGCGTCCAGACCATCGGTAACCTTGCCGAAGACAGTGTGAACCCCGTTGAGATGCTTCGTGTTCTGCTCGCTAAGCACCATGAAGAACTGGCTGCCGCCGGTGTCCTTGCCTGCGTGCGCCATACTTAGTGAGCCTACTTCGTGAGTCTTGGGATTGCCCTTCGTCTCGCACTTGATGGTATGGCCAGGTCCTCCCGTTCCAACGGGTCCCTTGGCGTGCTCACCGCCCTTGGAGTACGGATCGCCACCCTGGATGACGAAATCAGGTATGACGCGGTGGAACTTGACGCCGTCGTAAAACCCGCTGTTCGCGAGCTTCTCGAAGTTGGCTACGGTTAGTGGGGCTTCCTTATCGAACAATTCCGCGACGATGGTACCGCGGTCGGTTTCAAAAGTCGCTGTTTTAGGCATGGGAGCAAGCTACGCGTGGGAGGAGGCAGGAACAAGGAACCAGGAACCAGGAACAAGGAACCAGGAACCAGGAACAGATTGATGCTCCTAACCTCGTGCGAAGAGTCAGCCGGTTCAACGCCTCTAACCCTTGATTTCCTTGATTTCCATTGGACCTGAATCCGGGACGAGGAATAGGAGCGGAAACCAAATGGGGTGGTTCCTAGTCCCTGGTTCCTGATTCCTGGTTGCTGCGCTCTTCGTGCACTGCAAACAGGCTCATGTCATCTCTGTGATCCTCGGCAAAACGCGCCGGGTCGAAGGAGATCAAGCCGTTCTCCTGGAACGCGGCGTCCCTGAAAAACTGGCGCATGGGCTCGTTCCGCTCCGTCTCCGCGAAATCAAGCGCTGCGGGCGGCGAATTCTGGGTCGCCAGCCACGCGAAGAACGCGTGCTCTACCCGGCGCTGGAAAACCCTGCAGGACATCACAAGCGACCGGACTACTCGGTCCTCATCTATAAGACATGCGAGAATTTCGCCGTGCGATCCGCTGCGGTCGGCGAGGCTCGCGCCATACAGACGGCCTCCGCTTGCGAGAACAGCCCCAACTTCCTCGTCGCTGACGCGCCGGCCATTGAGATTGAACTGGTTCGTCTTGTTGATGAGCTGCACTGCGCGAGCGCGATCACCTGTCGTGCGATCGTGCAGCGTGAGCGTCATACCGAGATCCTGGAGAAACGTTGTAAGATCGGCTCCCTGAGCTTCGCTTGGCGCCATTCCTTCCAGTCTCCTGCGGTACATCGCCGTCCGCTCACGGTCTTCACCCGTGACCGTAGCGCGCGCAAAAAGTTCCGAAAGCTCGGCGAAGAGCCGTGGAATACCCTCGTCATTCGGGGGGAATTGCACGCAACGCACAGTCGGAAGGCTGCTGGAGACTTCAGCCAGCTCGATCGGATTGTCGTCAACGAAGACGAACGCATCGAGCCCGAGATTCAGCCTGCTGGCGATTTCCGCGATCTGCGCCGACTTGGCGTTGTAGCTGGCCACGATGCTGACGAAGTCATTTTCAACGAGCGTCATTCCTCCAGCGCGAAATGGAGCGAGGGCGAGATCTTCATCGTTACGGCTTACGGCAGCGAGGATAGCTCCTTCACGTTGCAGCTTGGCGAGCAGAGTCTGATACAGGAAAAACCGATATCCAACTCCCTCCGGCGTAAAGTGGATACCTTCGACACCGTCTTCACCGATAACTCCCGACCACATCACATTGTCGAGATCCGTAACCAGCACCTTTTTTGGCTCCGGCGGGGCCGAGATCGCGCGGTCAATCACCGCTTCGGCCAACTGTCCGAGGAGCGTACCGGCAAAGGGGCTGCCGTTCGCCAGATAACTGGCCAGTGAAAAAGTCTCTGCAGGGAGCAACCGGGCTCCAATCGACTGAATCACGGAGCCCAGCCAGCGCTCCAGGTTCGCGCCGTCAGTCGGGTTGGTGAGGAGTGGTGGAATGGGGGCCGCCACATACAGCACCCTCGCGAGCCTCCGATGTGCAATGTGCTCCGCGGTCGCCAGCGCGTGACTGCGAAGCGCTTCTTCATCGGCGGACGTGGACGGAACGCCGGATCGCCAGTCAGCTTCCGGTATGAAATCCCAGGGGAAGAGACAAAAGACCTCGATCTCATCCGCGACGGGTGCGATGCGCAAGGTTTGCCCAAGCGTTCCGAAAGGGAGTGTGCGAACGTGCGCCAGAAAACCCCGGTTGGCCGCGGCTGCACGGAGGAACAGGTCGAGCTTGTCTGGTGTTCCGGACGTCGCCAACAGAAAACGGAGTGGCGCTCCACCCTTGAACCCAGCGACGATCTTGTGGGCATCGAGGAAGTTCATGCTGCGGCAGCCCCGTTAACCGTGAAGGCCGGTATCGAAACCACGATGTTCGCGTTGTCGATCGCCCCCGACAGGGAGATCACGCTAGTTCGTCCAAGAGGAGTCGAGTGGCCCAAATGCTGTCATCTGCATTGCGAACGCAAGCATCGAGGAACAGACCGTCCTCACAATCCCTTCTCCTCCAGGAGGAGTTGAGTGGCTTCGAAGGACGGCATGCGCAGCTGATCAGCTGCGTCGAGGGTAATGCCGAACTCACTTTCAATCGCCGCAACGAGTAAAACGTGTGCGAGCGAATCCCAGCTTTGTTGGCTGGTCTGACTGATGCCGGTCACGTTGGCTTCCGGCATGAGCTCAAAGACGGCCCGAAAAATATCTTGCAATTTGGCGGTTGTTGATGCGTTCATCCCATCTCCCCATTTTCTCTTCGGCGTCTGGTGCGCCGAGGGCTGAACTTGCGCGCCGCAAGGTCAATTGCCCAGCGCCATTGCATGCGCCGCCATTCGCGGGCCGGCAGTTGGTCAGACAGGTGTTGCGTGCGCATCCAGTCCAGCAGCTCACTCACCGTTGGAAACCATCCAGGCCTGCGAGCCAGCATGACTACCCGCTCGCGCGTTACCGGGTTCACAGCGCCATTGCTCACGTATCCCTTGCCCAGGTGCGTGGCCACGATGCAGACGCCGCCCTCGGATTCCAGACGCTCCTGATTGCGCGGGTGCAGCATGTCATTGAACTCGCTGACGCCCTCAGCGTCTGAAGCCGAGAACCACCATTTTACGAGAGGACGTTCCCCATCGCGGTATGGCATTGAAGGGTTGACCTTGGTCGTGTTGATCTCGCCAAAGGTAAGGTTCCTGGCATAGGTGATATGCTGTTGGCAGAAATCACCCCACCAGTATGGCGATCCTTCCACGTGTCCCAGAAAATAACCTCCCGGCCGGCCGGCTAGCTGTTCGAAGAAGCGTTTGATGAGCGGCTGGTCCACGCGACCTGATCCCCAGTAGATGTTTTCCCGGTTGTGCGAATGGTTGACATGGATTCGGGGGTAGGAACCCAGCGTCGTGTGAAAGAGGTCGAGTGCCGCGAGCGTACGCTCGCGCTGGCTGGATTCCATTGTCGCGCCGTGCCACGTGATCTCGAAGCCGCGCCGCTGCAGGCCGACGACGAACTCGCGATACTCGTCGTCCTCCAGCGTTTGCGAGGAGGAGAAGTTCTTGCTTCCCTCGGGACATCGAAGCGGCCATACCGTTTTGGTGGTGCGCATTCCCACCGAATGCAGCAGATCGTAGATGGGCTTCACATTCTCAACCGTGGCGACGTCGGTATCGTCGATTATGGTGAAGGCGAAGCGCTTGCCACCGGGGAAAGCGAATCTTCTCACGGAATGGGTTTGTGAATTAGGTGATGACTGGTAGCTCTCAGAAAACCTCATCCGAATTCGCGTCACCCCGCGTGAGCCACCAATCCGCGAGCGTCCTGGGCATCGCGTGCTCGTCTTTCGGATCGCGAACGAGGAAGTGAACGGTGCCGGGCAGCTTCAGATACGCTCGACGAGGAAGGAGGGAGGCAATCGCTGGGTGGCTCGCGGTACAGAGAAGGGCGTCCGCACCCATGGAGCGCGCGACGCGTTCGGCAGCCGCGAGCAAACCGAGCGCGACGTCTATTCTGTCAGGCACGAACAGAATATCCGAGAGGGTAGCAACCTTGATGCCCCGCAGTCTGGGATCCCCCTCATCTCGTGGCCGGCGTACAATTGCGACGCCTGAGAGTTCTGTCGCATCTCGTGCGGCTATGGGAACGTACTTTTCACCGTGCGACGCGCCGTAGCGCCAGACCAGGTACGCGCCATCGCGGACGGGCGCGCCGGCGAGAGCTGACCTCGCGCGGTTCCA
>JACMME010000023.1 GCA_014379205.1 Gemmatimonadaceae bacterium
CGACCGTTCTCGACCTGCTGTTGCTCCGAAGCCTCGTTGCACGCTCGGAGGGGAAACGTTTCTTTGAAATTGGTACGTTTCGCGGAGAGAGCGTGGCGGCCGTCGCAGATGTTGCAGGGGATATTGTCACTCTGTCCTTGCCGGATGAACGGCTGAGCGAACTCTCCCACGATCCTTCGTGGATTGCGGCGCATCGCACTTTCTCGCAGGGCATGCCGCGCGTTCGGCACCTTTTCGGCGACAGCCGCACGACCGACGTGGGCGACTATGAGAACTGGGCGGATGTGCTCTTCATCGACGGCGACCATGGGCGCAATGGGGTCGAGAGCGACACAAGGCGTTTCTGGGATGTACGGCGACGTGAAACAGGCGTTGTTGTTTGGCACGACGCTTTTTTGACTCCACTTCGCCCAAGGTGGGAGGTGCTCGCGGGGATCGCCGCCGGACTGCCGCCCGAGCTTCGACGGGGACTCGTGCATGTGTCTAACACACTCTGTGTGGTATGGCTGCCGGAATCCCACCGACTTTCCACCGTCGCGCTGTCGTACGTCCCGAGAATCGCGTTCACCGTGTCGGTTGCTTTACATCACGGCTGGCAGAACGCCCGCGAGAGCCATGAGGTCGAATTGTTGCCAGCGCCAACAGTTGCTGTGGAGACCAAAACTGGCGAGTCCGTTCGAACAGGCACGAGCGTTTCTCAACACAAACGATCCGGCGAATAACCATGCCCAGTTCCTTAGTCGCATCACGTGCCCAATTTCAAACATTGGCCAGCTTCGATTGGCAGTGGGCGCATCTACCCGACGGGGACTTCATGCCAGGCGATCCTTGGTTCGATGCCAATGCACGTTGGGCCCTGGCCGAGGAGATGTGTGCCATTCTACCCGAATGGTTCGAGGGAAAGCGCGTTCTGGACGCTGGGTGCGGTCAGGGAAGATGGACCAAGGTGCTCCTCGAGCTCGGTGCTCGCGTAACTGCGATTGACTTCAGCGAGGCTGGGCTGGTTCGCACGCGCGCCATTGCCGGCGATACTGACCGCTTAACCACCCGGCGCGTGGATCTGCTTGATATTCCGAGTGATCTCGCAAGAGAGCGATTCGACCTAGTGTTCTCGTTTGGCGTTCTGCATCACACAGGAGATACGTGGAGAGCTCTGGAGAATGTGGCGCGACTGGTTGCGGATGGAGGCGCAATGTTTCTTTACCTTTATGGTGAGAGATCCTGGGCAAAAGAAGAGCGCGAACGAATCGAGCGGTTGCGTCAGTCACTGGCCCGAGTTCCATTCGAGGAAAAGATCGCGGAATTGCGGCGCCGCTTCCCCAGCGATGATCCGCATCAGTTGTTTGACTTGCTTAGTCCCGTAATCAACGACCGCGTTCTGTTCGAGGACGTTGCCGCACGGCTTTCCGCTCTGGGTTTCGAACGCTCTGACCAGACCATCAGCGATAACGAGGTGTACGTGCGGGCGCTAAGGCCGGGTTTTCCGGAAGCGGCATTACTGCCTGTAGTCGCGAAGCAAAGCCGGTACAGAGAGGAGCTGGCGGGAAGGTTCCTGCACCGAAAAGGAGCGGCATTCGAAGACCAGTTGCGAACCGCCGTATCGCGCGTCGCGCCACGTACTACCCCTCGCGTGCTTCTGGACGCCGTGGCAGCGTTAACCGAAGGCACGGCTATTCTCGATGTCAGCTTCGCGCCGGATCGAGTGCGGACTGAGTCTGATCGTCAGGTGAGAATTGAAAACTGGAGCGGACCCTCCATCATTACCCCCGGCATCGATCAGGAACAAAGTGGCGACGTGGTGATAATGGCGGGCGCCGTTCTGGGAGCATGCAGGTTTCCTGAACTAATGCTGTTGCGACTATGGGAGCGCGTTCGTCCGGGAGGGCGACTGTTAGTCGAAATTGCGCCCGACGGATTTGGCGCCACGCGACGATCTTTGTTGGAGCGGCTGTACGACGTGCGAGCGGATGTACCGCGGAAGCTGGCCAATCTGCTCGTTCGACATGTTGATTGGTGTTCAGGCGCCGGACTGTACGCGCTAGGGGAAGCCAGTCTACTGAATCCCGTGACGCGTGAGCGCGCTGAGGAGGTGTTGAGAGCAGCCGGATGCAGGAAAGTTTCCTGGACAGAGGCGCGACCGGGAACGTTGCTCCTTCGGGCGGAATGTGAGTGATCCTGATCGGTCGCCCCGGCTTTGGGTAATAACGGAGTGTTACCCTCGCCCAGATCGGCTGAATGACTGTGCCTTCGCGCATCGTCAGCTTGTAGGACTTAGCCAATACGGTTGGGCCACAAATGTGCTTCTTCCGAACGGCTGGTACCCACCCGTGCTGTGGCGTGCGGCACCGGCGTGGCGAGAGGCCCGGCATTGCCACATTCCCGATGGCTGGTCACTCGATGGAATAAAGGTTAGTGACCTCGTACACCAGAATCGCGTACCAAGCCGATTCTCCAACCCCTTTACAACGACAGAGCGCGTACGCGATGCACTGGTTGGCCGTTTGGTCCGCGAAGGAGTGAGCCGGAACCGGGACATCCTGCTGTGCCAGTTCGCGCTTCCGTATGGCGCGGCCGCGGCGGATGCGGCGAAGGAGCTAGACATTCCATTTGTAGTACAATTGCGGGGCGATGATGTCTGGATCTGGCCGCACAAGGATCACGGAACGCTGCAGGCTTTCCGCCACAGCCTTGGAAGCGCCGAACTGGTACTTTCTGTCTCGCAGGCGCTGATCGACGGGGCAGCCAAGCTCTGCAATGGAGCAATGCCGCCAGCGATTGTGGTGCCGAACGGCATTGACGTAACGCAATTTCGGCCAGCGTCGGATGAAAAGGAAAAACTCTTGCTGCGCCGGCAAATTGGTATTGAAGGTCACCAGCTAGTCATTTTGTGCGTGGCAAACGCGATCGTGAGAAAGGGATGGGAAGAGCTCCTCGACGCACTCGGAGATCTGGACGTACCCAATATGGTGCTCCTGGGTGTGTCCCCGGGCGCACACGGCGAACTTGATATCGTCACCGAAGCCAGTCGCCGGGCTCCGGGCTTGTCCGTGCGCCTGCTCCGTGGCTTGCGCGGCGCCGAGTTGGCGAATGTGTACCGCGCCGTGGATGTTTTCTGCCTGGCCTCGCATTGGGAGGGATTGTCCAACGCGGTTCTTGAAGGTATGGCGTCTGGGTTGCCGGTCGTGACTACCAGTGTTGCTGGACATCCCGAAGTGATAACCAGTTTTATTGACGGCATTCTCGTTCCAGCGAAAGATTCGAAAGCGTTAGCGGAAGCGTTGCGGTCCGTTCTTGGTTCGATAGAGTTGCGCTCTCGACTCGGAAGGGCAGCTCGGCGGCGAGCGCTGGGCGTGGGGGATTCAGGCAGGGCAGGGGCCAGGCTTGGCTACCTTTTCGATGCTTTGCGGCGCGGCACCATCTCTTCCGTGTTCGGAGACGAAAGTCCATATGGCGAGGTGGCCTTCGCTTCGGTAGAGGCAGCCGAAATTCTAAGCAGGGCGCACTAGATGTGCGGAATTGCCGGCCGCTCCGACGTCAAGCCGATTGCCCATGGACATGCCCAGGAGCTTTCAGACCGAATGCAACACGCTCTTCGAAATCGCGGTCCTGACAGTGGCCAAATGCATCATGATGAAGAGTTGCTCCTGGTGCATCGCAGGTTATCCATACTCGATCTCTCCGAAGCCGGATCTCAGCCCCTGTGGAATGAGGACAAAACGATCTGCGTGATCGCAAATGGCGAGATATACAACTTTCGCGATCTGCGACATTCATTGCTGCAACGCGGGCATCGTTTCAGGAGTCATAGCGATTCGGAAGTACTCATCCATCTGTACGAGGACGGCGGAATCAACGGGTGCTGTTCCGCCGCCGATGGTATGTTTGCATTTGCGCTCTGGGACGCTCGCACTCGCGACCTGTATCTCGTGCGCGACCGACTGGGGATCAAGCCCCTCGTAATCGCGGAGCATGAGGCCGGGCTGACGTTTGGTTCGACTCTCTTGGCAATACTGGCAGACGATTCGGTGGCACGCACAACAAACGATGAAGCGCTGGCGGCAGTGCTTCGATGGGGTTTCGTGCCGTCACCATGGTCCGGGCTCAAACAAGCGCGGCGCGTTACTCCCGGAAGCTGGCTACGAGTGCGACGCGGCCGCATCGTAGAGGAGAGGCGCTGGTGGAGGGACTTGCCGGCCAAGGGTTCCGGCGGCGACGCCGAGGTGCGCTTGGCTATCGAGGATGCGGTTCGATCTCATCTTGTCTCCGACGTCCCCATTGGAGCGCTCTTGTCGGCGGGTATCGACTCGGGCATCGTGACGGCGTTGGCTGCAAAGCACTCCGAGCGAGACGCAATAGAGGCTTGGACGGCTAGCCATCGCGGGCACGGTGAGGATGAGTTCGAAGGAGCCACCATGATGGCTTCGCACCTGGGTGTGACTTTGCACGAGATACCCGTAGGAGGCCGCGGACTGACCGAGTCTCGGTTTGAAGCGATGGTTTCCGGATTGGATGAGCCGCTTGCCGACACTAGTCTCGTCGGGCTGCACGCTCTATTCGAAGCCATCGCACCTCAGCGGCGCGTGGTACTGTCGGGCGATGGAAGCGACGAGTTGTTCGGTGGCTACGACTGGCATCTAGGCATGCCAGCGGTGCCTTCGTGGGCTCGAGCTCCCTGGTTTCGTCTTATTTCAACAGGACTTGCTCCATTGGCGGGGATGTCGGGCCGGATAGGTGTGCTGGGCCAGGTTGCCGAACATGTCGGCCGTCACCCCGCTGCCGTGTATCTCGATAAGTTCCGGTTGCTACGGGATGACGAGCTCCGGCTTCTAGGCATCGATTCGTCGACAAACGATCCGATCGAGACAATGGCTGTCGAAGCATGGGATCTTTTTGCTGGCACTGGCACTCTGGAGCAGATGCTTGCGGTAGATCGCGCAACGATGCTGGTCGACCAAATGCTGGCGAAAATCGACACGGCATCGATGGCATACTCCGTAGAATCGCGAGTACCGTTTCTCGACACAGGAGTGCTGACTGCAGCCAAAAGGTTACCTGGCGCGCTGAAGAGAAGTGGCTCTATCGGCAAGAGGTCTTTGCGCGATTGGTACGCGGAGCTTGGCCCTCCCGCTCAAGCGAATCGCCGTAAGACGGGCTTCAATTCACCCCTGGATTCGTGGCTCAGCGGAATTACGGGCGACATGATACGCGAGTCGGGCCGCAGCGCAATAGCGGCGCTTGGTGGCAGCCATGGCGCGGCGGAATCTCCCAAAGCGGTATTCGCAGCGGCAGTTATTGGAGCCTGGTCGGATCGAACGAAGCAGTCGGTGACTGTTCCAGCATAATCCCCTCTCTAACGCACGGAATGCGAAATCTCATTACAGGAGGCGCCGGATTCATCGGAAGCCATCTCGCTGAGCATCTACTCGATCACGGCGAAGAAGTGATCGTTTGGGATGATTTGTCTACCGGCAGGATGTCGAATCTGGCCAGATGTCTCGGCAAAACCGGGTTCAGCTACGTGATAAGCGACATCACGCACGATCCCGCCTTCGAGAAGGCAGTTGAGCGAGTGGATGTCGTCTACCACCTCGCGGCTGCCGTGGGGGTGCAACTGGTCGTCAATGATCCGGTCCGGACCATTAAGACAAACATCATGGGTGCGGAGGTCACACTCAGTGCAGCGGCAAAGTTCGGCAAGCGGATATTTGTTGCCTCCACCAGCGAAGTGTACGGGAAGGGCACGAAGATCCCCTTTGCCGAAGATGACGACGTGCTGTATGGACCGACGACGAAGCGGCGCTGGAATTACGCGATTTCCAAGGCTGTCGACGAGTTTCTACTGCTTGCGTACCACGAGTCTCATGGGCTGCCAGGCGTAGTTGGAAGACTGTTCAACACGGTCGGACCGCGTCAGGTGCCTTTTTACGGAATGGTCATCCCACGGTTTATTGAACAGGCGAAGAACGGAGCCGAGATGACTGTCTACGGGGACGGATCGCAGAGCCGGTGCTTCGGGCACGTTCTCGATGTCGCTCCCGCGATTCACGCCCTGGTGCACAACGATAAGGCGTTGGGGGAAGTTGTGAACCTCGGCTCGGATCAGGAGGTCACGATTCTGCATCTCGCGGAGCATATCCGCGAGCGGCTTGGTTCATCGTCGGAAATTCGTTTCGTACCGTACGATGTGGCGTTTCGGCCAGGTTTCGAGGATATGCAGCGAAGGGTGCCTGATATAGCGAAAGCGCGACGGCTTATTGGTTTTGAGCCGCGGCGGACGCTCGACGATGTGATAGACGACATCATTGCGAGCGAGCAGATCTGAAGGAGTCGATAGCGAGATTACGCACGCGCTATGGGCCGCGTGAGTCGATTCTGGCTGCTTCGGCGATCATCCTTCTCGTTCTCAGCAGCCTCGATGCTGTTCTTGAAATCCCTCCGCTTGCGGACGACTACTGGATACTTCAAGCGGATCCAGGATTTCTGGTATCATCCTTTCTCAAAGAGTATGGTGGTGCGGCTCGACCGCTAGGACTCGTTCTTATCGAGGCCTTCGCCGCCGTCGTGCGCTGGACGGATGTGTCGGTAGCATGGGTGATGCTCGCGGTGCGCGCGATGAGTTTAGCGGGACTATACGTGGCGCTCCGGCGGTTGTTCGCGGCGCCCACGCACATCGCACTGGCCACGACAGCTCTGTTTGCGCTTACGCCGGCATCTGGTGAAGCGTGGATGCTGTTGTGCAACGCTCATTTGGCAGTAAGCGTTACGCTGCTAACTGTCACCTGCGGTTTTTGGGCGCGGGCAGTAGCGCAGATGCCCGAGAGGCCGCGCTTTGTCATGGGGTGCATGGCGCTTCAACTCGTCGGCTTCACACTGTACGAGCAGTCCCTGTTTGCGGTACCGGCGTTCGTGGGAGTTCTGGCGGCGAGTGGGGTTGCCATGCGGCGGCTTAGTGCGCGCGCCGCTTTACGCATTACCATGTGCAGCGCCGCAGTAACTGTCGCTTGGGTGGTCGCTCTCGTGGCATCTGGTTACGTCACGGCGCGTCAAGCTGGCGGCAGCCAGCGGGGATTGGCTGGTACCGAAGTCGCGGATATCGGCGGGGCCCTGAGGGCGCTATGGGTGGGCTTCGCGCAGCATAACCTTTGGCGGCTTGTGGAGTTCTTCCGAACTGGCCGGGCGTTCTGGTGGGATTCGTCTCCCGCTGGAGCGATATCCGCCTTTGCGACATTCACGATCGCAGTCCTCTGCGCAGTCATGGTGACGAAGGCGCGCACTGATTCAGGAGCGAACCAGCTTGCGAATGAGCGTTACAGGCCGTGGACTTTAAGCGCAACAGCTCTCATTCCAGCCTGCCTCATGGCGGCGTGGTCGGGCCTCTTGCTAATCGGCTTCGCTTTTGCCGGGTTCCCCTCTTTTTCACGCATGTTCTATCAGCCAGGGCTGTTTGTCGCGCTCGCGCTTGGGGCGGTCCTATCGCTCGTAAAGCCCAAGTGGACAAAAATTGCGGCCTGCTGCGTTGGAGTCGCTGTGCTCTGGAATGGCATGGTGTCGAGGCGGTACCATGAAGACGTGCGCGACGGTTCGCGGATGCTTCGTCGTGTTGCCCGTACGGTGGCTCAGCTGCCGGCGGAGACAGCCTCACGTGGAGTCCTCGTCATCGCGCAAAGCGCAATCGGTACTTTCAGCACATCCGCCATTGAAAGCTGGTCGCTGACTCCCGCTGTGCGCGCGTTCTCCGTGCGGAAACTGCCGGGTCCGGTGTACCTGACTACTTCATGTACGAATGCTCTCGATGGCCGTGCCACAATTTTCGATGCGAGTCATCGTGTTGCCGTGAATCCGGCGTGGGGTATCGTAATTGTGTACGACGAGGAGGGAATGACAGTCGGAGACAGCATAGGGGCGGCCTGTGACAGAGTGCGTGCGGGCATCTGACATGTACCGCATAGTGCTACCCGGATGATGATGCAGGTCCAGAGCGATACCAGCGCGGTGCGTCCTTCGAGTTTCGTGACGCAAGAGCGGTCGGCTGTTGAGCCGATGATGCCACTTCCGTATCCCCTGGAACAGCGCACGATCGAGCGCCCACAAATGTGCGTGGTGCTTCCAGTCTTCAATGAGGAGCTGGTGCTGCTTCGGACGTATGAGGCGCTGGTTGAGTCGCTCGATGCGCTGGACGTGCACTGGAAAGTTCTATTCGTCAACGACGGCAGCCGCGACGGAACTGTGGGCGTGCTGGAATCGTTATATCAACGCGACAACCGCGTGGGTTATCTGCTTCTGTCACGAAACTTTGGGCATCAGGCAGCGCTCACAGCGGGGTTTGAACACTCGGTTGCGGATATCGTGGTAAGCATGGATGCCGACCTCCAGCATCCTCCGGCGTTGCTGTCAAACCTGCTCGCAGCCTGGCGGAATGGGTACGATGTCGTCCACACCAGAAAGTTGACGACTGTGGGACTTGATCCCGGGCGTAGTCTGGTAACGAGGTGGGCCTACAAAATGATCGGGCGCGTCTCGCAGGTGGACATCATTCCCCACGCGTCCGACTATCGGTTGCTCGACCGCCAAGCACTCGAAGCACTCCGAACACTCCCGGAAGCGAGCCGGCTGTATCGTGGACTTACCCCCTGGGTTGGTTTCCGGCAGTGCGTTGTACCATACGTAGCGGCTGAGCGCGCCGCCGGCATCTCGCAGTACGGCTTCAAGCAGCTCTTTGGCCTTTTCGCCCGAGCGCTTTTCGATTTCTCAAGTCTACCACTGCATGCTGGCCTTTTACTTGGCGGTATTGCTGTGGCATTGAGTACGGTGTACCTCGTGTTCATTGTTCTTTGGCTTCTGCTTGGCCGTGAGCGACCACCCGGTTGGGCCTCAACAGTTGGAGTGACCTTGTTCCTCAACTCCATAATTCTGGCCTTTGTCGGGATCATCGGCGTGTATGTGGCGCGCATTTACAATGAAGTGCGAGCGCGCCCGGCGTATGTCTTGAGCCGCATACGAATCCGGAGCGGTGACAAGCCTGACAAGTAGCGCAGTCCTGAATACGGAGCGTTGCGCCGTCTGTGCCGGCGCGCTGGAGACCGAGCGTATTCTCGCTCGCCTTGACCGCTGCCGAGCCTGTGGTTTCATCAGTTACCAGGGCGCAGATCCCGAAGCGATCGCGGCGCTGTATGATGAAGGTTATTTCACCGGCGGTGAGTATCCAGATTACCTCGGGCAGCAAGATTCGCTTCGACGTTCCATGCGCATGCACTTGAGGCAGATTGCGCATTACATGCCCCTCGCGGGATCCCTGTTCGAGGTAGGTTGCGCATATGGTCTGTTTCTCGATGAGGCTCGCCGGCATTTCGATCGCGTAGCTGGGGTGGATATTTGCGCAGTACCGCTCGAGTATGCGCGGGCAACGCTGGGGCTGGACGCCCGCGAGGACGATTTTCTCGCCATGAACTTCCCCGGTGAGCGCTTCGATGCCATATGCGTCTGGGACACTATCGAACACATTCCATCACCGGACGCTCTCCTGGCCAAGGCTGCCTCGCTGCTGTCCAGTAACGGAATGTTGTTTCTTACGACTGGCGACATAGGGGCCCTGAACGCCCGCGTGCGAGGGGCGAGCTGGAGACAAATACATCCGCCTTCGCACCTGAACTATTTTTCTCGAGCGACGATCTCGCGATTGTGCGAGCGGGTAGGGCTGCAGGTCGTCGGGATAGAGACGGCGGCGTACTTCCATACCATCTTCAATCTGCTTGCATCAATACGGTTGCGCGGTGGGGCTTCCGGGGGGCTTGCCGGGACCCTTCTGAAGCTGGCTGGGGAGCGGCGAGCGCGCAGTGTCGGTGTGTGGCTCAATCTAGGCGATATCATGTTTGTGGCTGCACGCAAGCGAGCAGATTGACCTGCGGCCGACTGAACAGCGGAAGGTGATCGATGTCTCGGTAATTCTGCCGCTATACAACCGCGCGCGGCTTGTGCGTTACGCTCTGGATTCCATGGCCGACGAACGCCAACCCGGCGTCCGAATCGAAGTCATCGTCGTAGACGACGGCTCCGCCGATGGCGGTGGGGATATGATAGCACGCGATTATCCTTCCGTGCGTCTGATTCGGCAGCCGCGGAAGGGTGCACCAGCGGCGCGAAATCGAGGTTTGGCTGAGGCACACGGTACGGCGTGCTTGTTTCTCGATTCGGACGATCTGCTGGATTCCGGTTTCTTCCTGGAACGGTTGGCGGCGCTGGCCGTGCACTCGGACGCTGATGGAGCTTA
>JACMME010000236.1 GCA_014379205.1 Gemmatimonadaceae bacterium
AGAACGTGATGGCATCTCTCGCCACGCAGGGAGCCGGATGAGCCAGCCGCTCTCCATTTCACCTGTTCAGGGGTCGGTGCGTTTATTTCCTTAACGGCGTATATGTGCGGCGTTGGACTTCTTCTTTGCAAGACATGTGCTGTTGCATTTTTTTTCTCAGCAGAGGCGACTTCTTAAAGCTGTAGCGGCATGAAGCACTGCCTTCGTATCTTCCGCCGTCTCCAGAGGTAATGTCTCGCTACGAGATACCAGACCGCCCGGCGGCGAGAATACTGCCTTCAATTCCTTTCCTGCTACCCGAACTTCAGGCAACCATGGCTTCCTTCGACGTGATTTTTATTGGCGGCGGACCGGCCGGTTATGTAGGAGCGATCCGGTGCGCTCAACTCGGGCTTTCCACTGCCGTTGTCGAGCGTGAAGCACTGGGGGGAACGTGCGTGCTGTGGGGGTGCATCCCCGCCAAGGCGTTGCTTGAGAGTGCAGCTTTGGCGAACAGGATGCGCTCTTCCAGGGATTTCGGTATTACGGCCGGCGAGCTTTCATTCGATTACGGCGTTGCGATGAAACGTTCGCGATCCGTAAGCCAGCAGAATTCCAAGGGAGTGGAATTTCTCTTCAAGAAGAACAAAATCACCTACATAAAGGGTACTGCGAAGCTCTCAACCGGAAAGAACATTGAAAAGGGCATCAAGACTGTTCTTGTGAGCTTGGCCACCGGCAAGGAAGAGATGCACGAAGCGAAAAGAGCCATCGTTATTTCCACTGGTTCGCGCGTCAAGGGACTTCCACAAATCGGACTGGAGCTCAATAAGACCACGGTGCTTTCCTCGGACGAGGTGCTCATCCTCGAGAGTGCGCCAAAGAGCCTCGCGATAATCGGCGCAGGCGCAGTGGGTTGCGAATTCGCGGACGTTTTCAACGCTTTCGGAACGCAGGTAACTCTGCTCGAAGTGTTGCCGAGTATCCTTCCGATCGAGGATGCGGAAGTCTCCGCCGAGCTTGCAAAGAATCTGAAAAAGCGCAAGATCGATATTCTGACTAGCGCGAAGATCGGCAACGTCAGGATCGGAAAGGACGCTGTGACACTGAGCATCACCGCAGGCGGAAAACAACAGGATCTTGAGGTGGAGAAGGTACTCGTCGCGGCGGGACGAGCTCCCAACGTGGAAGACCTCGGGCTGAAAGAAGGAGGCGTGCAGCTCACCGAGCGCGGCTTCATCAAGATCAACGAGAAAATGGAGACTTCCGCACCAGGAGTTTACGCGATTGGTGACGTTGCGGGCCCGCCCATGCTTGCGCACAAGGGCTCGCGCGAAGGCCTCGTTCTCGCCGACCTACTCGCTGGTCAACAGGCCCACCTGGTGAACTACGGCAACATACCGAGCGCAACCTACTGTCACCCCGAAGTGGCTTCCATCGGCCTCACCGAAGAGCAATGCAAGGAAAGGAAGCTGGAGTACAAGGTCGGCAAGTTCCCCTTTTCCGCAAACGGACGCGCGCGCACCTCAGGCGAGACGGAGGGGTTCGTGAAAATCATCCGCGACGCGAAATACGGCGAGATTCTTGGAGCACACATTATCGGCGCGCACGCGACGGAGCTGATTCATGAGCTCGCGCTGGCGCGGGAGAATGAGTACACGGTTGAGGAGATCGATCTGGCGATTCATGCTCATCCGACGCTTTCCGAAGCCGTCGCTGAAGCGGCGCTGGATTCAATGGGCAAGATGATACATGCCTGATGCGGAGTCGGGGGTAGCGGGTGGGGAGCCTGCGAGCTTCGGTTCCGAACAGCCGGACTCCCGGGGAGCGGACTCGTTCACTCCCAATCCCTCAACCCCGGTTCCGGAGCTCTGGATTGTCCGCCTTGGCACCGTTCCATACTACGAGGTTTTGGAGCTCCAGCGATCCGTGGCGAAAGCACGGATCACGGGAGAGGTTAGCCATGATGTCCTGCTGCTTGTTGAGCATCCTCCTGTCGTCACTCTTGGACGGAAGTCCAAGCGCGCAAATCTCATCTCGTCAGCAGAAGTTCTAAGAGCTGAGGGCGTCGAGCTATTCGAAGTCGAACGCGGCGGAGACGTGACTTTTCACGGACCAGGTCAGCTTGTTGGTTATCCCATTGTCGATCTCAAGCGCCATAAACTGGATCTTCACTGGTATCTCCGCTGTGTGGAGGATGCCCTCGTCCGTGTGCTCGAAGACTTCGGGATCGCTGGCCAACGCAGCGCCGGATACACCGGCGTCTGGACGCGCGCATCCTCGGAAGGCAATGAGGTGGCGCTTCGCAAAATTGCATCCATAGGCGTTCACGCTCGCGATTGGGTTACATGGCATGGGTTCGCGCTCAACGTAACAACGGATCTCTCATACTTCGACCTCATCGTACCATGTGGCATTCAGGATGTGGAAATGACATCCATAGCTCGTGAGCTCGGCAGGAAGGTTGGCATGGCGGCCGTCGAAGACGCCGTCTCTCGCGCGTTTTGTGAAGTTTTTTCTCTGCTTCCGAGGTCTGTCGACTCCTCCGCCCTGGCAGTATACGCCTCCACCAGCTGAGTGCTGCGCTGGACGGGCTGCGTGCGCGACGCAGTGATGATACCTCATGCCCGCCTCGGTATATTGCTTCCTCCATGACTGAGCCGAGCACTCTGAACGCCGAACCTTCCGCGCCCGCGCGCGATTTCGCCAGCGAGCTCAACCCCGAGCAGCATGCCGCGGCCACATTTGGCGATGGACCGCTCTTGATCATCGCCGGCGCAGGAACGGGGAAGACCAGAACGCTGGTGTACCGGGTCGCGCACCTTGTCGAGCGGGGCGTGAAGCCCGAGCGGATTCTGCTCCTCACGTTCACCCGGCGCTCGGCGCAGGAGATGCTTGGAAGGGTGGAGCGTTTGGTGGGCAACGCGAGCACCCGTGTACACGGCGGCACGTTCCACGGCACTGCTCACAGGCTGCTTCGCGCATACGGTGAGCAGGCGGGCGTAGCGAGAGACTTCTCCATCATGGATCAGGGTGACTCGGAAGACCTCATGGGTATCTCGCGCGGCAACCTTGGCTACGGCCAGCGTAAATCCCGCTTTCCCAAAAAGGAAACCCTGCAGCGCGTATACTCCCGGCACGTCAACACCGAGATCGTCGTTGAGGACATCCTGCGTGACGAGTATCCGCAGTTCGTGGATGACGCGCAGGACATCATCCGCATATTCGCCGACTACACGGCGCGGAAGGGAGAGCGGAATCTCGTGGATTACGACGATCTCCTCCTCTTCTGGGCAGCCATGGCGGAGCAACCAGACCTGGGACGGCGCATAGCGGATCGGTACGATCACATTCTCGTTGACGAGTATCAGGATACCAATGTGCTGCAGGCGCGCGTTCTCCGTGCCATGGGACGTACGCATCGGAACGTGACTGTGGTGGGCGACGATGCGCAAAGCATTTATTCCTTTAGAGGGGCGAATTTTCGCAACATTCTCGATTTTCCGGCGCAATGGCCCGGCGCCACGGTCGTGCCTCTCGAGCGGAACTACCGCTCGACGCAGGCCATTCTGGATGTCACGAATATCCTGATCTCTCGAGCTCCTGAGCGTTACACGAAAACGCTCCATACAAAGCGCAGCGGTGGCGATCGACCCACACTCGTCGCGGCCAAGGACGAGCACGAGCAAACGAGATTTGTCGTCGATCGAATTCTGGAGCTGCACGAAGAGGGAACGTCTCTGCGCGATATCGCGGTACTCTTCCGCGCAGGCTACATGTCCGCTGAGCTCGAGATCGAGCTGACGAATAGAAGAATCCCGTTCGAGAAATGGGGTGGTCTCAAGTTTCTGGAGGCGGCGCACGTCAAGGACATGCTGGCCTTCCTTCGACTCGTCGAGAATCCGCGCGACGAAGTCAGCTGGTACCGCGTCCTCCTCCTGCTTCCAGGTATCGGTGACACCACTGCTCGCCGCGCGATAGCCGCACTTGTTCAGCATGCGTGGGATAAGCGAGCCCTCGTGGATTTCGTTCCACCTCCGCGTGCTCGCGAAGCGTACGCGCGACTGATCACGCTGCTGGAGGCACTTGGCACGGGCGGCTCGGGGGCGCAGCTGAACGGAGAGCAAAACCAGTCCGACGTGAGCGCGGAGATCACGCGCATCCGGACTCTGTATGACGACATCCTGCGCGAGCGGTACGACCGCGCGGAACCTCGCCTCTCCGATCTCGATCGCCTGGAAGCCATTGCCGGCGAATATCCGTCCCGCGCGGCGTTCCTGGCCGAGCTCGCTCTGGAACCGCCGTCCTCGACTCAGGATCTGGCATCAGGCTCTCCCGAAGACGACGACGCCCTCATTCTGAGCACCGCGCACAGCGCAAAAGGCCGCGAATGGGATGCAGTATTTCTTATCTGGGCGCTTGATGGCTGGTTTCCATCGACCCGTGCTCTCCGAAATCCGGAGGATGCGGATGAGGAACGGCGGCTGATGTACGTAGCGATGACAAGAGCGCGTGACGAACTATATGTCACCTACCCGATCGGGGGCTTCGCTTCGAGGGGCGGCGGAAGCTCCATGGCCCAGCTCTCCCGGTTCATCGACCACGGTGTGCGAGCGTCCATGAAACAGGTGGTGGCCATGCCTGAAGTCGAAGTTCCCGAAACTCAAAGCCGGGGAGCGCAGCCCGTAATGGATGTTCGGGCGCTGTTGCGAGGGAGATTCGGAGGAGCGTGAACAGGAGGAGGGATCAGGAACCGGGTACCAGGAATCAGGGGGAACCAGCTTTCTACTCTTAGATGCCTCCTTGTTCCTGGTTCCTGGAACCTGGTTCCTGCTTTACCCAGGCCCGGAGACCAGCTGACGGATCCTTTGGTGAGGTCTTCGCGATGGTGATAATCCGCGCAATCGCGCGCCGAACGTCTCGATTTTCGCCTTCATATACTGCGTCGAACAGCTCGAGATCCGTCAGGTAGATTCGCCTGGCCAAAAGGGTGGCGTTATCCAGACGAATTCGCTCGACGGCGCGAAGCGGAATCGTCTTGAGCTTGCCGGCCACATCGCGGATCAGCGCAGCGCGCGCCGCGGTGTAAATGGAATTCCTGGCCCCCAGTCGTGCCTCCACGCTCGCGGGGTTGGCCTTGAACGCAGAGTCGAGCGTATGGTAGAGTGTGTCGTAGAATGCGCCAAGGATCTTCTCATCCTCCCAGCGCGCATCGCTCGCAGCCGCGGACAGCGTATCGCCGCGCGAGGCGAAGAACCATGTCGCCCCTCGCGCCCCCACGAAATTGGCGAACGATTCGTTGAATACCGCCTGCCCTGGAGCATAGAACGTGTTGTGGGTCAGTTCGTGGATCACTGTATTGACAAGGTCCACGGAATCTGCGCCCAGAGTGGTGGACAGCAGAGGATCGTTGAACCACCCAAGGGTGCTGAATGCAGACGAGGGGCGCAGCGTTACATCGAAACCCTTTCGTTCGAGATCGGCGGCGGCACGGCGTGCCGCGGCGAAGTCGAAGAATCCCTTGTAGGGAACCCGCCCGACAATCGGGAACCACCACGTGTACCGCTCAAGCTTGTCGCGGTACGCGGCAGCGAGTACCAGAACAAGCGTGTCGCGCTCGAGTTGCGTGAACTTCGTGAAGCTCTCACCCGCATCCAGCTTGACTGAATCCGCCGCAAACTCTCGTGCATCGAGAACGAGAGCGAGCTTGCCACGAGTCACGGGGTCGACGGTAGAATTTCGAACCAGCTCGCCAATCGGCTTTCGGCCGCGAAGAATCTTCGCTTCTTCCCAGCCCGCCCTGCTGAGATAGCATCCCAGAGGAGTGAGGGAAAACAGCACCACGCCGGCCACGGCGCCAGCGCCGACAGCACGCCGCCAACGCGTTCGCCCTTTCACTTTCGTTTCGCCCACCATCGGACTCCTACACGATGCGTCGCGCCAAGCGCGGCGAAATCCTGGTAAGCGTAGTCGAGCGCAAAGTTGCGAACCTCGAGACCGCCCCCGAATGAGATGGGGGACGCTGCGCTCAAACGCCGAGCCGAAGCGCCTACTCTCCCTTGCAGAACGACGCTTTCGGACGCAGTCCATGCCATCTCCGCACCGCCGGCCGCTCCAGCACCCTGCCCACGCTCGTGCACCACTTCAGCGACTGCACGCGCCCGCAACGGCCCAAAACGCTCGGATGGCGAAGCTATCCCCAGCCGCGCTGTTTCCGGGATGGGCGCGCTTGTCCCTGAAAGCGTGATGCGACCGCCGATGTTATTCACGGAAATCGCGATACCTGCGTCTTTCCAGAAGTCTACTGCCACACCAGCGTCCAACGCACCCGTCCCGCCGCTTGAGCCCGCAATCTGCTGACGCACAACCTTCACGCTTCCGCCTGCGCGGAATCTTCCGCGCTTTACCGCATAAGCCAAAGCCGCCGCGAAGTCTGTCGCCGATATCGCTTGACCGGTAGGCGAGCCCAAGCCGCCTGCGGGTTCAGCCGCAATCTCCTCCGTAGTGCCGTAATCGAGCGCGTGAATTCCAATTCCAACCACGCCAGCACCCAACGAATGCCTCGCGGCAATTGTTGCCAACCTTGTTGATTGAATGTGGCGCTGGACGGACATTCCCGCCGAAAGCTTGTTTGGACCAGCGAGTTGGCCAGGATTGTAAAAGATCGCCGCCTCATCTCCGCCTTGGGCAGGATAGACATTGCCCAACGCGAGCGCACGAGTGCTGGCTGGCAGGCGGAGGAATACGGCCGCGGTTGCGGAATTCTGAGCCCGTACGCTCGGAGGCAGTAGCAGACATGCACCCGAAATGAACCAGACCAGCCTCGGCATCCGGTTGCTGGTCAAGGGCCACTGCGACTACGAATAACACCGGCAACGACCCTGAGACTGACAGTGGTACTGACACCAGCCCGCAACATCTCGCCCCCGGGTTACGGGTTATTGGTTGTCTCAGTGCCAATGTCTGCATCAGCTGCAACCTCGGTTCAATAGCGAGCCTCCCAGCTCGTTGATCATCACAAGCCCTTGAGGCCATCGCTGGAGCTGCCGCTGACTTCTCGCTTACCGCAACCTGAAAATTCCCACCTGCGCTTTCAGGTCCGGATTGAACGCCGCGCCCGCCGGTGTCGCGAACCTGAGGCCTGCCGGCGCACTCCCCGGCGGCGTGTCGAGCTGGTAATAGGCGAACGTGCTTGGCACCATGGCGCCATTCACTGCCAGGTTGTATGGCAGATTCTTGACGAGGATAGGAAAGGGCCGAGGAAAATTCGGGTTTGGGGAAGTGCGGTTGGCAGCTCGATACAAGGCGTCATACAGGTGCCGAAGATTTCGCGACTTGAACCGCAATCGAGGACTCACGGCATTGCGTGGCACCCCCGGAAGGCTGTCAGTGTAGAGTGCCATCCCAAAATCAGCGAACACCGAGGTAAACGCTTCACCCATCACATTCTCAACGTTCTCAACGCTTGTCCGGCTCGTTTGTACAAGGCGAGCGTATATCGTGCTGTCCCTGAGATCCCCGAGATATCGAACGAAGAGCCATGCCGCTCCGCGTCCCTCGCAGCATTCATTCGTCTCAAAGAGTGTTAGAGACGTGCTCTCGGGGTCGAGAAGCCAGGAGTAGGAGTTGGTCAGCTGCTCGGAAATGAAGCCGAACGCAGAATCGGGGAAGAGATTGCCGGGGCTGCTACGCCCGGTGGGAGGCGGAAACTTGTTCTCGTAATGCCGGGAAGCAAGCTCCTCAGCGAGGTGGCTGAGTCCTTCGTTGAGCCAATCCGTCTCCTGGCTTCCACCACGCACGAGAGCATGCTGATTGTAGGAAATCATGTGCTGTAACTCGTGGATGAAGGTGCTGGGCAGCAAACTCTCCACGGTCTCTTTCGAGATCGCGCAGCTGAACTGGCCGCTCGGGTCGGGCACAAATCCATAGAAGATTTCGCCCTTGTTCGAGTCACTGCTGCGGCTGGAAAGGTCGAAGCCGAAGAAGAATCCCAACACCTGCCCATCCGTGCTGCATCCCGGCTTGGGCGAGAGTGCGTTCACGATCGGGGTCAGCAACATGATGACCTTGCCGTCACCGTCGATGTCCGACTCTGGCCCAAAAGTGCGTAGATCGATTGGATACAGCGTTTCGTCGAACAGCTTGCCAAAGTTCGTGAGCTCAGAATCAGTCAATCCGTTGGCCGGCGATTTCTCGTCGATATACAGGAGAATATTCTGGCCAATATGCTTCAGCTTCGCCGTTGCGGATTTGAAGCAGCTTTCTTCGGGATCGAGAGAGCACAGAACGCGGAAGGTGCGGGTGCTATTGAGGGTGAGCGCTTCGAGCGAAATTTGCCGGTTTGACGCGAGCTCGGCGGCCGATGGCACTGGCATGCGGCGTTCTGCCGCGCGCAAGGCCAGATCGAAACGCGACTGCAGCGAAGTAGCACCCTCTCGTACGCTGCGATCGAGCGACGCCGCCAGGCTTTGCGGTACAACAGCGGACGAATTACCGAGCTGGAACGAGTGTGTCGCAAGGGGTACGGAGGCGCTCGCGAACTGAGGTACCACGAGGTAACTGGCCCCATCGCCGGGCAGCCGCAGGCAATTGCCCAACTCTGTTCCACTTATCGTGATGCCCTCGTACAAAGCCAGTGTGAGCGTCGGGGACGTCTGCACATACGTGATATTGATGCTGGTGGTGCTCGCGGTTCCTACTTCAACGCGCAGGGGAATGGTACCAGGCGCTACGCAAGGCGGCACGACGACGGTGATGCTCGAAGTCGTCGCACTGATCACTCGAGCGCGCGCTGAGCCAAAGAAAACAGTATTGCCCGCCTGTGTTGAATTGAAGCTGGTTCCGGTGAGCGTTATCGTGTCCCCCGCCTGTGTACTCTGCTTCGAGCTCCCGGTCAGTGTCGGACCTGGTGTTCCAGTAGCACGAAAGACTTCCGTATTCTCTTCCTGGCCTCTCACAAACGCAGCGGCAATCGTATACTCGCCCTGTTGAGATCCGAGGCGCGCGTCCACACGGGCAATTCCATCAATTCCGGTTCCCACGACGGTGTCGCTCAGAGAAACTCCGGATTGTGCGGCTGGGCGGAATACAACCGCTACGCTTCGAACCGGTTCGCCGGCGGGGTCCGTGACCTTGAGCTGCAGTGGCAGGGACAGGATACTCCCCGCCGCCCCCTGTTGGCCGTCGCCCCCCTGAATAGCAATCGTGTAGATGGTCTCCTCGTCCGGAGGACCGTTGCCACCGTCCTTACTGCATGCCAGAGTGGCTATAACGAACACGGCTAGTGGAAAACGGCGAAAAACCATGTCACCCTCAAGAGAAGGAAAATTAATAGCGAGATTGGGCGGGAGGGTCCTGTGAACTAATGAATATCCCAGAAGGGCGACGTCTTGCCAATGCCCAAGGTCATTCCTTTACCCTGTAACGCCAACTACGTGCCGCCGCCCATGGCACCGGCGTAGTGAGTGCAAACTGCATTGCGAACGCCCAGCGGCGCTATCGGGTTCGGATATCGGGGCCCTGACGATGGGCTCAGTTGGGGACAGGGTAGCGGACTGCCGATCGACTCAAAGACGAGGTTAAGGGTACTGATCCCTTCCTGACCCCTTCAATGACTCTGATCCTTGATCGCATTTCAACAACTCTGACCCCTTGATCTTGAAGGAGCTCTTTCCGCGATCCGCAGTCATAAATACCCGCCGCAACCGATTTTAATTCCCGTCACTGGTAAGGTCTCTCGATACTGCTATTATTCAAGCTGGCAGAACGGCGGAGACACACTGGCTGCAACCCTTCGCGCCTCAACCACGGTCAATCGCCGAGAGCCGACTGGGCCGACTTCCCTGCCATCAATCCCACCTCGCAACACTACCTTGACGCCGCGGTAATGTCTTTCGTTCATCTCCATTGTCATTCGGAGTATTCTCTTCTTGATGGCGCTAACCGCATCGATAGCCTCATCGAGCGCGCTCAGGAGCTGGAGCAGCCAGCTCTCGCCATCACTGACCATGGAAATCTCCACGCGGCGTGGGAATTCCAGGAGAAAGCCAAGAAGGCCAATGTAAAGCCTATCATAGGCATGGAAGCCTATGTGGCGCCAGGCAGCCGCCGTGAACGGGGAAGGCAGAAGAATGACGCTGGCGTTACCACCAAGCCATACTTCCACCTCGTACTGCTTGCTCGCGATGCTCAGGGCTACCGAAACCTGGTGAAGCTCTCTTCTCTGGCTTTCACCGAAGGATTCTACAGCAAGCCGCGCGTCGATCGCGAGCTGCTGGCCCGCTACAGCGAAGGGATCATTGTTTCCTCTGCTTGCATGGCGGGGGAAGTTGCATCCCACCTGCTGAATGGCCGGTACGAGGAAGCAAAAGCCGCCGCGGCCTGGTACGCGGAGGTTTTTCCTGGGCGTTACTACCTGGAGGTGCAGGGACACGACTCGCCCGGCCAGGCCGAGCTCAATCGGCAGATCTTCCGCCTCGCGGACGACATGGGCGTTCCAGTGATCGCTACCAACGACGCTCACTTCATGCGTGAGAGTGATCATGACGCGCACGATGTTCTGCTTTGCATCGGACTCGCCAAGGATCGAAGCGACGCCGACCGCATGAAGTATGACCGCGGACTCTACTTCAAGAGCGCCCCGGAGATGAATGAACGCTTTCCAGACCGGCCTGCGGTCATCGAGAACACGCTCCGAATTGCTGACGAGGCAGGGATCGAGTTCTCCAAGAAGTATCACGTTCCCTCATTTCCCCTACCCGCCGGCTTTACCACCGAGAATGACCTCCTGGTGCGGCTCGTCGAGCAGGGTGCGGAGGAGCGCTACGGTAGCCCCCTGCCACCTCACGTTCGCGAGCGCATGGAATACGAGCTCGGCGTTATCACGCATACCGGCTACGCCGGTTACTTCCTGATAACGTACGATTTCATAAAGGCTGCACGCGATCGCGGCATTCCCGTGGGGCCGGGTCGGGGCTCCGCCGCGGGATCCCTCGTCGCCTACGCACTACGCATCACCGACGTCTGCCCTCTCAGATTCGATCTTCTGTTTGAGCGCTTCCTGAATCCGGAGCGCATCTCAATGCCCGACATCGATGTGGACTTCTGTTTCGAGCGCCGGGGAGAGGTGATCGAGTACGTGCGCCAAAAATACGGACGCGATTCCGTCGGGCAGATAATCACTTTCGGCACCATGAAGTCGCGTGCGGTGATCAAGGATGTGGGGCGAGTGTTGGGCTTCACTCCTGCCGAAACGGACCAGCTGGCGAAGCTCATCCCTAACCAGCCGAACTTTTCCCTCACGGTGAAAGAGGCCGTCAAGCAGACACCTGAAATCAGCAAGCTGTACAAGACAGACCCGCGGTACACTCAACTACTCGATTTCGCGATCTCGCTGGAGGGGTTGTCGCGCCACGCGGGCGTTCACGCCGCGGGAGTCGTGATCGCCCCTGGACCACTGGACGATTACGTACCCATCTGCACGCAGAACACCAGAGGCGCGGGCTCGGGCACGGACGAAGAACAGGTTGTCGTTACGCAGTACGATATGAACGGCCTGGAAAAAGCCGGCATGCTCAAGATGGACTTTCTTGGCCTGACGACGCTAACCGTGATTCACGACGCCACGGCAATGATAGAGAAGCGCACGGGGACACCGTTGAATCTCCACGCAATTCCGCTCGACGATCCCGAGACCTACAGGATACTGCGCGCGGGACGGACGGCCGGCGTCTTCCAGTTCGAATCGCCGCTGGCCACGGACATGCTGCGCAGCATGCGATGCGACCGTTTCGACGATCTGGTCGCGTCGAACGCGCTAATGCGCCCCGGACCACTCGACGCGGGTATGCATCGAGTTTTCATCCAGCGCAAGCGCGGCGACGAGGCCGTGACGTACCGACTGCCAGAGCTCGAGAGCATCCTATCGACGACGTACGGTGTCATCACCTATCAGGAGCAGGTGATGCGCATTGCTCAGACGCTGGCCGGCATCTCGCTCGCCGAAGCCGATGTCCTCCGAAAGGCAGTTGGCAAAAAGGATTCGGGACTCATCCGCACCGAGCTCGGAAAGTTCATAGAGAAATCGGTGGCTCGCGGTTATGACAGGAAAGTCATTACGGAGCTGGCCAGTCAAATCGAGACGTTCGGGCGGTATGGATTCAACAAGTCGCATTCAGTTGCATATTCGATCCTTTCGTATCACACTGCCTGGCTCAAGACGCATCATGCTGCCGAGTTCATGGCCGCTCTGCTTTCGTCGCAGATTGGCGATGCGGATTCGGTGGTCAAGTACATCAACGAAGCTCGCGAGCTGGGAATCGAGGTGCTGCCCCCGGATGTGAACGAGTCCGGGTACAAGTTCACGGTGGTGGGCCCCAAACGCATTCGCTTCGGACTCGGCGCTATCCGCAACGTCGGGAAATCGGCGCTGGATTCGGTCCTCGGGGCGAGGGCTGACGGCGCATTCATATCGCTGTTCGATCTCACCAGGCGGATAGATCTGCGAATCTGCAACAAACGCGTACTTGAAGCGCTTATCGGCGCCGGCGCACTCGACGGCCTGGGCGGTCATCGCGCTCAGCTCGACGCCGCCCTCGATGTCGCGATCTCTGAGTCGGCTCTACGACAGTCGGAGCGTGAGACAGGGCAGGTATCTCTCTTCGGCGACGAGCTGAACGCTACGGGCCACGTCCCGTCGTTGAACGCCGCTCTGCCGGTCGTATCGCCCTGGCAGGATGCGCAACGGCTCGCAAAGGAAAAGGAGATTCTCGGCTTCTACATTTCGGGACATCCGCTCGAGCCATTCCGCACGGAAGTTGAGCTCTTCGGGACACACACGGTGTCGCAGCTCGGAGGTTGGAGCGACCAGCCGATCGCCCTCGGCGTAGTGGTTACCGGCATCAAGAGACAGACCAGCAAGCGTACCGGAGCCGAGTTCGCGCGACTTACAGTCGAAGATTTCTCCGGCTCCTGCGAGGTGACCGTTTTTCCCGAAGCCTGGACGCTTCTCGGCGCGAGAATAAAGGCCGATGTTCCGGTGCTCCTCAAGGGAGGTTATCCGAGGAGGGATCAGGGATCGGACAATCCGACATTCATCGTCGACACTGTCACGCCTTTCGCTGAATTGCGTGCGACGGGAAGCGTTGGGGTCTTGCTGGATCTCAGTACCGACGCCAAGCTCCCAGCTGACGTTATTAGTGATGTACGGGACATCGTCGAGCTGCACGCGGGATCGGCGCCTATCGAGGTGCGCTGGAACGACGGAAACGGCACGCAGGCACGTCTTCGCTCGAGGTCGCTCAAGGTATCGGTGACGTCGGCGTCATTGCAATCGCTTCGTGCGCTGCTGGGTCAGGCGCGCGTCAAGCTCATACGCGGGAGCTGACGGCATGGGTACGTCGCTTGACTTCGAGAAGCCCATCATCGAATTGGAACGCCAGATTGAGGAGATCAGAAAGGGAGCGGGAAAGCAGCTAACAGGTGGCACCGACGGGCTCGAACCGCTGGAGCGCAGACTGGCAGCGATGCGCGCGGAGGTATACAAGAATCTGACTCCTTATCAGCGCGTACAGGTGGCGCGCAACTCGAAACGCCCCTTCACACTCGACTACATCCGCCTGGTACTGTCCGATTTTGTTGAGCTGCATGGCGACCGGCTGTATCGCGAGGACGCCGCGATCGTGGGTGGCTGGGCGCGCCTCGATGGCGAAACAGTAATGATCATCGGCCATCAGCGGGGCCGGGATACCAAGGAAAATCTCAGGCGCAACTTCGGTATGCCGCATCCCGAAGGTTACCGGAAAGCGCTCAGGTTAATGAAGTTGGCTGAGAAGTTTCACGTTCCAGTGATTACCTTTATTGATACGCCCGGGGCATGGGCCGGATTGGGCGCGGAAGAGCGCGGACAGTCTGAAGCAATAGCGAGAAATCTGTTCGAGATGAGCCGCCTCGAGACGCCGATCGTCGCGACCGTGATCGGTGAAGGTGGTTCTGGAGGAGCTCTCGCGCTGGGTGTCGCCGATCGCGTGCTGATGTTGGAGAATGCGATCTACTCCGTCATAACTATCGAGGGGTGCGCAGCCATCCTCTGGAAGGATGGCAAGAGCCCTGAGATGAAGGAGCGAGCGGCGACGGCGCTTCGGCTCACGGCTGAAGATCTCGTCAGGCTCAAGCTTATCGATGAGATCGTCCCCGAGCCTCTTGGTGGGGCGCACGCGAATCACGAGGAGTCCGCCAGAGCTCTCCAGGCAGCGCTCGTCCGGCATCTCGACGACTTGCGCCGCTACAAGCCGGAAAAGCTCGTCCGGCGACGACGACAGAAATTCCTCCATATGGGCGCATTCGCGGAGTGACCGTGCCGGCGTTGATCGAGGTTGAGTTCAAGGGAAATCGCAAACAGTTCTACAACTACGAGGGCGGGGACGCTCTCGCGTTGCGGAGCGCGGTTATCGTCGAGGCCGACCGCGGTGAGGATCTCGGACGGGTTCACGCTATCGGGGAGCTCGCGGCCAAGCGATGCGGCGGCTGCGCGCATGGATGCGGCACCGAAACACCGAACAAGCGCGTGCTTCGCCTGGCCACGCCCGATGAGGCGATCAGGGCGGCGAGTCTTCCTGCGCAGGACGAGGACGCGCGGCGCCGAGCCATGGATCGGATAAAAGCCAACGGCCTCGTCATGAAGCTTACTGATGCCGAGTGGCAGTGGGACCGGAAGAAGCTGACATTCTACTTCACGGCTGAAAGACGCGTTGATTTCCGGGTGCTGGTTCGTGACCTGGCGGCACTCTTCCGAACGCGCATTGAGCTCAAGCAGATCGGCGTGCGTGACGAGGCCAAGCGGCTCGATGGAATCGGCCGGTGTGGGCGGCGCTACTGTTCCTCCTCCTGGCTACCGGATCTTCGGCCCGTAAACCTGCAGGTGGCCAAGGACCAGCGGCTATCGTTGAATCCCTCGCAAATATCCGGAGCCTGCGGCCGACTGATGTGCTGCCTGCGGTACGAGCATGAATTCTACGTCGCCAGCCGCAAGCGCTTTCCCAAGGAAGGAAGGGTGTTGGTCACATCGCGCGGCGAGGAAAAGGTTATATCCAACGACATCTTCAGCGATCGCGTTACGCTGCGTGGTCTCGACGGAGAAGCTCGCATTGTATTGCTTGCCGATCTCAGGCGCGAAATTGAGGAGGGCGCTGCCGGCGGCGAAACACTCGCGGGAATGGCAACTCTGGACGACACCGACCAGGATGTTGCCTATCAGGATTCGGCTGTTGACGAGCTCGTTCCGGACGATACCGAGGCGGCCCTGTTCGTCGTTGAGCACCCACAATCCGTGCTGCATTCACAGGACAGCGCGGCATCCATATCCGACTCAGCACCCGCAGCCGGAGGTGAACGACCGCTAAGACGTCGCGGCCGCAGAGGTGGACGGCGGGGCAAGATCGGGGGTGGCGGTGCGCCAGATGGATGACTTGAGGAAGTTCTATCTCACCACGGCAATCGACTACGCCAATGGCGACCCTCACATTGGCCACGCGCTCGAAAAAATAGGGGCCGACAGCATCGCGCGTTACCACCGCTTGCGCGGCTATCAAGTGCACTTCTTGATGGGAATGGACGAGCACGGCCAGAAGGTTACGCAGGCAGCCGCGGAACGGGGCGTGCCACCTCAGACATTGGTGGATGAGATCGCCGCTACCTTTCAGGAGGTCTGGGCGCGCCTCGCGATCTCGAATGATCAGTTCATCCGCACCACCGAGCCTTCCCACAAGACAGGAGTTCGCGCGCTAATCGAGCGCATTTTCGAGCGCAACCCGGACGACTTTTACGAGCAGGCATACGAAGGCTGGTATTGCGTCGGATGCGAGCTCTTCAAGCGGCAGGATGAGATTGTCGACGGGAAGTGCACACTGCATCCGACACGTACCCTCGACTGGGCAAGTGAACGTAACTGGTTTTTCAGGCTCAAGCGCTACGAGCCCTTTCTGCGCGAGCTATTTGTCGAGCGTCCCCGCTTTCTGGAACCGGACAGCCGAAGGAACGAAATTCTCGCTCTCATCCAGCAAGGGCTGGAGGACATCTCCATCACACGGTCCAGACTGCTCTGGGCCATTCCCTTCCCCAGGCCGTCGTCGGATGGGGAATACCAGGGTACCTGGGTCTGGTTCGATGCGCTGCCGAACTATCTCACGGCAACCGGCTTTCCAGGCGATGGCTTCCAGTCCCGCTGGCCTGCAAATCTGCATGTTATTGGCAAGGACATTACGCGACTGCATTGCGTTGTGTGGCCCGCGATGCTCGAGTCGGCGGGCATCGAGCTGCCCGAACGGGTTTGGGCGCACGGTTTCGTGCAGGTTGGTGGGGAACGCCTGAGTAAATCCGCAGGGGTGCAGCTGGATCTTGGCAAGGCTATTGACCGATACGGCACTGATGCATTCCGCTATTATCTTCTCCGCGACGTGCCGTTCGACGCGGATGGCAGTTTCACATTCGAGCGTTTCGAGGACCGGTACACGGCGGATCTGGCCAATGCTTTTGGAAATCTTGCGAGCAGAGCCATCTCGATGATCGAGCGATACTGCGGTGGCGTGGTGCCGGACTCCTCGGGCGCCGATTTCGAAGGCGATGCGGCCGACACGCAAGACTTCGAGGCGTACCATAGAAGCATGGACGGAAGTAATGGGTATCTTCCGCATGAAGCGCTGCGTCGCGTCTGGCTTACTGTGTCACGCGCAAATGCGTACGTCGATCGGAAAGCTCCCTGGAAATTGGCAAAGGATCCAGCAAAGCGCCTGGAACTGGAACAGACGCTCTGGTCGCTCGCCAGATCCCTTGCGATGCAGGCGATTCACCTGGTGCCCTTCATTCCCGGAAAGGCTGAAGAGTTGTGGGATCAGCTTGGCGCGCCTGGACAGGCGTCCGAGTGCCGTATCTCCGCCGATGTCCCAACGCAGCCACTGATCAGGTCCACCAATGGGGCTTTCCAACCGCTTGATCCTGCCGGGTGGCGGGTAACCAAGGGCATCGCGCTCTTTCCAAAGGAATCGCTTACATGAATGCAGCACGCACCGAGGCGTGTATGTTCGGGAAGCCGGGAGCTAGCCGGATTGGGTGGTCTGCTGAAGCACGAGCACAAAGCCCTCGACAATGCGAGACGCTCGATCGGTTAGTGCTTAGTGCTACGGCCCAGGAAACGCTTAATGAATTAGCCGCACGCGCAGGAAGTGGAACTACCATGCGCCATCCGAGGTAGATCCTTTGTTGACTTCAAGAGCTTTGTTGGCAAATTCCGTGAAGGGTTGTCGCTTCCCCATTCGCTATGGGAGACCGCAAATGCAGCATCGTCGTTTCCTTACCTTTGCCCTCGTCCTGATCGCGTTCGGCGTCGGATGCAAACGGCCCAAACCAGATATGGATCAGGCGCCTCAGGAATTTACGGACATCCCACTCGAAGTAGAGAACCGAAGCTTTCTGGACGTGACTGTCTACCTCCTTCAACAGGGGAATCGCCAGCGGCTCGGAATGGCTTCGGGGGCGAGCACTACCACCGTAATGATCCGAAAGCAATTTCTGATCGGCTACTCCGGCGAGCTGCGCTTTATCGCTGATCCCGTGGGCTCGCCAAACACGATCGTGTCAGATGCGATTTCGATTCGCCCGGGAGAGCACATCCACTGGACGCTCGACAAGATTGGGAGCGCGGGCATTCAATCGAACATAGCGGTCGTTCAGTAACGTCAGCGCGGGGGCGGCCTGTCGCCCCCTGGCGAACCGCCATTCTTGCCGCCACTAACCACGGCAGCCGTAGCAATAACGGCGAGCGCGCCTCCCAGCGAAAGCGCGGTGCGTGGTCGTGAAAGCCTTCGCTGCTCCACCGTGGCGATAAGGTCTCGGCGGAGCGTGATTCGCTCGCCCTTCCAGAAGCTTTCGTCCGCTGTTCGGCTACGTACGACGGCAACCGCCAATGTGAGTGAGCTATCAGTGCTGCTCTGCAGCCGACCATCAACTGACGCGATTCGGGCTCCGAGATACCCCGAAAGCGCTGCCGTCCCGCTGTCTGTGAGCGTCGCACGCACATTTGCTCCGACTGCGGGCGATGCGGTACTCACCGGTATGTAGGCGTAGCAGCCTTGGGCAAGACACGCAACAAGTACGATCGCTAAGGGGCGCATAAACTTTACCGATTTGCCGGTTGGACACTACTCCGCGCGTGAAGGCCGAGATGCCTCCGTCGCACCGGATTATGAATGATACACGATTGAGCCAACATGACCTACTGGCCCTCCTCCGGTAACGAGAGTCGGGCCAGTATGGGTTCTTTATCCAGGAACGACAGCAGAACGGATTATGGAAACGTACTCAGCCGCTATGGAACACCGGTGCACGCGTTGGGATCGTTGTCGTTGCGTTCCGGCTGGGCTTGCGGGTCCGGAATGTTGGAGTTCGCATTCCGCTCATCTACTCCGTATAGAACACGACCAGGAATGGCCGTCTTTCCGGGCGCTGGAGCCAGAACCGGGAAGCATGTGCGCTTGTAATCGTTGTAAACTTCGATGTTCTGGAATAAAGCGATGTACTTTTCCAGGATGATTGCTTGCAGCGTAACCGCGCCAGCAAGCGGACCAAGACCTGCGTCGGCCCGCACGGCGTCCACGTGCGGCTTCGCTGCCGCCGCACCACTGACGCTGAACTTGGCTTCCGCGAGAATCAACTCATTCTCCGCCCACGTGATAATCGGCTGCCGGAATGCCGGATCGAGGCGTTCCGCGCTCAGGTTGGATGGGCTCTCGCTTCCAGTCCCGCTCGGACCAGCACCCTCGATATCGCCGTCGTCGTTCGGCGCAAAATAGAGAGCCAGCCGGGGATCGCTGCGGCTCTTGAGAAGATTTACAAGGAACTCACCGGCTGCAATGTCGCCCGCGCGCTCGCGGTCGAACTGATGCCAGATGTTCGCTTCAGTCTGCGAAGAAGTATGGAAAGAAGTAAAGTCCCCTGCGGGAGACGAAATACCCTGCTGCGCCTCGATTATTGCGAGCTGGTAGTTCGCTGGGTCGGCTTCCGCGAGGTGAAGGTAGAACCTGGCTTTCAAAGTATGCGCGACCTCCAACCACTTATCTCCGTCACCTCCGAAGATCAGATCCGAAGCTCCCGGACCCGCGCCCTGGCCGCTCTCGAGCAGCGTAATTGCGGTATCAAGCTTCGCCTGAACCGCCGCGTAAACTTCACTCTGCCCGTCCAAACTTGGCTCGAGAACACCACCGACGCTTTCAGAATAAGGAATGTCGCCCCAAAGACTGGCGGCAGTGCCGACGATGAGGGCCTCCCAAACCCGAGCGATCCCGCCAAACAACTCGTCACCAACGCTGTCGGTAATATCTTCGATTTTCATTACGTCTATCAAGCCACCACCAAGGTACACCTGGGAAAACTGTGATGTCGCGGTGCTCTCCGTGATGTCATACTGTCCAAACTGCAGGTGCTGGCGCGCGGTACCAGCAAGCTGTTGAGTCCACATCGCGGCGACCCGCGCCAATAACCCCTCGAACTGGGTAAACTGCGCCGCCTGCACGCCAACCAAGAGCTGACCTGCCTCCGCCAACTGCGGACGATTTGGATCAGTCGTCAGCTTCGGACCTGTCAAAAAATTGTCGCAGCTGGTTACTAGCACCGCCGGCAGCCCCACTACCAGCACGGCTTTGGCAAATTTATTCATCTGTCAGTCTCCGTGGGTTAGCGGTTAAGGCCGACGGTAAACACGAAAGACCGGGTCTGCGGATTGTTGAAATAGTCCACGCCGCGTACCGATGTCTCGCTTCCGGCGAGGTTCGTCTCGGGGTCAATTCCCGTATAATCTGTCCATGTCTTCAGGTTGCGGCCGGCAATACGCAGATCGACGCTGCTCAGCCCCACTCGATCGCGGAGCCACCTGGTCTCGAGTGTGTACCCCAGCGAGATCTCCCGGAGCTTGACAAAGCTTCCGTCCTCATAAAAAGTCGAAGTAACGTCGCCAAAGCCGCCGCCGTTCCCCTGGAACCAACCCTGATCTATCGTCACCGTTTGATTGGCACCCGGTCCAACCACCGGAGTGTTGTAGAACTCGCCCATGGTGGTTTCGAGGCCCCGTATCTCGGTATCTTTGTGCGTTCCAAAGAAAATGAGCGCACCGCGGGTTCCATTCCAGATGTCACCTCCCTGCTTGACATCAAGTAGTCCGGAAACCTGCCATTTCTTCCAGTTCACGACGCTTCGAAGACTTCCGGTCCAGTCCGGATTCGGATCGCCGACAATGCGCTGAGTCTGATCGAGTACCGCGAAACCGTCCGCGCCCACGTACAGTGCCCCATTTGGTGCACCAGCGCACACTGCCGCGATATCGGCACCGTCCGCCGGTGAGGCATCCGCCACACCGCACCGGACAAAGTCAAAGCCAAGGTGAGAACCTACAGCTTCTCCCTTGACAGCGGCACCCTGACCGAAGTTGCCAAAGTACATTGGCACAAACTCGGCCCCACGAAGATCTTCAACCCTGTTTCTGTTTCTGGCCCACTGCAATCCGATTTCCCAATTGAAGTTGGTCGTGGTCACCGGGCGGATATTCAGCGTCGCCTCAAATCCTCTATTGGAGATTTCGCCGGCGTTCGCAAGCTGGGAGCTGAAGCCCGTGGAAGGAGGTAGCGGAAGCAGGAAAATCACGTCTTCCGATCGCCCCGTGTAGTAGGTAAGGCCGAGATCTGCGCGTTCCTTGAAGAGACCCAGGTCAAGCCCGAACTCGAACTCCTTCGTGCGCTCCGGCTTCAGTGCATCCTGGCCTTTAATGTTACCTGTTGTAAGGCCCCCCTGACCTCCCTGAGTCGGCGATAGAAGCGGGCCCCACCCTCCGTCGATGAGATTGTCCTGAGTAAAAGCCGAGAGCGTTTGATAAGGCAAGGGCTCCTGCCCCGTCTCGCCGTACGCCGCCCGCAACTTACCGAAGGTAAGATTGCCACCAAGGTCACCGGTATACTTGGTGAATGTCCACGCGGCGCTCGCCTTGGGAAACCAGTGCCGTCGCTCGCTTTCGCCAAAGGTCGACGAACCGTCGTTGCGCACGGCTGCCGTGAGATACAACTGATCGAAGAGATCAAATGTTGCTTGGCCGAACGTAGACGACGTATGGATGAGGCTCTCGAACTCATCAGGATCGACTGTGACCGCGTTATCGAGCTGAAACTGTCCGGGCGATATGAGCTGGAAACCAGCCGCATAAATCTGGCGATAGCGGCGGCTGTTGAGATTTTGTCCGAGCGTAAGCGACGCACCGAAGTTCGGGCTGAATGTGCGCGTGCCCGTTGCCACCAGGTTGTGGTCGAGCTGCAGTGTTGTGAAGCTCGCGCTTATTACGCGTCCCTGTGGCTGAGTTGAGCTGCCGAGGGCCAGCCCTTCGATTCGGTCGTCGCCGGAATAATCCGTACCAAGCGTGTACTTCAATCCCAGCCACTCGTTCGGATTGTAATCGACATTAACGTTTCCATAAGCACGGCCGACACGAACGTCGCTGGGATTCTCGTTTATCACGAAAAACGGATTGTCATATCCGCGTCCCACCCGCAGCTCATTCGGACGCGGGTAGCGGAACGAACGATGAAGTCCGGTCGAGTCCAGATAAGGCTGATTATTGAACTCCGGTGGAGTGCGCGCAGCGCCGAGCAACAGTCCGCTAACGTTCGATCCCTTCTGGATGAAGGATCCGCGGCCATCGGCGTAGGCAATGTTTCCACCAACGGAAAGATCATCGCGAAGACGGTGAGTAGCCTTGAGGCGAGCTGTCGTCCTCTGGTAGTGGTTGTTCGGACCCTTGATCGTGCCATCCTGGTACAGGAGACCTGTCGACAGGTAGAAGGAGGTTCGCTCGTTCCCGCCGGACACGCTCAGCGTGTTATCGCTGGAATACCCGTTGTCGAACAGCTCGTTGAAGTGATCGTACGTCTGCGTGCCGGAGGGCAGCTCGGGACCCCAGGTAGCTGAGCTAACTCGGCATCCGGGTCCGGCGCACACGGGAGCGACTCCACCGGAGCCCTGACCGAAACTCCGTTGGAGCGGAATTCCCTTGTTTACCTCATCGATTGAATAGCTCGACCGAAGAGAGTACCGTGTTGGTCCGGGACGCCCGCTCTTAGTCGTAATCAGAACGACTCCCTGGCCGGCCCGCGAGCCGTAGATCGCGGCAGCAGCAGCTCCCTTGAGAATTTCGACTGATTGAATGTCACTCGGGTTGATGTCAGCCGCCCGGTTTGTATTGACCGTCTGCGACACACCCTGCTCTTCCAGAAGCGTCAGCGAATTCGTCGAGTTATCGATTGGTACGCCGTCGACGACAAAGAGAGGCTGCCCGGTTCCCTGGATCGTCTTGGGCCCGCGTATTCGAATGTAAGATCCGGAGCCCGGCTCACCTGAAGTCGATTGAACTTCAACATTCGGCGCCTTCCCGGCGATTGCGGACACTATGTTAGCTTCGTTACTGCGGACGATCTCGTCAGCCCTCACGGTGTTGATGCTGTTACCGAGCTTTTCTCGCGTTGTCACCGTTCCCGCGCCTGTTATGATCACCTCGCCGAGCTGCAATGGATTCGCAACGAGCACAAAATCTCGCGTAATCTGTTGGCCCGCGGTGAGAGTGATCTGAACCGATTGCGGCTTGTACCCGAGGATGCGCGCTGTGAGCGTTGCTGTCTGTCCGGTTGCGCGCCCTGCCGGCACCACAAAAGTGTATCTTCCGTCTTCGGTGGAGAGGGCTCCAATGCTCATTCCGTCCAGAAAAACGCTCACAGACGGCAGCGGCGTACCGGAAACGCTGTTGACTCGCCCAGCTACCGCCGCTGGCTGCTGAGCGGCCACTATCGCGGACAACAAGGACAGAACTGCTGCGAGTCCAATCGGATGCCAACGTTTCTGTCTCATCTCGCCTCCTCGGTAATGATTTCGAGAGTATCCCCACTCACGGTTGGAGTGGGCAAAAGCCTTTCCCTGACAGAGGCCATAAAGGTTGCCGTTAGGTAGTGGCTTGGTTGGATTCCCCTACAAGTCGCAGACTTTACCTCCGAAAACTTGCACTGTCAAGCAATTCTTGGGTGCCAAATGTCAGGCCGAGGTTACGGGGCGGCAGAGAAAGTAAAAACGGCAAACCAAAAGGCGGGTATACACTTGTGTATTCCCGCCTCTTAGACATCCGACTCGGTGTCAGCGTTGCTTATGGAACCTTCGCTGCACCCTCCTTTGAAAAGTCCACCGTAGGTGCGTCCTTCGCGCCGGGCGTGGTGACCTCGAAGTACGGTCGCGGTTTTGACCCGATCACCTTGGCTGTAATGACCGTCGGAAATTTCCTGATGTACGAGTTGTACTGCTCGGCGGCGCCGTTGTAGT
The DNA here is from genome assembly GCA_014379205.1 of Gemmatimonadaceae bacterium. Lineage (GTDB taxonomy): Bacteria > Gemmatimonadota > Gemmatimonadetes > Gemmatimonadales > Gemmatimonadaceae > JACMME01. The sequence continues at coordinate 23,371 of JACMME010000236.1, forward strand.
CAGTACGCGCCACCGCGACCCGGTTTTCCGTTCCCTCCAGCTGATCCTGAAGGCGCAGGAAATTTTGATCGGACTTGAGCTGGGGATATGCCTCTGAGATGGCTAGCAGCCGACCCAACGCTCCGCCAAGCTCGGCATTAGCGTTTGCCATCTGGGAGGGATCACCACTTTTTATCGCGCCGAGCAGCCCTGCCCGCGCATTTGCGACATTGGTAAAGATTCTCTCTTCCTGAGTCGCGTATCCCTTTACCGTTGCGACCAAATTTGGAATCAGGTCCGCCCGTCGCTGAAGCTGCACCTCGATCTGTGCTTTCGACTGATTGGCCCTCTCATCGTACGTCTGGATCGTATTGTACCCGCAACCCGCCAGGAGAGGGAGCAGAGCGAGCCAGCGTCGTTTCATGATGCGCCTCCGATTGAAGATGTAATTCATAGCAGGAGCGACTGTCTACTCTCACTGCGGATACCCGGCTACCAAACCATAATGAGACAATTCGATGCGCCTTCCCCGCTCCTTCCGCAGCTCGATTGCGGAGTTCCGCAATCCGAAAGTTACTTCCCTCATGTTCCGCGGCCTTTTCCTGCGTCGATCAGGTGTTCAGCACTGCCGCGTCAGGGCCAAACTCGACTAGATGGCGCGACTTTCGCCATCCTCGCTCACGCCGTTCCGAAGCTCAAGGGCACTACGTAACGCCCTGGCTTGACGGCGCCAGCAGCAAGTTGCCACGCTTGGGCTGCTTTCTGATTCAGGCATGTGTTAACCGCTTTGCCCGCGCGTCCAGTCCAGTTGTCGTTACCAACCACCGCCTTGGTAATACCGCCGGAACCAACTGTCACGATCATCGCGACACCGCCCCGCAGCGACGGATCCGCCTTGAGTCCAAACTCCTGGTAGCAGAATTTGGTGAAAGACTGTTCCCGCTCTACCGCTTCCATGAGCGCTGGTGGGGCATTGGGAATGCTGGCTGCGGTATTCGGACTTGCCGTTGGCAGCTTCGGAGGCGTGAATGTGTCCGGGGCCGGTGGCGGAAGGACCGTCACCAACGAGTCCAGGTCTACGGGGGTAGTGTCCACCGCGACGGTGTCAATTTCATCGCTGTCACCCTTGGGACAGCCAAGAAAGACCATCAATACGAGCGGAATGATCGCAAGTTTTCTCATGAGTATCACAACTGGTCAATGTGGGACTTGAGGCGTTGCGCTCCGGCAAGGTAACCGGCTAGCACCGCCGCTACTTCCTTCTCCGCCAATCGCTCTTCTCCTCGCACATGCCGGACCACACGCACAAATGGAGCTGACTCGAGGCCTGACAGGGCGGCCACGCGGTCAATTAATGCTCCATATTCAGTGGGAGGCTCCTCCCCATGCAGCCGCACAAGCGCTCTGAATATCACCATGAAGGTGGTAAGGCTTGCGGATAAAAGCTCTGCTTGTCGCTTCCACTCGCCACGGGCCGCCAAAATTCCTTGCCGAAACTGAAGCAGCTTCCCCATCGCCTGTTGCTCCAGCTCCAGACGCAGGTGCTCCTTATCGACGGAGATTCCGTCGAAAGGTGGATTGCCGTGCAGCACCTTGTGTCTGCCAAGAATGTCCGCATACTCCATCGGAAATATATCCGCAGAAGACCGCCATTCACTGGTGGTCAGCGTGAGAGGCGGAGGATTGCCGCTTTCACTCCATGCACCAGCCACTGCTGCTCCCCGGCTGAGCGAGCTCAAGTCGAGCGAATCCACTATCACCAGGACGTTGTAGTCGGAGCGCTTTGCAACATGCTGCCCCGCCGCGGCCGAGCCGTACAGAACTACCGTGCGAAGGTCCGCCCCATACGCCTTCGCCAGCTGCTCCACCAATTGATCCAATGTCATTGTCGCCATGATGTCACCAGCTGGAGCCGCCGCCACCGCCACTGAACCCCCCCCCACCACCAAAGCCGCCGAAGCCACCCCCAAACCCGCCGCCGCCGCCAAACCCGCCTCCACCCCAACCGCCGCTTCGTTGATGCCCACCCCCGATCGGGAAAGGGATGATGAGGGGCAAGCCACCTCCGCACCCACGGCGCTGCCTCCGTCCCCTCCTTCTAAACGAACTGAGGACGAAAAATAGCAGCACGAGGAAGAATATAAGCTGAGGCGGAATGCCGGAGCTTCGGCGTTGCCTGACGGGCTGATCAGGAATTTGTCTCGTGCTCGCCGCAAGGGCGGTGTCCAGCGAAAAATTGAACTCGCGTGCGAACAGCTGTCCCACCTGCAACGCGATCTGCTCCAGGGCGTTTCCGTAGTCCTGCTGCATGAAGAGAGGCGTTACCGAGCGGCATATCGTCCCGGACGCCGCATCTGTGATAAACCCCTCCACACCCTGGCCGGTCGAGATATAGCACCTGCCTCGACCGTCAGAGTTGGTCTCCTTGGGTACAAGCAATACTACGGCCCCGGTATTACGCGATCGATCGCCAATCTCCGCGAGGCTTCCAACCTTCCACTGGCGCCCGATCTCGAGAGCTACCATGGCAGGATCCCGGTCACCAATATCAGGAAGCGTTACGACGGTTATCTCTCCACCCGACTTGGCGCGAACATCGAAAGCCACACGGTTGATGAGCGCGATGTTTGCTGACGAGAGAACATTCGCCGCGTCGACGACGATGTCGGCCTCGTTTGTACCGAAACCTCTGGGCGGTCCTGGAATCTGCGGCGCCTGCAGCAGCATCCAAACGCCAATAGCCTGCACGCCCCTATGCCACACGCAGTCGCTCTCCCTGCCGTCTCTTCACGGTCTGTTTGGTTCGTTCTTGTCGTGGTTCTGGCTTGCTCGCGGGCAAAGACCGGCGAGCTCCATGTTGTAGTGCATACTAAGACGGCCGATGGTGCGCTGGAAGTGCTTGCGCTCCCGTTCGATCCGGCCACGGTCAGGAATTCGGCATCTGCATCTGCGAATGGCGCGCCATCGTCCCAACCGCGGCTGGGCGGCGACGCGATCCGCGACAGCGCCGTCGAACTGGACGGCATCTTTCAGCGGTCGCGCGCTGCACTTAATAAGGAAGCAATCGCACTCGGGAAGGCAGAGCGAACCTCAGCTTCCTACGCTCGCTCCTTCGATCTCTGGCGGGAACGTGCGCAGCAGGCGGAAAAGATCCGCGGCACCAGAGACCGACTTCGGGCGAAGCTCGCTGCTTCTGGCTTGGGAAGCGACACTGCTACCGATTCTTCCTTTCCGTTGTACGAGCGGCTTCCTCTTGCGAACTTAACAGCCGCCGCAAGAGGAAACGCTGGTAAGATCGTGCGAGCAACTCTCCGAAACGGCGCGGCCACTCTTGTTCTTCCAAGTGGCGTCTGGTGGATCTCGCTAGCCTTCGATGACAGTACGGTGTTCATTCATCCTCAGGCGATTTCGGTCGAACCGGCCGTGCGTGACACTCTTCGCCTGCCGAACCCTTAAGGTGGAGAGTCGAGGGGGGAACCGAGTTTTTAGTACATGTCCTTAGCGCAGGAAGGGCCGACATCAATCGATGTCGGCCCCCCGTCACTGCGCAGTTCGTCGGACTCGCCTAACCCGGCGTGAAATTGAATGGGAAGCCGTACGTGCCAGCGCCAGTTGCCGACGCGGGAAACTTCCATGACCGAATCTTGGATCTAATGCATCCTTCCGCCTCGGACGCGCCAGCTCCCGACCAGGTGCGACGGGTGATGTCGACGTCATTGACGCTGCCCGATCCCGATAAGGTGATTGCCACGGTAACCGTTCCGGCCAGGCTCGGATTGGCCTTGAGCCCGTATTCCTGGTAGCAGAATCGCAGCTGGGACTCCCGGCTCCGCACGAAACTTCCCAGTTCTCCTACGTCTCGGCCAGGTCCGCCACCGATCGGAGGCGCGACGACACTAGGAGCCTGGACGCGGACCGCGGCGCGCACGACACCGCCACCGGGTCCCACCCCACCAACGCCACCGCCCCCTCCACCACCAGTTCCCAAGCCGCCGCCAAAGCCTCCTCGCCCCGGGGTCCGGGATCCCTGACCGCCCTGGCCGTATCCCAGCACTGCCTTGCCGCCCGCGCCGCCTCCACCAGTTCCAGCACGCCCACCACCAGTGCCGCCGGTGCCTGAGGAGATTTCGGTGCCTCTAAGAATATTGGACACATCACCAACCATTCCGCCCGTTCCGGAGCCGGCGCCGGTACCGAAAGCGTCCCCGATTGCCCCGGTTGTGTTCCGCTCGGTCTGCGAGCCTGGCCGGCCCTGCTTGGGACTACCGCTCTCGGGCCCCTTCCGACCAGGCGGCAAGGTCGTCGGCCCCGGAGCTGGCGTTTCAACTGCAGCACCTTCCTGAGGCGACGGCGGAGTCACGTTCTCGTCTTCGAGCTCGATCGTCACCCCGGTCTCATCCTGCGGAAGCAACACAATATCCGACGTGGCCTTCGGCCCAAACAGCACCAGGAGTACCCACAGTAGTCCGAGCGAAACGGCTATCGCATATGAGACCGCGAGCGCGCGCCCCTCTTCGTCGAGGAACTCCCACCGGAGGTTACTTGTGAACGTTGCTTCGTTCTTAGATGGGCGGGGCATCCCCGCCGGCTGTAACTCGGCCATTCTAGTTTCCTGCTCCTGGTGATGCGACGGCAACTTCAGTCTTGTTCACCTGCAAAGACAAGGTTCTGAAGCCCGCGAGCCGCGCGCTCTGAATCATGCGTGACATCAGCGCGTAGCGCATTCCCTTGTCCCCCTGAATCGCCAGCGGCACATCGATCGACTCGCCCTCCGGCACTTTCTTCACCTTTCGAATGGAATCAGCCGTCTCCTTAAGCGCCGCGTACAACTGCGGAATCACGAGCGGTTGGTTAGGCAGGTTCGAGCGAGCCTGGGCGGCTTGCCCAGTCCCCATCACGGTCTTATCCCCCAGCGTGATGCTGGTATTGGTTATACCCAGGGTGACCTGTTGATGTGCCACCGATCCTACCCTCGACGAGGGAAGATTCACGCCGGCAACAATAGGCGACAGTTCACCCACCGTCGACGTCGTCAGCGCAAAAAAGACGATAGATACGAAGGTATCCACTAGCGGAATCAGGTTCAGCTCGGCGATCCGGAATTTGGCGAACTGAGCCTGCCGCCGCGCGGCGCGAGCTTCGCGTCCCCGGCTCATCGTCTTACCCCTGCAGGAGCGGCTTGCGCATCGCGCGCACGATTGCCGAGTGCAAGCCGGGAATAGCCGGCTACTTTCAGCCGCTCGAAAACCCGTACGACGTCGTCATAACTCACTTCGTCCGACGGCACCACGAGCACGTCCTTGTTCTGCGGAAACTGGGTAGCAACCTGCTTCATCACGCTCTCCAGTTGGTCGAGCGCCTTTTCGTCCATTCCGGGTATCCTCTGATTCAGACCCTCGGAATGCTCAACCTGCAATCCGTCACTATTGATTCGTACCGCTAGGAGGAGCTTGAGAACATCCTTTTCCGCCAGGTTGCCGAGATCAGCCTGCGTTACCATGACTGGCGGGAGCGACAGGTCGAACGCGGTCAGCGCAGCCAAGGCCGCGCCCGTGTAAGTCAGCAGACTGAAGAAAACGATAGATGTGAGGATGTCGACAAGGGGCACGAGGTTGATGCTCCCCGACGCTGTTGCCGACGATCGCTCGGCACGACGCTGCTTAGCTTTATGAAATAGTGAAGCCATTAGTAAGTCTCTTCAGCAGTCTGATGCCGCCACCACCTTGGCGGAAGCGCCAAGCGGAAGCAGAATCTTCGCGCCGAAAAACTACCGGTGTCCCAAACGAACGTCAGGACGATCGATTAGCGCATTGATAAGGCGCACCGAAAACTCATCGACTTGCTCGATGATGGTCTCCGCCTGGCTCACCAGGTATGCGTGCGCTACTGTGAGCGGCACCGCCACCAAAAGTCCGAACCCGGTTGCATTGAGCGCGATGGCAATACCAGCGGCGAGCGCAGCCGACCTTTCAGCCGCCTCCGCCTGTGACACGCCCGCAAACGCGGCGCGAAGACCGAAGATTGTCCCGAGCAGTCCGATCAGTGTAGCAACGTTTGCCAGCATGGGAAGATAGTGCAGCCGTCGCGTGAGTCGCGGCAGCACCGACAGCGCCGCGGCATCCGCCACATTCTGCAGGTCGGCTTCGTCGCGGCTGCGGCTTCTCAGGATCAGTAGACCCATGTCAGGAAGGACCGCGTTGCTCTGCGCGCACAGCTTGATTGCGTCCTCAATTTTTCCGGCACGGACCAGCTGGATCACCCGCTCAATGAACGCGCGCCCATTTATCTTCGACCGGAAGACGATCATGTATAGCCGCTCTAGGAAGATCGCTAGTCCGACAATGGCAACTGCCAGAATCGGGTACATGATCCATCCGCCATCTCGGAACCACTGAATTAGGGCACCCATGAACGCGCATCCTCCAAGGAAAGTTCGAACATACGAAAACGAAAACTAATCATCTCGCCGAGCAGAAGCCGTGCCCGGCGGACGGCGCGACGTATCGGGAACTATCGGTCGTGCCAAATCACGCTTCAATCTGGCTTCGGTTGAATCCAGACGCGCACGTCGCTGTGCGTCGAGCGAATCCGCAAGAGCTCGACGCAACTCCAGCTCTCGTTTCAGTGCTGCTATCTCCGATGCCCTCGTGGATGCCTGTGGAGTTGGAGATACCTGCCGTTGGACGAGTGGCTGGAGCAGTGGTGGTGGTGGAGCTATCGCGGCCGCCCCAACCGCCGGCGCGGCTATTTGTTGAGGCGCCGCTGAATCGACTTGCGTCCGCCCGGTCAGATCTCTCTGCGAAATGAGCGCGTACCCGGGCAGGATACCCGGCCAGAACGACCGGTTATAGAAGTTCGGCACAAGCACCTGGCGATCAAACACAGGGGTACCACGCGGGCGTACCGTCACAACCTGGGGCGTGGGCACCTGCCCGCGAATCTCAATGGCCCTAGGACGTCTCTGCGCTTCACTGACGGACACCGTCAGCGCGAGCGCTACGGCCGCGAACACCAGAGTGCATGGTCGGAAGCAGGTTTCGCGCATCAGTTAATTCCCCCAACGAAAATTGCAGGTGACGGGACTGCGCTCGTCGGCGGAGTTTCCGGTACATTGCCCTTTATTCCGTCTCGCGCACGGTCCACCCATGCATTGCTGAAGCTCTCCTGCTCTGCTTTTGAGATCAGCGATTGCCAGGTTTTACGAGCTGCCTCGTAATTCTGTTCAGCTTGCTGCGACGCACCCTGCACGGCCGCGGCGCGCTGCTCATCGGTCAGACTGGCGGGCAGTTCCGCGTTCTTCAGGAAATTCCCGTACTCCCACTGCGCCAAGCCTGCATAGAACGTGGCCGCGGAAAGCCATTCCGGTGAACCGCTCTCAATAGCGCGAGTAAAGTGCCCCGTCATGGTGCGAAGCAAAGTCTGCTTTCGGACTGAAGCTCGCTTCACTCCAGCGGCGGTGAGCTGTGCAACTGTAGGGATTACCAGCTTCACGGACTGATACTGCGGATACAAAGCCGCCCCGCGACGGAAGTTGGCTTCCCCGACCCTCGCGGAGCACGCAGCTTTGAAATCCGCGGTCGGGCTGGTGCAGATTCTGGCAAGCTCGGCATTTGCCGCGGTCGTGTCTCCAGAAGAGCGCAACAGATCCAGTCTCGCCTGTCTGGCTTCCGATGCACGTTCATCACGCGGAAAGCGCGTCGCGAAAGTTCCGAACGCACGAGCTGCCGCAGCCTGATCGCCCGCTTCACGGTACGTGATTGCGGCGTTGTACTGCGCTCCAGAAGCACGCGGATCCCTGGGGTAAGCCGAGGCAAACTGCTCGTACGCCGCGGCTGCGTCCGGCTTTCGGTCAAGTGAATCGAGGGTCACCGCTAGCCGTACCATCGCATCGGCCTTCGCCGGTCCGGTCGGGGTTGCCGCTATGACGGCCCGAAGCGCCTCGACAGCGTCCTCGCGGCGGCCAGTCTCCGCGAGGAGCCGCGCCTGAAGATTCTGATACTGAAGCCGATAGCGATAAGTTGGATACTGCGTGACGAGTCTGCCCGACAACTCGATAGCGCGCTCACGTGCCTGACGCGACGCAGCTTCGTCGTTGCGAGTGCGCGCGACGGAATCAGCCAGCATGTATGTCTCTATCGCATTTCGGAGTGCATCCGGTGCCTTCGGATCATTCGGATTCTTCTCGGCAAAAGCGACATACACTTCTTCAGCAGCACGCCTGTAATCCCCCTGCTTTACAAGGGTGTCCGCGAAGGTGGCGGCGGCAGCCGTCTGTAGCTTTGTGATGGAATCCGACAGAGCACGTCTGCCCGCACCCAGCGCGATCTTCTGGGCAGACTCCCATTGCGCCTGCGCCTCGGCGTACTGTCCCGACCGATACAACGCATCTCCGACCAGCTTCTGCGCCGTTGGAGTGTACGCATCAGTCGGATACTTCTCCGCGTAAGACCGGAACGTGGCTGCCATCACATCCCATCTTTCCGACTCCGACGCTCTTCTTCCCTTCTGAATAAGAGCCTTCTTCGCGACGTCAGTCTCTCCGAATGCCGCGACGAACTGATCGACACCCGCAAACAAAGCATCCTGCGCGGCCCGATCACTCTTGTTTCGCGCGACAGCGGAATCCAGAGCAACGATCGCATTTGTACCGGCTTGCTGGGCCAGTTTGGCATCCTTGCCTGCGTAGTTGTACGCCGCCCGCGAGTATTCCGCGCCGGCGCGTGCAAACTCACCCTGCCCAAAGAGAGCCTCACCGTACAGGAAGTTGACAGCCTGCGCACTGTCGGAAGACGCAAACTCCTGGATGTACCGCCCGTATAGACCCGCGGCCTGCTCGAAACGAGGCCGGCCGCCCTTCTGTTGCGCTTGCGCGAGGGCGAACTGTGCGCTCTGCCTGAGAGCCTCCTCACGAGCCTTCGTCGCTTCCGCGACCAGAGCAGCGTTTGCCTGAGCCCACGGTGATCCGGGTCCGAACGTTTCGACCAGCGCGAGCCTGGCCTGCTGCGCCTGCTCCGGCTCGAGCATTCTGTTCTGATAAATGTCGACGATCTCACGCTGCGCTGTGAGCGCTGCGCTGTCGGTTGGTGCCTCGGCAATTACCGCCCGATACGCATCTACGGCACGAGTAAAGTCTCCCTGATCACGCAGACTCGCCGCCACACGCCGCAGGACTGGCAGCTTGAAGGAACTGCCGCCACGCGACTCGAAGAACTCGCTGGCCGCTTGTGCGCCACCGACCTGAGTAAACGCGATGGCCATGTATTCGATTGCTTCGCCCCGCAACCCGAGCTTTGCCTGCTGGTCAGGAGTGAGCTGATCGTATTCAGAGACCAACCGTCCGAACACATCCACAGCCCTTGTGTACTCGGCCTGATTGGCGCGCGTTGCCTGGTTGTAGTAGGACCACCCAAGCTTGTAGAGCGACAGGAAATAGATATCCCCGCCCTTCGGTGCGACGTTGACCGCTCTCTCGTATGCCGTGGCCGCTTTTACAAAGCCTGCTTGGCGAGCGGCGCCCCGATCGCGCGAAGCGACCTCGAAATAAGCATCTCCCAACCGAAAGAATGCCTCCGAACGCAGCTCGGTGGAAACATCCGCTGAATCGCCTGTCGTTACCACCTCGAACATGCGGGTCGCATCCGGATACCGCTGAACGCGGAAGTACAGGGTGCCAAGCGTGTACGCCGCGGTCCCGATCTGATTGAAATTCGGATACCTGCGCACGAGCTCCTCGTACCGCGCAATCGCCGCTTCGTACGATGGCCTGATTGGCGCGTCAGCGGATCGGCTCGAATCGCCTGCAACGGCGCGCTGTGCCTCGGCGAAATCGTCATCCGCCTTGCGCACCAGCAGTTCACCAAGCTGGAAGAGCGCGTTCGGACGTAGAGTGCTAGTAGGATACTGGACTAGAAACGCATTGAGCTTGGCGATTGCCGAATCACGCGCTGGTTCTGCGCTAATGGCAGCGCCCGAAGCGGCGACGAGTCGGGCATCCTGTGCCAGTGCACTGTGGGCGCTGGCGACAAGCGTCGCCGATAATATGAGTCGTGCAGCAATGTGCTTCATGGTTGCGCTATCGTGGCGTGGGAGGTGTGCTTGAATTGGTCGGAGTAGCAGTCACGCGCTGTGGCGTCGACTCTGCTGTACCCCCCTGAGACGATCCGGTGCCGCCCTGTGACCCTGGAGCGCCGGGCGTGGTCCCCACTGCTTTGAAGAACGACGCGCTAGCCGCACCGAACGCCGCCGCCTCACCATCGTGACGCATGATTGCCAGCATCTGAGTTGCACGCGTTCTAAGATCCCCTTCCACAGCGGAAACCAGCTGCGCTTCCGCGGACGTCCGCAGGCCTTCCGCTGTCGCTACCCCAGACCGCATTGCGCGAACCTGATCCGACTCGGAGCCCTGCAGGCGCGACAACTCCTCGCCAAGGATCTGTGATGTCGAGGCAACAAGGCCCTGCGTTTCGGTAATGAGAGATTGCGTACGCTCGGCGTGCAATCTGACACTATCCTGCAGGCGCAGTACGGGATGGCGGGCGAAGGTAGCGTCAAGGTTGGTCACTATGACTTCGGCCATCTGGCGGTACAGGGTGGATGTCTGTGACTCGATTCCAAGCACACCCAGGTCGTCAGCAGCGAGCACCGTTCCCAACGATCCTCGAAGGCTGTCGAGCCGCGTTTGATTTTCAGCCGCGAGCAGCCGCATGGACTCGGCCGAGCCACGCATGAGATCCTTGAGGCTCGACTGGTTTTCCGCAATCGTAGCGCTCAGCCGTGCCAAGGTATCGCGCGTTGCGGCCAGTCGCGTACCCAGGCCTTCGAGTCGCGTTCGCTCCTCACCGAGAATTTGTTGCAGGCGTTGAATCAACGCTATTTTCGCTACCTGAGCGTCCAGGGCTTCCTGCAACCTGAACTGCGCAACCGAAACCGCGACGTCAGCCTGCCGAAGGGCCTGGGTGCGCTGCATGAGGGCGCCGCGTTCCGGTCTGGTCGTGACGTCCAGATACATAAGGCGCGCTGGAAACCCTAAGCCTAGCTGCGCGCCAAGCGCGTTGATACGCGTGTCGACATCTCGAAGCGACACCACCCTTAGAGCTGGCGCTACCGCCAGCGTCGCGGAGCCGGTTGTCGTAACACCCAATGCGGCAGCGAGCGCGGAGATATCCCCGATGGCATCCGGGAGAACCAGGGTTTTGCCGGAAGCTGGATCATCGACAAAGAGCAGACCCGCTGCCCGTGCCGCGACGAGCGCCCTGGCTGCCTGGGTCATCGCCGACGATGAGTTTGCCTGGAGCGACGCAACTTCCGAAGCTATTGAGTCGGCTATTGCCTGAAAGTACTGTCCGGCTTCATCGATACGTCCATTCTGCAACAACACCTGACCCGACATGAGCCTGGCCTCATCGCGCTCCGGTAGTTGAGGGTAGCGCGACGCGAAATCACGAAAGGCTGTGGCCGCAGCGTCCCACTGGCTGGATTTGTACAAGGACCACGCGCGGGTGAGTAGCGCTGGAGCGGTCAATTCACCCGTGGTTACCGCAGCAGCCAGAGTGCTCGCCCCCGCAAAGTCGCCCCGCTGATACGCGATCCGTGAGGCGGTGAGATTCGCCTGAGCGGCGACCTCTCCCTGCGTATCGGAACCTAGCGCTCGCAACTCATCGACTGCCGCGCCGCCCTTTGCGGTATCGCCAGCCATGAGCGCCAGTGCGCCCATGTAGCGCGCGTAGCCGGTGTAAGGTCCGCCGGCCTGTCTGGCAACCTCGAAGGCGGCACGCGCTCCCTGATAATTCCTTGCGGAATAGTTCGCCAACCCGGAAACCACCGACGCCAATGCCCGGTCACTCCCCTCGACGCTTCCGGCGAGGCTCATCGCCTCTGTGAAGTTGCCCCGGCGGTAGGCCGCAATCATTAGCTGGAGGCGAAGCAACGAAGCGTATCGGGCGCCTTCAGCGCTGCCGATGAGGGGCTGCGCTACGGAGGTAAAGGACTCCGTCATTCCCAGACGGTAGTACGACTGCGCCAAAAGAAAGAGCAAATCCTGGCGTGCCATTAGTGCACCAGTTGCCGCCACATTGCTCAACGCCACTGGAGATCCGCGAAGCCATTCGAGCCGGCTCAAGGCCACAAGGGGACGGTCTGCTATAAGATCGAAAAGCCCGGCGCGTACTTCCGCATCGACTCCGCGCGCCTGATCCGGAGCCGGAGTGATGGCGCTGTCACGCACGGGAGGGCGCATGCTGTCGGCAGCGACGGGGCGGCGCGAGGTATCCGCGGCGGGCTGCTGCGCCAATACCGGCACGGCTACCAGCACGAGCAAGACGAGCTCCCCAAGCCTACGAATGATTGCCACGAAGCTTGAGCTCAGAAAGGAGTTGTGCCGCGGCTTGTCCACGTCATCGGCATGAGCTGCCCATTTCGTACCGCGAACTGCACGTAAGTAACCGTTTCCCCTTGAGTCTTGACGGTGACGCTTTGAGTCAACGGTTGTCCATTAACCGTGACTTGCAGCCTCACGGTGTGGTCGGTGGGTAGAACCTCGGAGCGGTAAAGCTGGTCCACCGCGCCAATTTGAAGCGCGGCATTTGCTTCGCCCGAATATGAGCGCGAAGCGGCCGCACCGTTGTCGATCATGAGCTCGGTCGCTCCAAGCGTCTGGGTGCCTGACGAATCCGCGCGCAGCATCACTACCAGAACGGCGCCCGTCCGCCGGCGCACCGCGTCACCCAGCGCACGAAACCGCTCGCGCTGCGAAAGCAGATTCTCCTGCGCGGCCACCAGCATTGAATCCAGTTGCTGCAGGGCATTCAGCTCATTGCTCATCACCAGACGCTGCGAGCGAGCCTGCATGTCCTGCGCAATGGCATTCTCGAGTCGTGCCTGCAGCGTCACTCGTTGCGAACGGAGGTCACCAAGGCGACGCTGAGTCTCCTCGACTTCCTTGGTCAGCTCGGCGCGTCTGCGGTCGTATGCCTGCTGTTGATCACTGGATTGAGGACGCTGGGCAACTGCTGTAGACGAGATGGTCGCCAAAAGGGCAAGAAGCGCCCACCAATATCGGTTCATTCTTATCTCGCGTAAAAGTCTCTAATGCTGATCATCACCTGGAGGGGGGACGCGCCGGCGTCGGCTGTTGACCTTCAAGTACTTTCAGCCGCTCTTCAAGACGCCTGAGCGCCTCACGCTCCTCACGCAACTGCGACTCGGCTTCAGCGCGGCGCTGTTCCAGCTCCAGGAGGTTCTGAGCCTCGTACTTGTTGATCTCGAGCTCGAGCGCAGTAATGCGCTGCTGCCGCGCATTGATTTCGGCAAGCAATCCTTCACGCCGCCGCTCCAGCTCGGCTACACGGCCGCGCAGGAAATCGCCGCGCAGCAGGGCAAAGATGTTACTCTGAAATCCAAGTGTGAAAGCCACTTTGCTGTAGTTGTACAGAACTCCGGCGCCCGTGGTATCAGTCCGGTCTGCCGAACCGCCACCGACCTCGGTCAAATAGATTCCGCCACGAATTCCGCGATAATCAACCGATCCACCGAGGTTTATGTCCCACGCATTGTGCTCGGCCATGAGCGATATGGTGGTAAGACGCGCCGGCTGAAAATCGATTTTTACACCACCAAAGAGGCCGCCCGTGGAACGCTTGGAATACAGATCTCCGAGGTTGTTGTCATCCTCGAACAAACCGTTGCCGTAGCCCACAGACGCACTCAAATCGACATCGGGCCAGCCGGAGCGTATCTCGGAAAGCGAGAAGCCCTTTGTTAGGACGCCATAAACGGTGTTTTGTGTGTCGAATCCCCGATGCAGGTCGTCCGCTACGTGCCGGTAGTTAGGCGATCCTGCTACGGGAGGCAGGAGATCGTAACCGGCTCCGAAGCGATCAATTCGTTTGAAGGGTCCAACGTTGCGCACGCCCACTGCAACGCTGGGAACCCAGCGGGCAGCCCCGCCGCGCTGACGAAAGGTTTCTTCGTTCAGGATGAGCCCCTGCCCGAAGAAGCCATACTCGGGATTCGCAGAAAAGAATGCGACGCCAGCCTCGACACGGCCGAAAGCCGACATCGAGAATGTAAGCTGGGAGTTCAGCTGATCATCGTAATTTATTTTTATGTTCGGTTCGCCGCGCTCAAACCTCTTGACAGAGTAATTGAGCGCGAAGTCGCCCGTCAGCGGCGCCACCCACGCGACGGGGATGTCGACAAGACCTGCTCCCCAATACAGCGTCTGCGGATATGTCTGCTGCGCTCCCAAATCGCTCGCTAACGATGCGAGCGTGAATGCAGCAAGGACACTCGCGGTGCGACGACCCAAAGTCAACATCGGTTTCGTTCCTCTAGTACGAAGGCGGAATAGTCCCGCTCGACTGCGGCGGATTGGAAGGCGGGGTCGCAGGCGGGCGTCCCCTCTCGAGCTGCTCGAGCCGCTCGACCGCACGTTTAATGGCTTCGCGCTCGTCCGTGATCTGACGTTCCAACTCCTGGCGGCGGCGAGCAATTTCCGCCAACTCGCCTGCCTGGGCGCGCCGCAGCTCAGCTTCGAGACGGATAATCCTGCGTTCCCGCGCCGTAATCTCGGCACGCAGACGCTTCGCCTCGCGCGTTAGATCGGTAACACGGCCGCGCAAAATAACGCCGCGAGAAATGTCTACGATGTTGCCGTTATAACCGAGAGAGACATTCAGCTTCGAGTAGTTATACACCCGGCACAGTCCGCTCGGATTTGTCGTGCAATCTTTCCCACCCTCTTCCAGCTCCGTGCCGTACACTCCCAGGGAAATGCCTCTCCAGTCTCCCACTACTCCAGCATTCCAATCCCACCCATCGTTCTCGCCGAGCACGGTGAGCGTGGTATTCAGGGACGGGTGAAATACGAACCGCGTACCAAGAAAGAGGCCCGACGCGAGCTGCCCTTTATCATTGTACTCACGGCCAAGATCGCCATCATCGCTGAACAATCCGTTACCAAAACCTAGGCTGACGCCGGCTTCCGCACCGCCCAACTGAAAATTCTGAGACGCAACTCCGTAAACTGTCGGCGACGTCTTGAATCCGTCGGCGTAACTGCCCACGATTTCCTCGTAGCCCGTTCCCTGAAGCTCTATGTCGTGAGCAACGAGTAGCCGATCCTCCTTGTCGTACTTTCCCACGTTTCTCACGCCCACCGCAATGGCTGGTAGAAACGCGAATTGGCCAGGCTTCAACAGCAGTGCCTGTCCGAAAAACCCGTATTCCGGATTTTGACTGTATGCGGACACACCAACCGAAAAACGACCAAGCCAGTGCGTTTCAATCGACACGTTGGTGTTGACCTTCGTAGCGAAATTCATCTCCGAGGGATCAACGTAATACGGTATTCCCTTGCCGGAGGTTTGCAGCCAGACGTCCGCATTTGTGGGAGAGATCCAGGCCACGGGAATATTGATGAGTCCGGTCCCAAACTGCAGTGTTGCCGGGTACGGATTTCCCTGCGCCCGGAGCGCGGGAGTAGCGGCCAGCGAAGCTGTGAGAGCGCCAAGAACTAGAGCGCCACCCAGCGGCATCGTGCGCATGAGACCTCCAAAAAGACTCAATGGTGAACGAGAACCTGATTCATCGTGAGGAGGGCAAGCGCGTACACGCTGCAACTCGCTCTTTCCTTTTGGCGGCGCAAATTAGCTGGCGCAGCCATAATGGTCAAACATGGGGTGCAAGAGATGTGCCCTGCGGACAACGCGTGGTGGTGGTTACACATCACGCAGAATAAGGTTCGTCAGCATGTCTGCATGGCTCGCTGGTGATTTCGACAGCTCGAATCCGATTCGCAAACGGAAGCCCGCTGCCGTACACTGTCGGTGAGGCGCAGGCTTCGAGAATCGCACGTGACGTTCATCACATTGATCCTCATGCGCCTCGGCCGAATTGCGTGCATCCGATCCAGCGTCACACCCACTCTATTCCGATAGCCTCGCTGGCAGTGTTGGCCTCAGTTGGCACTGAAAAGCCGTGGGCTCGCGAAGTTTCCGGCATTATGTTAGTCATAGGTTTGCTGACGCTACACTGGAGCTTCGCCTGATGACGGGTATTCGTTTTCTCATGACAATCAGCGTACCCGCATTCACGGCCCTTGGCAGCGGTGCTTCAGCGCAGGACAAACAAATAGTAACCGCGGACTCCCTGGTGGCGCATGCCCTTGATCGGGCGCGGTCTGGAGACACGGCGAGCGCCATAAAAGCTCTGGAGCGCGCCACAAAAGTAGCACCGCGCTATGCGCAGCCGTACTACCACCGGGGAGTGCTCCTCTCCCGGTCATCGGTGCTGGGACTGAGTGATATGCTGCGGCGTCGAGCAGCCAGCGGCGCCATCAAGGATGCACTCGACCTTGATCCGGGCAATCCAGCATACCTGATGGAACTCGGGAGAATTCGCCTCAAGACGCCATTTCTTCGTCTCGACGCTGAGCGTTTGTTCAAGCGCGCCCTGACAGCCGCGGAAAAGCGCGGCGATCCACGAGTTCTGGCTGAAATTCGCTGGGAGCTCGGACAGATTCACGAGCGACGCTACATGACGATGGCTAATCGCCGGATGCCGGTTGGATCACTGGCATCGTTTGATCCGCAGTCGGCAGTCGCCGACTGGCGCTACACCAAGGACTTCTTCGACCAGGGATCCATGGTCATCGAGGAAGCTGGCGAGCTCAACTTTCGCAAGGCGGAGGATCTGTACAGGAGCGCGCTGCACTCTGACTCATCTCACCTGGGTGCGGCGCTCGGCCTTCTCGGACTTTTGTACGAGGGCGGGCGGTACGAGGAAGTGGTGGCGACGGGAGACGCGCTTCGACGCGGACTTCCCAATGAGCCCCGGCTGCTCATGGCACTCGGGCTCGCGCTGCACCGCCTGGATCGCGACAATGACGCGGCCCGCATGTTTCAGCCAGCTCTCGCCCTGCTCCTTCCAGATGAACGCCGAGAGATGCTCGGTCTCGAGACGATCCTGAGAAGAGAGGAGGCCAAGGAATACCTGAGGCTTGGAGACTCTTCGCGAACGGCGTTCGAGGAGTTGTACTGGAACATTGCTGATCCTGTCAGGCTGACAGCCGCCAACGAGGCGCGCATCGAGTTCCTGTCGCGCGTGACTTACGCTGATCTCCGGTTCACCTCTCAGGAATTCCGCCAGCGCGGATGGCGCACGGATCGAGGCGAAATTGTCATTCGTTACGGGCAGCCGCCGCTGATCGCTACAATCGCACCCGAAACCCAGGATATCAACAATTCCGAGTCTATGGCTCGCGTGACGACGATATGGTACTATCCCGATTCAAGACAGCGGTTCGTATTCGTAGGACCTCCGGCGATGAATTACGCGAGGTATGCCGGCAACTTTCAGGCTTATGCGGACGACGCACGTTACCGTGATCCGGTATCCTTTGCCAATCTGAAATCCCGTCTCCCAGTGGATTCCATAGGCGTCCAAGTCGCTCGTTTCCGTGGCGACGGGCCCGGGAACGCGAGCGTGTCCTTCTTCGCGGACGTTCCCGTCGCGAAGCTGCTCGCCAATACGGATGTCGCGCAGGCCACGCTGGAGACAGGGTTTTTTCTGTCCCTCCCCGACCGCCGACCGGTCGCCACCGCCATCGACTCCGCCGTTGTTCGGCTGGAACGTCCCGACGCTGTTTCTGAACGCAGTTGGCACCACACGATGTCTCCCGGTCAGTATCTGTATCGCATCGAGGCGCGCCAGGGTGTAAGCGGCCGGAACGCGCGCAGCATGGCACCCGTGAGAATCGAGGACTTTCGGTCGGACGCACTACTGCTCTCCGACATTCTCGTCGCGCGGCAAATTGGCTTTCGCGATGGCGGCACGAAATTACGTAGCAGGGATGATCTCCTGATCAGGCCTAGCGGTACCTTCGCGTTCATGCGCAACGACACCATTCACATTTATTGGGAGACGTATGGGCTTGCGCGTGACTCGGCGGGCGTGGGGCACTCGCGCGTCAAACTCAATCTGCATGTCGACCGGCTCGAACGATCTTCAAAGATCGACATCGTGCTCGGCGGCCTTGGCGACGCGTTCGGATTGACGGCCAAGGGCGATGACCGTGCATCTCTCACGTACAATCGGACGATTGCCCCCGACGTGATGGATCGTGCTCCCGATTACCTCGCGCTTGCCATCGGCGATTCCCCGGCGGGGACGTATACACTGGAAATCGAGGTATCCGATCTCGCTAGCGGTCGAGTGACGCGGCGCCAACGAGTCCTTTTCGTGCGAAGCCGATGAATCGATGGTTGGTCAAGGGCGCACTTTGCTGCGGCGCTCTGGCGACACTCGCTCTGGATGTTTCCGGACAGGAGACCGGGCGCGCGGATCGGCGCCGGCCGAAACGGCTTCTGTATACCGCGCTGGGCGCTGGCATAGGCGCTCTCACCGGAGGTTCATACGTAGCGGTCCAGGGTGTGGAACAGCCAGGGAGTTGCGCGTCGCGAGGATGCGTGCTGACAGTAACCGTCGCTACTGGCGGCATCATTGGGTATCTCATCGGACGCGAGTTCGATCAGCTGCATTCGCTGCGGTATCGCGGCGAGCGTCCGCTCAAGCCCGTGGATATTTCGGCTCCGCTCACAGGTGAGCCTACCATCCTCTCGGCGCGCGACGGGTTGATCGCCGTTGGTGGCACAACTGGTATACAGCTTTTTCGCGCAGGGACGAAGCTCCAGGCCGCAGCACCGCGCGCAACAGGCATACGCGGCATTTCGGCAGTCGACATCGCGCCCGCTGGAGCGCTCGCACTCGGTGCAGTCTCGGGATTTTATGTTTTTCCAGCCACCGAAGGACGAGGGATTTTGCTGAGGGATGGAGAGGTGTCAGCAGTCGCAACAGCGCCCGGGCGCGCTTACTATGGTTACGGAGATCGAATCGAGGTCGCCCCGTTGAATGCGGAGATTCCCCGTCGGTGGCCCGGCGCGGACACAGGTAGCCCCGTACGCGACCTGGATTACGATTCAGCACGCGACATCCTCTGGGCAGCAACCGACAGTACACTTATAGGCTTACGCCCGGATGGAGACTCGCTGGTCCAACTGGGCCGAGTCGCAATCCCAATGGGCGCGCGCAGACTTTCAGGCAGGGGCGATCGTGTTGCTATCGCGTTTGGGGAGACGGGCGTTCGCGTCATGGATGTGTCAAACTCCTCTGCCCCGATCGAGGTTGGTGCGTGGGCGGGAGCTCGCTTCAGCTACGACGTTTCCCTCGTGGGCCGGCGACTCTTCGTGGCCGGCGGTCCGGAAGGTCTTTTTGTGCTCGACGTCTCCGGTCAGCAGCCAAGAGTTGTTGGATTGGCACGCGAGCTTGGATTCGCGGCGGCGCTAGTGAGTGAAGGACCCCATACGTACATACTCGACCGCCGGGACAACGCGCTCCGGCGAATCCTTTCGGATTTCCGATGAGCAATGATGCGAAATTCCGGGCCGCGCTCCTGGCGTTCGCGATTGCCGCCATTTCGCTTTCATGCGGAGCGACTGAAGCCGAACGCAAGAACGGCGCGACATCGGAGCGCGCGTCCTCACCAGGCGGAGCTGCATCGGCTGCACCTGACACTCTGTTGCAGCTCGCCGACAGCGCACGAATTCAGGGGCAGTCAGGAGCGCCATTGTGGATCGTAGAAGTGAGCGACTTCCAGTGTCCTTACTGCGCGGAATGGCACGCAAAGACATACCACGAGTTGAAACGCGAGTTCATCGACAACGGCAAGGCGCGGTTTGCCTACATCAACCTGCCTTTACCCAGCCACACGAACGCCTGGCCGGCGGCCTCGGCAGCGATGTGCGCGGGCCTGCAAGGGAAATTCTGGGAAATGCACGACGCGCTATTCTCGGCGCAATCTCTCTGGGCGACTGAGCCGATCCCGGGACCGGTGTTCCAGACGCTGGCGTCCAAGGCAGGAATCGACGGATCCGCAATGAGCTCTTGCATGTCTTCCAAGCGACTGCAGCCGCTAATACAGGCTGACTACGATCGCGCGGTACAGAGCGGCATAAACTCCACGCCTTCATTCATCGTCGGGGGAGTAATGCTTACGGGTGCGCATCCAATCGAAAACTTCCGCAGGATAATCGACTCGCTGGCGGCATCGGCCGCTTCACGCTCGCCTTAACTGCACACCGGAAGCCCGAGAAGCGAACAAGGCCGCCGAAGCATGATGCTCCAGCGGCCTTCGTCCGTGTCCGGCTCGTGGCGTTTCGCCAGAGACCGAAGCCCGTTTAGCGGACGGCGATCAGGCGATCGCTTGCCCAGTACGAGCCGGAAGCGGGACTGTAACTAGACAATGGATCACCTCCTTGTTTGCAGGGTTCGACTGTGGGCGAATCACACCGCAAAATCGCGGCGTATGCTATATCGTAATCGCCAATAGCACGCGATGCAACTGGCGCTGCATCGCTCGTAATTCTCTGGTATTCATTCGTGACCTGGTTACATTCGCGCCCGTGAAGCCACTCCTGAGAATGGCATACGAAGGCGCAGGCGCCCTCGCTCGCCTGGCCGCCGAGGTTGCACCTGACGGCGACTCCAAGGCTTTGCGGTCGTTACGGGCGCGGCGCGGAATTCGGAACCGTTACTCCGCCTGGGCTCACACATACCGGGATCCGGAACGGCACCTGGTCTGGATGCATGCTCCTTCAGTCGGCGAGGGACTTCAAGCGCGACCAGTCATCGATATCCTTCGGCGTCGTCAACCAAACTGGCAGCTCGCGTACACTTTCTTCTCGCCGAGCGCCGAGGCATTCGCGCGCTCCCTCGCCGTTGACTTCAGCGACTATCTGCCGTTCGACACCACTGCTGACGCGCATGCTGCGCTCGATGCGCTCAAACCTGCCGCCCTCGTCTTCAGCAAGCTGGATGTCTGGCCGGTTTTGGCTCAGGAAGCCTTCAGTCGCGGAGTGCAACTGGGCCTTATCAGCGCCACTCTTTCGCCGGATTCGAGCAGAAGAAAATCCGCAGGGGCGGCGTTGCTGCGCGATGCTTATGCACTCCTGCATGTCGTAGGGGCTATCGATCCTGGAGACGCAAGTCGGCTCACGCAGCTCGGGGTTCGGCCGTCCACCATAACTGTGACCGGTGATACGCGCTATGATCAGGTGTGGGAGCGCGCTCAGGCTGCAGATCGTGAGCATGCGTTGCTGGCTCCGTTATCGAGTGCCCGCCCTACCCTCGTCGCAGGATCCACATGGCCTTCGGACGAAACGCCAATACTGGAAGCTTGGCGCACACTTCGGCTCACCTTTCCGGCAGCGCGACTCATCATTGCTCCGCACGAGCCTTCAGAAGCTCACCTTCAGCCTATCGAGCAGTGGGCGTCCGCGGCGGGAATCTCTTGCGCTCGCCTGGGGACGGCAGAAGCAGGCCAGCAAGATATCATCCTGGTAGACCGCACTGGTGTACTGGGTGACTTGTACGCGCTTGCACAGTGCGCGTTTGTAGGCGGCGGCTTTCACCGCGCCGGGCTTCACTCGGTCATCGAACCCGCGGCCTTCGGCATCCCCGTTCTGTTTGGCCCGCGATACAACGGTAATCGCGACGCCAGCTCCCTTATTGCGCAGGGTGGTGGTCTCTCAGCATCCTCGGCGTCGGAAATCATCGCCCATATCGCTCGATGGTTTGCGGATGAAGATGCGAGGAGCACGGCTGGAGATCTGGCAGCCGCCATGGTACGAAATGGGCTCGGAGCCGCTGAGCGGTCGGCATCGCTTGTGGAAAGCCTGATGTCACAGGGAGCGGCCCCGGCGAGCAGGGCTGCGGCTGCCCAGTAGCCTAACCCGGTGCTCCCACCGTGTGAGAAGCCGCCCGCACTCCCAATTGACCCGGACGATGCAGGAAGAATCCCTGCACGAGATGCACGCCCAGACGTTTCACGGTTTCGAGCTCCTCCGATCGTTCGACTCCTTCTGCGATTACCTTCGCGCCATGCTGCGAAGCAAAGCCCACCATCGTTTCGACGAGATTCTGCTTGATGAAGTTCGTATCGATCGAGTTGATCAGGGAAATGTCCAGCTTGATGAAATCGGGTTCGAGGTTGGCGATGGAACCCAGCCCCGCGTATCCGCTACCCGCGTCGTCCACGGCGAAGCGAAAACCGCGCTCCCGAAATTTTTGCAGCTTCTCGCGAAACTTGGGATAGTCCTTGATCGCTGTACGCTCGGTGATCTCGATGACCACGCATTTGGGATCTTCGACGTCGAAGCTATCCAGCTCCGGATCGAAGAAGTCGTGTGGGTCAACGTTGAGGAAGAGAAGCTGATCACCCGTGAGATGCTGAGGCATCGCCTCGATAGCTCGCGTGCGGCATAAACGGCTCAACTCCCACACCAGGTCCGCCTGGGCAGCGACCTCGAACATGACCTCGGGACTTCGAAGGCTGCGCATTACTCCGCGGGCCAGCGACTCGTAGCCGAATACCTTTCCGGTCTCGGCGACGACTATTGGGTGATAATCAACGTACACGCTACGGTCTCGCAACGTTTGCCGAAGGTCGGCCACTCGCCGTGCCCGCTCTCTCTCCTCAACGCCCTTCGCCGCGTTTGAGGCCTCGCGGATGCCGCGGTAGATCAGACGCTCGAGGCGTATCTTTGGGCTGTAGTAAACGTGCGCGGAACCGACATACACGTCGACGAGTGTCGCTATCTCCTCGCCATGTGCCGCTTCCAGCCGGGCTCCGACATGCTGCTGGAGCCGCACCGTCATGTCCGTAATCTCTCTGTCCGTGGCCGCCCTTGCGTGCTCCGTGGGCACATGAAAGAAAATGAAGTCGTCATCGTTGGTGAAGCTCACCATCATCTTCGTCGTGCGCAGCTTGTTCTCATCCAGAAACTCGCGCACGGCCGCTGACGTGCTTTCCAGCACGCCGTCGAGCTTTTCCCAGCCATAAATCTCCTCGAGCTTGCTGTACCGCACGAAATTGAGATACAGCACCACGAGCTCGCCCCGATCCTTGAAGGGTGCTCGCGTCCGCTCTATCATGACCGGAAGAGTCGGCAGCCCCGTAAGGGCATCATACAGCATCTCTTCGTACTCGACGTTTTCAACGCGCTTCGCCACTTCGGCGCCGCTCGGCGTGGCGCGCGCAATGGCGGCGTGTATGCGCCATGTAACTTCTTCAGATGGCGCGGTGGTTCGATACCACTCGTCCACCCTGAGCTCGACGGCCCGCCGGCGCATTGTGTCGTCCGTGCAGCCCATCACCACGGCAATGCGTCGACCGCGCGCGCGATCCACCAACATCCGCTGCAGCGATGGATTCTCCGAAGTAATTACTATGGCGCGGAGATCGTGAACGGAGTCTATCGCATCCAGAAGCGCGTCACCTATCCGCACATCAATGCGCCAGGACCGCGCTTCCGCATCTTCAACGCTGACGGCCTCTGCATCATCTGTGAGGATCGTCCCCGCACTCACCGGAACTCTCCGTTCACTCGGTGGTGGTCAGGAGAGCAAGGTTGCGCTCCACCCGAAGCGCCAGATCCGGAAGATCCACGGGCTTCGTTATGTAGTCATCGGCGCCCGTCTGAAGCGCCTGTTGCTTGTCGTCCCATTCACCAAGTGCGGTTACCATGATCACACGCACGTTGCGACCGTGTTCCGGGTGTTGCTTCATCACCCGGCAAACATCCCAGCCGTTCCGACCAGGCATCATTACGTCGAGCAGCACCAGGATCGGACGCACGGTTTCAAATGCCGCCAGGGCCTCGTCGCCGTCGTGGGCGACCAGTACGGGGTGACCTCTCGACTCGAGAAACTGACAGATTATCTCTGCGTTATCGAAATTGTCATCCACCACCAGAATTGGCGGTATGGAGCGCGTGCTCAAGAGTTGTTCAACTGATTATCCATGGTGTAATTATACCCCGAAAGGCAAAACGCGAGCCACCCAGAACTCAAAAGACCGTCCAAACTGTGAGACGGTCTTGGAGTTATCTGCCCGCAATCGTTAACGCGATACTCCCCTTGGCCTCCAGACAAGCGAAGCACCGAAGGCGTTGTCGTCGAAGGAGTCTCCGCCCGCTACCAGGATGCTCGCGCGAAATCCGAGTTGCGGGTTGATCTCGAAGTCGGCTCCGAGATCGAAGTTTATCGAGAAGTCCAGGTTGTCATCGAAGCAAAGATCGCCCGAACAGAAGTCGAACGACAGTCTCGGATGTGCGTACGGAGTTATGGCCAGATCCTGCAGGGCCAGACGCTTTCCCAATGTCAGCCCAACCGGAACGCGGATCAGCGTTGTCCCGTCACCGAACGATGGATACACACCCGAAGTAAGCAGAATGTCGAGCGGAAGGTTCGGTTGCGATCCGAATACCGTTGTCGCGAATCCCGCCCCGAGCAGAATCCGGGAATCCAGATCGCCTCCATCGGATACGCCTGCCTCGAACACAAGATGCGTGGTTCTCCGAAAACCCTCTCTCCATTGTCCCACGAACGTTGTGCCGGCATCACCACCACTCGCGATGCCGAAGTTGTACTCGCGCGAGACGTGCACTGGAGGTTGAAAAGACGGATAGTTCCACGCCTGTCCGTCGGCACGCTCCGCGCCCAGCGAGGCGCCAACAGCCACGAGAACCGTTAAACAGCGTCGAATGCTTGAATAGTGCATGCGTTCTCCAAGAAAGGTTAGGCGAAAGCTATCTGGCTCGACGGAGTGCGTACGACAGTCCGACTCCCAAAACATCTCCCAATGGACCCGCATCACCGGCTTCAGCTTCGGCACCGGTTTCGTACCCTACCGTGAGACCAATCGAGCGCACGACAGTAACGTCTATCCCGAAAGATACGCGGAAGCTGCCTCCGTTGACCGCGGCATCGCCGGCATCGACTCGGGACCATGAATAAAATGGTGCGACGTATGCAGAAATACCGCGAGTGGCACCGATCGCGCGCCTATATCCAATTGCGGCACCAGCGGGAATGTTCAGCTGACTGGTACCCTGTTCGGTAGCGCTTCCGGCACCCGCGAAAGCGGCGATGCCGAAGCTATCGCCAAGCTTGAGCAGCGCAATAGGGAGCATGACGCGGGCGCCCCACGCGAAAACTCCGTCGCCTTCGTCCGGCTTTGCGACCCCAGCACCACCGCTGATCTGAAACCTTCCGCTCGAAGGAGCCCACGCTGCTGCGCCCGCGAATCCGCTGACATCCCGCTCCATCGTGCGCCCATAGTTGACGCCAAGGGTGATTCCTGGATTCGAGAACGCGTTCTGTATGACGGGCTGTCCGGGCATCTGTGCGTAGCAAGGAAACGTTATCGCGGAAAGTACCAAGAGCACGCCGGTCGCTTTGCTGGCCGCGACTGGTGATGCCTTTCTCCAGGAGCTCCGACTCATTGAAACCATTGATGTATGCATTTGAGCTGGCGTGCGGGGGCGAATAATCGGAATGGGCCACAGCTTTCCCGCTGTGTCGTGAAGCGGGAGCGCCTATGATAACACCCTTTCAGTTCTTCGAGTCAGTGTGCTCGAATACCTTAAAGCCGGAAGCGATTGGGTGAGATGCATTCATGATCTCTACTCACGACGGCTGCAGAGCAGCGAAGCGCCTCGCGCAACGATCCGAAATTTGCACGCGAAGCCATGTTGGTGGCGAGGAACTTTTCACGATCAACGCTCCGGTTTGAGGTAGAGGGCGTCCACACGCCCGCTCGGAAAGCCTCCAGCCCCCGTCCGGAACTGCCGCCGCACACGCAGTTGCGCGGGACTTCCCTCGGCAATGACCGCAGTATCAACCTGTGGTGGACGGTTGATGAAAACTGTATCGCTGCGCTGGGAATACGTGAAAGATAATGTGTCCGACTGGTCGTTATTCCCTGTCCGATACACCACTGAATCCAGGCCCGCTCCAGGTTTAAAGATCAGGCTTGCATCGACGATCAGTGTTGGGTCTCCGAAACCGCCTCCGTTGACGAGAAATGGAAGGCCCTGCGAAGATATACTCGCCAGTATCCATCTGCCGTTTACAGACAGAACAGAGCCATCACCAGGATCGGTAGATCCGTCACACCCGAAAAAGCTCGGTAAGAAGGGCGCGATTACGAAGAAGTTCCGGCGGTTACGCGAAAAGCCTTTGGCCATCCGATACTCCGTTGATTACAGGCTAGTCGCGCTCGAGGAATAATCTGCGACGTGAAGCAGTTCGACACGGCGCATGGACGTGTACTTGATGCATTCCCCTTGAGTCCTTGAGAAATACAGGAAAAGACCTGCTGTATGTCCCTCGAGCTAACACGGCGCGGCACCATTCTGGGCCGCGCCGTGTTCTGCATTCATTCCTTCGGGCCATCTCTGTCGTTCACGATTTCTCAGAGCGAGTGACAGCTATGGCCGACCCAGACGGATAATGTCCGGCAGAGCCGCACGCAGGATGATTGCCGGCCCCAGGCGATCGGGAACTTTGTTCTTGGATTCCAGCGTGACGAAAACTTCCGTGAATCCCAGGAAGGGGTTCGATCCCGAACCAAGCCCGGATACCGTGTCCGCATCGATACGAATCGAAGCCGCGAGTACGGCTCGCTGGCCAGCGGGTTGTACCAGTGGGTCCACAATCAGGCTGTCCGCGTTGAACAACGACAGGTTTCGGCGTGGGAACGGAGCCGTGAACTCGCCGAGATAGACTGTATCTATTGGAGTTCTGGTTGAATCACCCTTCACCGCAAATGCCGCGTAGTAATATCCCAGCGGTGGTCTCGTGAGAGACGAATCGTTAATCACCAGGACGCTGCCTCGGACGTAGGCTCGCCCGCGGCCGGTAGGAATGAATACGAAGTCATCAGAACGATTCGCGCCGCCGTAGTTTCCAAAAAGTATCTGTGAAGTTCGCGAGGCCGCACCCGTAGCAGGCACCGCTGTACCTTGCCCGCGCCTCGCGAAGATGGGTCTTCGCGACGCAGATGGCGTAGTCGCCTGAGCGTTATCCTCGATAGTGACGAGGACCGTCTGAATCGAATCGGAAGCTGTAAGGCCCGATTGAGCTCGGGTTGTTACAAAGACGACCGAATTACGCGGTCCCCCATTCTGAAAGGATGAGACGTTCTGGAAGGTGGTAGTCGTTGGCTGCGGAACGGGGTCGCCCAGTGCATTCAGCACCGTATCAGTGCGAGTGACAATGAGCGTTCCAGTCGCACGCTTGAACGATGTGCCCAGTGAATCACCCAGGAAAACCGTATAAAAGCCGCTCTCCAGCGTGTCCAATCCCGTCAATGTTACACGCACTGTATCGCGAACAGGATCTGCGGCGTTACGCGGGAAGGTAAATTTTACAGAACCTTTGGGAACGTTGCTTCCCGTGAGAACGAGTTGTATGCCGTATGCCGGATCGCCCACCGCATCCGTGGAAACTGCGCGGTCTGGATTGCATGCCGCAATCGTGAGAGCCAGGGCTCCAGCAGCGGCACGTTTAAATAGAAGAAATTTCATTAGCGTTTCGCGGCTGGTCGTTGATTCTGAGTGGGATCGGAGTCGACAGGAGTATCACGACCGCTTCCCACGTTCGGAACGTATCGAAATCCGAGGCTTAGAACGAGATTGTTCACGCTGGATTTCCCTTCGGGCGGCAACGCAAAATCTTCCTCGAAGAAGATGTTCGGATTTCGACCAAGGCTCGGCTCCAGGCTGTTACGCTCATAGTCGGTGAGGACGAGGTTGCGAACATCCAGCTGGATACCGCTTCGCTCGGAGAACTGTATCGCGAAACCACCACCGTAACTGTACGAGGCACCATCCCACCCTCGTGCTCCGCGGTTGGTCTGGGGGTCGAGAAAAGTGCGATAGTAGCCTGCGCCTCCGGTGATGAAAGGCGTAAAGCGTCCCAGCGGATAGCGCAGCGCGCCGAGCAAACCGCCCTCAAGCAGCGTTATGGCCTGTCCTGTCTGGAAAAAGAACGTGGTGTCGCCGCTCGTGGGAATGCCGAAAGTGAGTGTTGTAAGAAAATCCTCAGCACGCGTATTCGGCCTGGCAACGTGCACCGCTGTGCCGATTCCGAAAAACCGATTGATGTGATACTCGGCGTCCAAACCGAGAAATGGCGCCGTACGCAGGCTCGATGCGCGATCGAAATCCATAGCGCCAACTCTCGGCAGAACGCTGAACTCTCGCTCACCCGTCTGCGCTGCGGCGGGCAGCGTCAGCGTCAGTAGAGCCGTGATCGCAGCGAAACCGATCCGTTGCCCCCGACGGCGAAAACTCTGGATAGTGGCGTTAGTCATTGGCCGAACTCGAAAGAGAAGACCTGAACGTTCTGAAGATCGCCTACTGCGGTGTATGAATAGTCGAACGAGAGCCGGCGCGAGGAGACAGGTATCCGCAGGCCGAATCCACCTGAAAGCCCGTACGACGCACTCGAGCCAGTAACCCGGTCGTCGTTGTAGAAACGCTTGCCGCCACGCAAGTAGAAAATCTTGCGGAACGAG
>JACMME010000237.1 GCA_014379205.1 Gemmatimonadaceae bacterium
ACGAGCGGCGGACCGTTGTTCGCGCAGTCGTGCGAGTAGTACACGAAGATCGGACGCCCTCGGACATTTTCTCTAGGCACGAATCCGTAGTACCGAGCATCCTTCGACTGGTACCGATTATCGCCGAGCCCGAAAATGTGATTCTGCGGGACGACAAACGGCCCCCAGTTATCATGCGTCGGAACCTCCGGTGCCGCGCCGAACCTGCTTGACTTCAAGCCGGCCGACTTCTGCCACTCAAAATTGGCATCGTATGCATCCACGAAGTAAGGATCCGGCGCTGCTCCGAAGCCCTGTCTTTGCGCTATTCCATTCACGTGCAACAGCCCTTGTCGCATGTGCAGGGTGTCCCCGGCAATTCCAACTATGCGCTTGACCACCGTCGGCGTGGGATCCCATGGCTGATCCTTCTGATACGGCGACTTGTATATCACGATCTCCCCGCGCTTCGGATCGGAGTAGCCGGGAAGATTGATGTCGGTGAATGGAATGTTCGGCCCGTACACGAGCTTGTTCACAAACAGGAAATCGCCTACCAGCATCGCTGGTTCCATGCTCGCGGATGGTATGCGATACGCCTCGAACAGGAACGTCTTGATGACCAGAAAGATCGCTATCGCGGGGAGCAGTCCCTTTATGAACTCCCAGAGATTGAACGGCTCGCGGCGGGCCGCACTCTTGCCGCGCGCCTGCGCGACTACGTTTTTGGAACTGCTTGGCGATTTTGCATGTGCTCGTCTCTTTCGCGCTGCCACAGTCATTAATGCCGGTGTTGAGTGCCAGGTGCCAGGTTTGGCGAGCGAGTAGGTGATGGGGGATTGGGAGTGACTGCTCCTGGACCTGTCTCGCTCCCCATCACTAACCCCCAACTCCCCATTTGTCTATTCAGATTCACTTAAGCATGCCTGTCAGGGAGCAACATTCACGAGGATCGCTCTGCCAGGCTTCACTCCGATGAACGCTACCTGATACCCCGCGTCCCGTGCTAGTGCCTTTATATCCGCTGCTGAGCTTTCGCGAAAGAAGCCGGCCCAGGAAACGAACCGATCTCCTTCGCGCACTCTTCCGGGAGCACGAGCCAGCGCGAACAAGCGTCGCAACACTCTACGCGTACGATCCAGAACTCCCCCTGGTTTCTCCAGCACGGTTGGCTCATCGAAGCTGAGTAACAGGGGCGCATTCGGCGCCGCTGAGCGCATTGCACGAAGAATGTCGCTGCGATCGCCGTCCTCCATCACGTGCGAGATGCTCCCCCAGCCCAGCATCAAGGCGTCGAACGGCGAAGTTACAACATTTGACAAGGCATTCCGTTCGCCCCGCACGGCCCGTACGAAATCTTCATACGAAGCGTGCACGAGACTTCCGCCGTGCACGTCCGAAAACGCATCAGCGCCCGCGCGCGCCAGACTCGCCGCCGGCTCGAAGGCGACAACCTCGTAGCCTAGATCGCGCAGTGCAACAATTTCGCGTCCCCCGCCCGCACCGCCCAGCAGAATGCGTCCACTGCGCGGCACTATGGGATGCGCCAGCAACTCGCGCTCCCAGTCGAAGAGCCCGCCATTGAATGTGTTGCCTCCCGGAGCGTATGTCGCCTGCCGGTCGAACAGGGCCACCGTGAGCGCGTGCCGGCGCTCAGGAGCCACCCAGGCGAGTAGTACTTCCTCCCGGATGGCGGCAACCGCTCGTGCGAGAGGACGCGGGACGCGATCCAGTGCCAGCACGGCACGAATCCAGAATGGGAGAGACACCGGTGTCGACGGCCGCGATGCGAGAAGGGGCACGCCCTCGCGAGCGCGCCCCTCATGCAGAAACCGCGACCGGAGCTACTTCAGGTGCTGGTTGACCAATTTCGTCATGTCGAACATGGATACCTGGCGTTTGCCCCCGAATACCGGACGGAGCTTGTCGTCCGCGTTGATCATGCGACGCTCCTTCGGGTCCTGCAGGTTGTTCTTCTTTATGTACATCCAGAGCTTCTTCGTGACCTCGGTGCGCGGCATCGGGCTAGCACCTACGACGGCGCCCAGCTGCTCGCTCGGCTGCATGGGCTTCATGAACGCGGCGTTCGGCGTCCTCTTCGCGCCGGACTTCTTGGTGGCCGACTTGCGAGATTTCGTCGCTGACTTTGACGCGCTCTTCGTGCTGCTGCCGCGACTCGTCGATTTCTTCGACGTGCTCTTCTTCACGGCGCGGCCCGTCGACTTCTTCGACGCGCTCTTCTTGGTGGCCATCGATTGTCTCTCCCGAATAGTGGGTACGTAGGGCGCTAACCTCGAACACGCGAACTGCAGTTCGCACTCAAAGTAAGAACGCTCAGCGTAGACGCAATAGCCATGCGCGCTTTTTTTCCCTCTGTAGAAGCTCGCTGTCCGTCAAGGAAAGCATTGCGGCGTCGTTTCCCCGCTATACATTGCCGATTCCGCAATGAATCCGCGCGACGCTGGACGGCGTATCTTCCTGCACGGAGCGCGCGCGTAACGGGTGCCATTCGCTTTTCTCGAACGATCACGCACAGCCGCTTGCACTCCGCAGACTCTGACCTCGAACTGGTGCGCAGAATGAGCGCCTCAGATGAGCAAGCGCTCGGCGTTCTGTACGATCGTTGGGCACCTTTGGTCCACTCGCTCGTCCTCCATTTGCTGGAGGACGCCGGCGAAGCTGAAGACGTGGTGGAAGAAACTTTCTGGCAGGCGTGGCGGCAGGTTTCGCGTTACGATCCGTCGCGTGGCGCAGTGTCCACCTGGCTCGTCACCATAGCGAGAAGCAGGGCGCTGGATCGGGCACGCAGCCGAAGGCGAATGAAGGAAGAACCATTGACGCAACTTCGTGAGAGCGACGCCGCCAGTGTGTCGCGCGTCTCCTCGGCGTCCGATCCGCATCAGGATGCGGAGGCAGCTGACCGCAGGGCCGCTGTGCTCAAGGCCCTTTGCGCCCTTCCGGCAGAACAGCGTGAAGCACTGCAGCTCGCCTATTTCAGCGGTCTCAGCCAGACCGAAATCGCCGACAGGACGGGACAGCCGCTAGGCACGGTAAAGACACGGACGCGCCTGGCACTGGAGAAGATGAGAGTGCAGTTGACGATGCTACGCGAAGAGACGGCATGATACAGTCCATAAGTCACGACGAAGCGCAAGCGCTTCTCGCTATCGAGGCGCTCGGCGCTCTAACGGGCGCGGATCGGGATGCACTTCTCGCGCACGTCGAAGTCTGTGCTGTCTGCTCCGCGCAGCTGGTCCAACTGCGCGATACGGCGGCTGCTCTGGCGGAGTCACTTCCGGCTGTCCCGTTGAACCCGGATCGATCGGCCGCGATGCGGTCGCGTCTTCTCGCGCGTGCGGCGTCAGACCTGACCGGGCGGCGCGGAGACGATGGTGGCAGGCTGCCAAATGAGCCTCCTGTGAAAGCGCCGACGTCTCCCGTGAAGCCGCTGAGTGGGGAGCCTGTGCGTGCGATTGGGAGATCACCAGCGAGCCGGGGCGGCTGGTTGGCCGCGGCCGCGGCTGTCTTACTCGCTGCGGGGATTCTTTCTGTGCTACGCTCAACCAGGCGCGACGCTGCCGTCGCGCGCAATGAGCTGACAGCCGTGCGCGCGCAGCAGCTAAGAGCTGCAACCGAAGTCGCCTTGCGAGACTCGCTCATCGAGCAGCTCACAGGCGCGACCGTGCGCATAGTAGACCTGACGGGTAGCGGGCCAAACGCACCAATGGGCTGGGTGTTCTGGGATCAGAATGAAAAGTGGACGCTACTCGTACATGACCTGCCCGCTTTGGCCGCCGATCGAACTTACCAGCTGTGGCTAACGACTGGTGGACAGAGAACGCTGAGCGCTGGGACATTCGGCACCGATCACCGGGGCCACGCCGTTTTTCGGGCGACGCTATCGCTCCCTCGCGATTCTCTGGTCTCCGCGTCGGTGACACTTGAGCCGGCTGGGGGTGCTGCTCGGCCCTCGGGACCCATAGCTCTTGCTAGCAAATAGCTCGGTAGTCATAAAACAACTCGCTAATCAGTAGTCCGTTGCGCAACGAGTCCGGTGCTCGGTGCCCGGTGCTCGGTGCGCGGTTGTCACAGCGCGGGTCTCGGTGCCGGGGAACAACTCAGTGCTCGGTGCCCGGTTGGAACGACTGGGCGATTGGGGTTCAAGCCATCAGCCATCAGCCATTAGCCATTAGCCATTCGCTCCAACCGCGGAACAATGCGAGAGCTCAACGACTAGGTGCGGGTCACTTCTCCCGCGCGAGAGTTTCTATCAGCGAGATGAAGAAGCTTACGCCGAAGCCGAGGTTCTCCAGTGACACGCGCTCGTCATTGCCGTGGAATCTCGGAAGCTCTGTGTCTTCGTCCAGCAAAAAGGGATCGATTCCGTAAACCGCGATGTGTCGAAGTTGTGCGTAGAAGGGGCGGTCTGACGCGCCGGCCTCGAATGTAGTGGTCACCTGCACGCCGGGGAGGAGCTTGGCGGCGACAAGCTCGACAGCACGCACCAGATCCGTGCCGAGCGGAGCGCTGTATTCTGGTGGAACTACCGCCATGAGCTTGACCTGCACGCTGCTGTCGCCAAGCACGCGCTTGAGCTCCCGCACGAACACCGCGGTGTCTTCGTCCGGAAGCAGGCGGATATCCACCTCGGCTGACGCAGACGACGGAATCGTGTTGGTCTTGTTTGACCCCAACAGAACCGTTGGTGTGACTGTGTTTCGAAGAAGCGCGTTCCGGGTGGGAGAGCCCAGAATCCAGCGGCGTGCACGTGGAATTTTCAGTGCGGCCTTTGCGTCACTCAACCAGGCGCGCCGCTCCTGCGTCTCGTAGCGAGCGGCGGACTTGAGCAGACGATCAACCGCGGGCAGCACGCGAACCGGTGTTTCCCAGGCGCCAAGTTTTGCAACTGCGCGTGCGAGCCGTGGCACCGGATTGTCCCGCCTTGGCGTGGATCCGTGCGCCGGCGGTCCTCCCGTGACCGTTAGGGAAACCCAGTAGGGCCGCTTCTCGGCGACGCCGATACCAAACCAGCGCGTTTTATCATCCTTTACCCAGGTCCCACCACCCTCCGTGATGAGATACTCGACGTCGGCGATCAGGTCCGCGTGACGCGTCGTGAACGCAATCGCGCCGGTTGCATCCGACTCCTCATCCGCATTCGCGATAAACACGATGTCGCGCTCGAGAACAACGCCGGCGCGCTTGAGTGCGACCATGGTGAGAAGGTGGACAATGCCCTGTCCCTTATCGTCCAGCGCACCGCGACCCCACACAAAACCATCCTTGATGACGCCTGCAAATGGATCGACCGTCCATTGCTCGCGGAATACCGGCACCACATCCATGTGATGTGCGAGCGCTATTGCCTTCTTCGCACCGTTTCCCTTGAGCCGCGCATACAGATTCGCACGACCGCTCCCCAGCTCGGCGGTATCGAGGATCCGGCTTTCAATTCCCTCTTTCGCAAGCGTCGCCTGGAGTCAGCGCGCAGCCGCGAGCTCGTTCCCGGGAGGACTTGCTGTATTGATGCGGATGTACTCGGCCAGCAATTGTGCGGCTTCATCACGGAGCTTCCCTATGTCCGTCGCCTGCCCTCTCGCACTCGGGGGTGCGAACAGCAACGCTACCACGGCGCCAGCTTTCGCCAGCGCCGGCGCGATACGACGCGCAAAGCTAGCCAACCACCACTCTTTAGTCTTCAAGGTCTACTACCTCGCATGTTCGATTCGCAGCACGCAGTACGCAGAACGCAGTTCAATCCGCAACCACTTCCAAACTTCGCAGTTCGCAGCTCGCATTTCATTCCGCAATCACTTCCAAACTTCGCAGTTCGCAGCTCCCAGTTCATTCCGCAATCCGCAATCCGCAATCACTTCGCCCCTCACCCCTTCACTCCCTCGAATCCCGTCAACAACTCTCGCATCCTTACGTCATACGGATCCGCGGTAACGTCGTCCTCTGGGATCTCCAAATTCTGTTGTGGCGTCTCGAGAATCAACGGGACTTTCGCCGACCGCTTGTCGCGCATGAGCCAGCGAAACGGCTCTGCACCAATCTCTCCGTCGCCAATCAACGCGTGCCGATCCCGGTTTGAGCCGAGTGCGCCGATGCTGTCGTTCAGGTGAAAGAAGGAAGGCGGCTCGCCGATTATTGACTCGAAGCTGTCGAGAATGCTGGCAAAAGCCTTCTCGCTTTCGGAAATGTCGTAACCGGCGGAGAAAAGGTGGCATGTGTCGAGACCGTATCCAGTGCGAGAGCGCAGTTTCTCGGGGACGTGGCTAAAAATCGTTCCGATCTCTTCCGGAGTTCGTCCCATGGTCGTACCGGCTCCGGCTGTGTTTTCAACCAGCAGCTTCGTCTCACCTGACACCGTCTGCAGCGCTCCGGTTATCGCCTTTGCGACGCGGCGCGCCGCAGCCTCCCGGTCACCGTCGCGGGCAGCGCCAGGATGGAAGCAAACCGCTCCCACTCCGAGGGTAGACGAGCGTTCCATTTCCTTCGCCAAACCTGCGCTTGCCCGCGCCCACATTTCGGCGTCCTCGGTGGAGACATTCAGCACGTACGCCGCGTGAACCATTACATTCGCCGGCTTGATCCCTGTCTGCTCCAGTGCCGAGCGAAAGCGCGCAACTCGCTCGGGCCGGATGGACATCTTGTCGCCGTAATACTTGGGGATCGCGGTGAAGAACTGCACGGAGGAAAGGCCTGCGTTCGCGGCGCGGAACGCGGCCTTGTCGATGCCGCCAGTGTCGATTGTATGAGAACCAATGGTGCGCGGCATTAGGCCAGGGATTCGGGTCAGTGAGTGCCTAGTTGGCTAGATCGTGCAGGCTTTGAATCAATGGAAACTACGCCTTCTCGCGTAACGATGCGGTCAGCCAACACGCCCTGCGAACGCTCGGTCCAGGTCACTGAGATCGTGCGGTCTTCGAGCGAGACGCCGGGTTCGGCGACTTGCAGCGCTTCCCGCGTTACCATCAACGGACGCTCGAAACTATGACCTGCGTCCCGCGATAGCGTGAGCCAGATCTGCCGGCTCGGCGCCTGTGGCGCCTGATACACCACGGCCAGGAGCCATCCATCAGCCGCGATGCTCGAATGCGCAGTGGCGTCACCGAATATGAGTGCGGTAGCTGGGTGCCAATTGGCACCGCGATCCATGGAGTGCGTGTACCAAACACCGGCTCCCTCCCTGGATTGCAGGAAGTAGGCGAGATGCACATAACCGGTTGCTGAATCCGCGGCGACTGCTGGAGGAGGATAGGAGCATCGTGCGCGAGCACGATCCCGTGTATCGGCGAGCTCAGGCGCTGACCAGCTCGCGCCTTCGTCGGAGCTGCGCGCCACGGCAAGGTGCGTTTTCCCGAAGTTGTCGAATTGCCACCACGTAGCGTGTAGCTCCGTCGCGGACATTCGAGCGATTGCAAGAGAGTTGGGGCAGGCGTTTGCCGGCAGTTGCAGGGTACCGGCTGGGTGCTGGGTGGGGGAGGCGGATTCAATTGCGCCGCGCGACGATGGGTCTGTCCAATTGACGGGATCTGAAGTGCATGCGGCAACCACGGCGAACAGCGCGATACCTGGAATTCGCCTGCCTCGTGATCGTCTCGCAACGAGTCCGGTGTTCGGCGCCCGGTGCCCGGTGCCAGGTTGGTAAAGCGGGGGGAGCGGTGCTCGGGTGGAGTGCGGCGGAAGCATCATGCTGGCGACCGAGTTGCGGCCAGGTTGAGCCGCCAGTAATCCAGTGTGTAGGGGGGATCGTCCGCCGAGGCTTGTTCGGTGAGTCTGGACACGAATGTATCCTGCAGCGCTTCCGGTAGGTGCTGCAGATACGGCCGAACCACGACCTTGGTTATGAATTCGCTATAGGTCGCTGCATCGGTGAACACTGTTGGTGCGTGTTCCAGACTCGTGTCTACGTTGGAGAAGCCAGCGGCTCGGAGCCGAGCCGACGTGGTTACATCGTCGGCGAACTCCCAGGGATCCCGCCACGCGTCAAAAAACTGGACGAATGGTGAGCTTTTTCTCAACGTGTCAGCCCTTGCATGCAGTTCGGCGAGGTTTGGCCCGCCGCCGCACTGGGCGTGTAATCGGCCATCCGGAGCAAGCGCTTCGAATATGCTGCGAAACAGCTCCATGTGGTCTGTAACCCAGTGAAATGTCGCGGTGCTGAACACGACATCGAAGGTCTCGGTGAATGGCAGCGCTTGCGCGGCGGCGTTTACCACATGACACCGATCGCTGAAGCGCGCGGAGAGTGTTGCGCGCGCGGCGAAGACCATGTTGAGGGAGAGGTCTGTGGCCGTTACAGCTCCGCTGGGGAGTCGTTTCCGCAATTCGGCGGTCAACCGACCGCTTCCGCAACCCACGTCCAGCACGCGTTCATCGCCGTGGAGCTCGAGCCGGTTCAGCACTTTCATTCCCCACACGAATTGCGGCTCGGACAAGCGGTGGTACGCCTCAGCGTCCCACTCGCGCTGGGGAGCGCCGGACGGAATCTGGCTCACTTGCCGCGGCGGTACTTGCGAAGGAATTCATCGAAGCCGGCGGGCAGCAGCAGGTTGTCGGCGATAGCTGCAATCTCTTCCGCCTCACGCCAGTCTCGTTCAAGATCCTTGATCTCCCCTTCGAGAGCGCGGCGCTCGGTTTGTTCGTGGACGGCCATCTCGAGCGCCAGACGCTCTTCGAGCGCCAAATCGGTGATCTTGTCCTGCTTGGAGGCATCAGCGAGCCGATCGCGTCCACCTGCCCGCTTGGCCGACTGAAGCAGATACGCATCCGAATCTCCGATGGCTTCGATGCGGGTTACGGCTTCCGTAACCTTTTCCTGAGAACCACCGAAGCGGTTGAGGGCCGGCAGGAGCAACCCCATGGCGTGTACCGCGTCTTCTCCGGTAAAGCCAGTCAATCCGGACTTATTCCGCAAGTGCAGGCTCCACTCGTTACTGTCCGCTTCGGCACTCAGGCGGAGCGTATCCAGATCCTTGCGCCGAACCTCGATTCTCGCTTGATCGCGCGTCTCGAGACGAGCGACAACACCTTCCGGATTCCCCGTGACGATTCGTCGGGAGAGTTGAACAATCATATATCCAAATCCCCCGGCGCCCACGCCCAGTGCCACACCCCCAGCGACCAGGGCGCCCAGCGCACCGAGTCCAGCTCCTACCTGAATCACCCTGGTGCGCCGCCTTCTTCCGAATTGATCACCATACCTCCACGCTGCAAACTCGGGGCGCTGAGGTTTCCCAACCCGAACGAGCTGCAAGCCTTCGCGGAGTTGGGCGAGCCCAATGTTATCCGTCGACACACGCAGGCGTGTGTCTCGAAAGCGCCGCTCACAATCTTCAATCGCTTCCCAGCGTTCCTCGAGTGGCGTAAGGTTCCACCGCTCGCAACGCCGGCACACAACCCAGAGCCGGCCTGTATTCGAATCGAACGCCAGACGTCGCCCTATCGGAAAGAGTTCGATTACGTCGTTCTCGCCAAGGCTCGCATGACAGAAGAGACAGGTTGAGTACATTGCGCGGCTGGCGGCTGGCGGCTGGCGGATAGCTGATAGCTGATAGCGGATACCAAAAGCATGTAGCTGATAGCTGATGGCATGTGACAATAGCGGACGGCTCGTAGCGAATGCGAAGCCCCGCCCAATGCCATCCGCAATCAGCCATCCCCATTCCCCATGCGCAATCCGCAATCCGCCATCAGCTATCTGCCATCAGCTATCCTGTCTATCTTTCCTTGTTCGCCGCCGTCCCTTCGCGGCCCAATCGCGTCACTGAATGAGGTCGTCCCATGTCCGCTCCAGTCGCCCGTCCCCGCAAGGCGCCAGCCACCGCGCCGAAATCCCAGTCGGCTCGCGCCGCGTCGAATTCGTCTGCCGAGGCACAGTCCACCGCCGGAATATCGGGATTCAACGGTAACAGACGTGTTCCAGCTCCTGTAAACGAGCCAGTTCGGTCGTACGCGGCTGGATCACCAGAAAAAAGGGAGCTCAAGGCCCGTCTCGAGAGCATGTCCAACGAGCGAATCGAGATTCCGCTGGTTATCGGCGGCGAGGAGATTCGTACGGGTGAGCTTGCGCAGGTCGTCATGCCTCATGCTCACAGACATGTTCTCGCCGACTGGCACAAGGCGAGCGCGGAGCACGTCACTCAAGCCATCGACGCCGCGCGCGCGGCGCAACGCGACTGGGCCAACTGGCCGTGGGAGGACCGCGCCGCAGTCTTTCTTCGCGCCGCCGAGCTTCTCGCCACCACGGGCCGGGCTACAGTTAACGCGGCCACCATGCTTGGCCAAAGCAAAACTGTCTACCAGGCTGAGATCGATGCGGCTTGCGAGCTGATCGATTTCTGGCGATACAATCCCTACTTCGCTCAGAACCTGTACGACGAGCAGCCAGTCAGCTCTCCCGGAATGTGGAACCAGCTGGACTACCGGCCACTTGAAGGATTCGTTTACGCGGTGACGCCATTCAACTTCACCGCGATAGGCGGCAACCTGCCGGGAGCGCCCGCTCTCATGGGCAACACCGTTGTCTGGAAGCCCGCGAGCACCGCGGTGTTGAGTTCGTGGTACGTGCTGAAAATTCTGGAGGAAGCTGGTTTGCCACCCGGCGTCATCAACTTCATTCCCGGGGACGCCGGGGCCATCTCCAACGTCGCGCTCAATCATCGCGATCTCGCTGGCGTGCACTTCACGGGCAGCACCGGCGTCTTCAACAGCATGTGGAAGACGATTGGTACGAACATGGCCAATTACCGGTCGTATCCGCGGATCGTGGGAGAGACTGGCGGCAAGGACTTCATCGTCGCGCACCCGTCCGCGGATCCGCGCGCGATCGCGGTCGGCATCGCGCGTGGCGGATTCGAATATCAGGGACAGAAATGCTCCGCGGCCAGCCGCGTGTACGTGCCGCAAAGCCTTTGGAACGAAGTACGTGACGAATGCGTCGCGATGATGGAGGAGATGCAGGTTGGCGATGTGCGCGACTTCCGCAACTTCATGGGTGCGGTCATCGACAAGAAGTCTTTTACGAAGATCGGCGAGTATCTCGACGACGCGCGCGGCAACGCTTCGATCGTCAGCGGCGGAACGGTCAAGGGGGATGACGGCTACTTCATCGCGCCCACACTCATTGAGACGCGAGACCCCGGCTATCGCCTGCTGTGTGAGGAAATTTTCGGACCCGTCGTCACCGCCTACGTGTATCCCGACGCCAAATGGGAAGAGATGCTGCGCACGGTGGACGAGACGTCACCTTACGCACTGACGGGGGCGATTTTTTCGCGCGATCGCAAGGCGATCAAGGCAGCGTCGATCGCGCTTCGGAATGCGGCAGGCAATTTCTATATCAACGACAAGCCAACCGGCGCGGTTGTTGGTCAGCAGCCCTTTGGCGGTGCGCGCGGCTCCGGCACGAACGACAAGGCGGGGTCGAAGATGAATCTCATGCGCTGGGTCTCGGCGCGGGCGGTAAAGGAAACTTTTTCTTCGCCATTGGATTACCGGTATCCTTTCATGGAGGCTGAGT
The DNA here is from genome assembly GCA_014379205.1 of Gemmatimonadaceae bacterium. GTDB lineage: Bacteria > Gemmatimonadota > Gemmatimonadetes > Gemmatimonadales > Gemmatimonadaceae > JACMME01. Next base: position 11,507 of record JACMME010000237.1, read on the forward strand.
GAGCGCAACGCGTGTGGTGCCAGGTGCCCGGTGTTCGGTGCCCGGGTGGCACAGCGCGGTGCCTGGTGCTCGGTTTGCCCAGCCGGTGCCCGGGAACCGGTAACCGCGCAGTACACCGGGCACCGAACACCGCGTAGTACCAACCGAACACCGGGCACCGAACACCGGTCTCGTTTCGCAAAGAACTCCCCATGAGACTTCTTTTCCACACCGCCGACATCTTCACTTCCAGGATCTTCGGCGGAAACCCTCTCGCAGTCTTCCCCGACGCCCGCGGGCTCGACGATGCGCGGATGCTGAGCATCGCGCGGGAGTTCAATCTTTCGGAAACCGTCTTCGTCCTCCCGCCGGAGTCGGAGGCAAATACTCGTCGCCTCCGCATCTTCACTCCGGCGGCGGAGCTCCCTTTCGCAGGTCACCCGACGGTCGGAGCGGCCTACGTGCTGGCGGCGATCGGCGAGATCGCGCTAACCGGCGAAAGCACACAGATCATCTTCGAGGAAGGTGCTGGTCTGGTTCCGGTCACGATTCGGGCGCAGAATGGCAAACCGGTCTTCGCCCAGCTCACCGCACCCAAGGCGCCTGAGATAGGTCCACCGCCACCATCCCGCGTAGCTCTTGCGCAGATATTGTCACTCGAGGTTGCGGACCTCATGGGCGGCACCATGGCGCCGCAAGCGGTATCCGTAGGACTGCCGATCCTGTTTGTCCCCCTTCGGGACCGCGATGCAGTCGTTCGAACTCAGGTGAGGCTGGACCTCTGGGCGGCAACTCTCAAACAGTACTGGGCTCCGCAGATAATGGTACTCGCGAAAGACCCAGTGCTTCCTACATCAAACTTCCACGCTCGGGTCTTCGTGCCCGGATTGAGTATCCCCGAAGATCCCGCCACCGGCGCCGCGGCGGCGGCGCTCGGAGGCTACCTCGGCGCCCGCGAGCCGGCAGCGCAGGGCACGTTCACGTACGTCGTCGAGCAGGGCTTCGAGATGGGGCGAGAGAGCTTTTTGCACATCGAGGTCGATAAATCTCACGGCTCGGTCTCCGCGATTCGTGTTGGCGGACATGCTGTCCTTGTTAGCCATGGAGAATTCGTTATGAACGGCGATTAGGGGAGCGAGGTCCCTGGTTCGTCTCTTCATAGCAACTCCAGCCCCGTGGCTCCGCGAGTGCCGGGCGACCAGACGCTCACCCGATCACGGCCCGCACCTTTCGCGGAATAGAGCGCTTCATCCGCACGAGCGTGAAGCGCCTGAGCCACATTCGCGTCCGCAGCGATGTCCGCCACTACGCCTATGCTCACCGTGATCGGGATTGTTATCCCTTCGAACGACCGGCGCGCTACGGAGGCGCGGATACGATTGGCGAGTTGTACAGCCCCGGGTGCACCCGTACCAGGCAGAAGTACCGCGAATTCGTCTCCGCCCACGCGAGATACGACATCCATGCGCCGGGCTTCCGCCAACAGTAACGCCCCGATCTCGCGGATGACCTGGTCGCCGGCCAAATGACCGAAGCAATCGTTGACGCGCTTGAAGTTGTCGATGTCGAGTGTAACCAGAGCCAGCTCTGTTTTATCCCGAACCGACCGCGCAATTTCGCGCTTCAGCTCGCCTTCCAGCCCGCGCCTGTTGAGACAGCCGCTGAGCGGATCCGTCAGCACCATCGTCGCCAGCTGGGCGCGCAGCCTGTTGTACGACCGCCCCAGCGCTGTAATCCCGTCCGGGCGCTTGTCTTCCGCAACTTCGTAGGCCGCCGAGAAATCACCTTCTTCGGCGCGATCAAAGAGCGCTACGATGCGGGAAAGGCGAAGGTGAAAGCTGCCGTAATGGAAGATGAATCCGCCAGCCACGATGCTGAAGAGCGCAACCGACCAGAGTTCCTGCGACCATTCCAGCGGAAATCCATCTGCTATCGCCGCGTGAGTAAGTGCCACGTAGCCCACGGCACTCGCGAAAAGCGCTACCAGCGCGTAGCGGCGTCCGAAGTTGAACTCGGCCGCGTGAATCACCATGAACGCGATGATCAGGACGCGCTCGTTATCTTCGGGTGGAGCCAGAACGGAGGCACCGAAGAAGAGAACCAGCACATCGGCGCCTATAGTCGCCAGCACAATTGGGGGACTCGCCTTTTGCGTTCGCTTGATTACTTCGCAAAGCAGCGCGATGGCGATTGCGTACGAGCCGTACAACACGATGGGCGAAACCGCCGCACGCGGAAGCACACCCCGGAATTGCAGCAGTGCGCTCAGCATTATCACGAAGAGCGCTACCCCGTACCGCACCTGACTCTGCCAAAGCAGAACCTCGGCGTTCAGTCGCTCGTCGCTTGTCGACCTGGTCGTGATGGTTGCTGTAGTCATGTTGAGCTGCGCACCGCGTATTGGGGGGAGGCGATCGTTCGAGATGCACGCGGCGCTGCACGTCCCCGAGGGACGAACGACTACGCACCTTCGGCAACCGGACGATCTCCTGAAGAGATTCCTGGCTTTGCGACCCCGCCTCACGACGGGTGTGCCTGTTCGAGTGCTCGGCGCCGACCATTTCTGCCTGGACGATCGCCTCACGGCAACGTGGAAAAGCGAGGTTCATGCCAATTGCATCCGCCTAGCTAACACATTGCGCTTCAATGCGATATCTTTCCTCTCCCCTTCAACCAATGCTGCTTGGCTCCCGCACTTCGCGGCAGTTTCGGAATAATGCGGTCCCTCTAATAATGCCGGTCTGCACACTGAAGGTCTGTACAAGCCCTTTACTGGCGACGTGGATCACAACTAACGTCTGACTGTTTCACTTTGACTGAAACGCCCACAATCCTGGCAGGCCTGTCCATGCAGCCGGTGTCGTCAGCCGATCTGCGCATCACCCGGCTGCGCGCGCTCCGCGGCCCCAATTTCTGGCGTTTAGCCCCTGTTATCGCCTGCGACGTGCACCTCGGCTCGCTGGAGCACGTCTCGTCCGCCGACATCCCGGGTTTTACCGAGCAGTTGGTTGGCTATCTCCCATCGCTGGCTGAGCATCCATGCACTCGTGGAAGGCTTGGCGGATTTATCGAGCGGTTGGAGGAGGGCACTCACTTTCCGCACATTCTCGAGCACGTCGCGCTCGAGCTGCAGACCCTTACCGGCAGCGATGTAAGCTTCGGCCGCGTGGTCGCATCCGGAGACGAGGGGGTGTGGTGGGTGATCATAGCGTACGAAGAGCAGGAAGTGGGACTGCAGGCAATGCGGGAAGCGAACCGGCTATTGCGCGCATGCATGACCGGCGAGCCATTCGATATAGAGCGCGCGGTCGATGATCTCCAGGATGTGTTCGACAGTGTGCGGTTGGGTCCATCGACCAGCGCGATCGTCGAGGAAGCGCGCCGCCGGGGCATTCCCGTGAGACGACTTAATTCCCACTCGCTCGTGCAGCTCGGACTCGGCAAGAATCTCCGTCGCATTCAAGCCACCATGACGGACTACACCAGCGCGATCGGTGTGGAGATCGCGCAGGACAAGGACGATACCAAGCGCGTGCTCGGCAACATCGGACTTCCCGTGCCCAAGGGTGACGTAGCATCGTCCGTCGAAGACGCCGTGGAGATTGCTCGCGATATCGGCTACCCGGTCATCCTCAAGCCGCTCGACGCAAGTCATGGCCGCGGTATCTCATCCAGACTTGATAACGACTCATCCATCCAGGAATTCTGGCCAGCGGCCCGGGAATACTCGCGCCGGGTCGTCGTCGAGAAGTTTGCGCAGGGAAGTGACCACCGCGTTCTGGTTGTCAACGGCAAAGTTGTCGCAGCGGCGGAACGCGTACCGGCGCATGTGGTCGGCGATGGCGCCAGGAACGTGCGGCAGCTTATCGACGAGGTGAACGCCGACACCCGACGAGGCGTGGGACATCGGAAGATTCTTACGAAGCTCCCACTGGACGAGCGCACCATCGAGTATCTCGCCGAGTGCGGATTCACCCTCGATAGCGTACCGCCTGCAGGGGAACGCGTTCTCCTGCGACAGACCGCGAATCTGTCGACCGGCGGAACCTCGATCGATCGAACCGACGAGATACACCCGGACAACGTCACGGCGTGCGAGATGGCGGCAGGAATAGTCGGACTCGACATCGCTGGAATCGATGTGCTCACGCCCGATATCTCCGTCCCATTTCGCGAGAACGGTGCGGTGATCATCGAGGTGAACGCCGCGCCCGGCATTCGCATGCACACACACCCAGCCGAGGGAACCCCAAGGAACGTCGGAGCGCCTGTGCTCGACATGCTGTACGAGCCGGGCGCGGAGTCCACCATCCCGGTGATCGCGGTTACCGGTACTAACGGCAAGACCACAACGACGCGTCTCATCGCGCACCTTTTCCGGCACACTGACAAGACGGTCGGATTCACTACCACTGACGGCGTCTACCTGGGGAACCGGCTTGTCATGGAAGGGGACATGACCGGTCCCTTCAGCGCGAACATCATTCTGTCGAATCCCACGGTTGACGTCGCGGTGCTGGAAACCGCGCGCGGCGGAATATTGCGAGCCGGTCTCGGCTTCGATGAGTGCGATGTAGGAATCATACTGAACGTGAGCGCGGATCACCTCGGCCTGAGAGGTATTCACACGCTGGAGCAGCTGGCGGCTGTGAAGAGCGTAGTGGCCGCAGTCTGCAGGCGCGATGGTCACGCGATTCTTAACGCCGACGATCCACTCGTGTACGCGATGCGCGACCGGTCGATGGCGGATATAGTGCTCTTCTCCGTGATGCCGGAAGGCGAGAACGAGCACCTGGAGGCACACATCGGGCGGAACGGAATCTGCGCGCGCATTGAAAGCGACACTTTCGTTGTACGCCGGGGTAGGTTGCGCATTCCAATAGCGCCCGTCCGCGAAGTGCCACTCATGATGGGGGGCGCGGCCACATTCCAGCGCGGCAATATCCTCGCGGCCATCGCCGCTGCGTACGTGCAGGGAGTTCGCTACGATGACATCCGCGCGGGCCTGCTCTCCTTCTTCCCATCACCGTCAATGACGCCCGGCCGCATGAACCTTCTGCGCGTCGGACGCGGGCGAATGCTGGTCGACTACGCGCACAACCCAGCCGCGCTTGTGGGCTTGATGGAGTTCGTGCGCAACCTGTCAGCCACCCGTCGCATTGGAGTCATCACTGCGCCTGGTGACCGCCGCGACGAAGACATCCGAACCGTAGGCCGGCTTGCCGCGGACGGGCTCGACTACGCCATCGTCAAGGAAGACGTTGATCGCAGGGGGCGGCCGGACGGCGAGATCGCATTACTCCTGGCGGAAGGTCTCAAGCAGGGCGGCCTCACCGACGACCTGATCGAGATAGTCCTTCCGGAAATGGAGGCGGTAGACCGTGCGCTCGCAATTCTGGGTGAGGGCGAGCTTGCGATAGTGCTCGCCGATGCGGTGCAGCAAGTGCTTGATCACGTGCAGGGAAAAGCCGGGAATGGCTAGAAATAGGGAGTTGGGGATGGGGGATGGGGAGTCGGCAAGCAGCCGTGGAACCGGCGCACTCCCCATCCCCCATCCCCCACTCCCCGGTCCCCAACTCCCCGATCCCTTCTCGGAAATACGCATGACTTCGCTGCACTCGCTTCGCGGCGCGAACTTCTGGTCGGAGCGTCCGGTTACTCGAATGGATCTGGTCATTGGCGCATACGAGGACGTTTCGTCGGCGCAAGTGCCGGGGTTTCTCGAGGCGCTGCAACGCGCGATGCCGGGCCTGGTCGAGCACCGCTGCAGCATTGGCGAACGGGGAGGATTTCTCACCCGGCTCCGACGCGGCACCTACGCGCCGCATATCATCGAGCATGTCGCGCTCGAGCTGCAAACGATGGCCGGTCACGATGTAGGCTTTGGGAAGACCCGCGGGGGCGATTCACCGGATGAGTACACCATGGTATTCGAGCATCGCAACGGCGGCGTCGGACTACGCGCCGCGGCCCTGGCACTCGACCTGGTGCAGAAAGCCTTCGCGAGAGAACTCGCCTCGGTGGACGACGCCGTGACCGAGCTGCGTGCGATCGCCGAGTCACCGGACGCTCCGGAGCTGCACAGGCGCGTCCGGTGCGGAATCACCGGCGGCGATCACAGGCGCGAAACGCGAGAGGAGCTGACACGCCGCGGACTCTCCGGATCTGACATCGTCGTCGACGTCGCGCCGTCGTACATACTGCAGGCTGGACTGCCGTACTCCAGGTCGGACATCGCCATCATTCTGGACGCTCGCCCCCTGGATGTCCCGGAGCGTTATCAGGATACCGAGCGGGCACGGAGGCTCGTAAGCGTCCTCGCCGATGCCGTTCCGCGAACAGGAACCGTGATAGCGCCCGCGAAGGAGTGGGAGATACAGGATTATGCGCGCAACGGCGGATGTGGCGTTGCGATCTTTGCGACGGATGACGACGTCACCGAAAATGACAGGCGCGTCGCCCGCGCGGTTGCATCAGTTCAACGCGGCCGAATCGTGATCGAGCGATCCGGATACAGCTCTGACGCGGGACCGATTCGCGAGGACGCGCCGCCAGTGGCTCAAGTGACCGCAGCGTTGACGATGGCGATCCTGGAAAGGGCTTCGTGACGATTGCGGATTACGGATTGCGGATTGCGGACCTGACTCCGCTGTGCACCCTTCGCAGTTCGCAGTTCGCAGTTGCAGTTCAATCCGCAGTCCGCAGTCCGCAATCCTCTATCCGCTCTTGACCCCTCGCCGCTCCGACGAAGTCGCTGGTTCACTCGTATTGATCGGAGGCGGATGCACAGCCGACGGCGATGCGCTCGCGACGTTTGTGCGCATGTGTGGAGCGGATGAGGGTGGACGTATTGTTGGCCTCACTACGGCCTCAGCTGATCCCGTAAGTTCCGCCGTCGCATGGAAGCAGGACCTCGCCATAGCCGGCGCGAGCAACGTGGAATTCCCCATTGTAGATCGCCGCGCCCGCGCCCAGCAACGGGACGTAGCCGACATGGTTCGCGATGCGCCCGGCATTTTTCTCGGTGGCGGGGACCAGGTCCAATTCGTCGCCACCATTAGCGGCTCGAAAGTGGGGTTGGCAATTCGCGACGCATACCACGCTGGGGCGATCGTCTGCGGAACCAGTGCCGGAGCCGCCGCTCTCACCGAAGTGATTCTCGCCGGGGGCGAGCCAGATGACGACGGCGCCATGATCGATATGCACATCGGTCCCGGACTGGGGCTACTCGGCTTCCACGCGATGATCGATACACATTTCGCGCAACGCCGCCGATTGCAGCGTCTATTCTCTGCCGTCGCGGCAAACCCCGCGTACATGGGGCTCGGACTTGACGAGGATACTGGGCTCGTCGTGCATGGTCACCTCGGAGCTGTCGTGGGTAAGGGGGGAGTAACCTTCGTCGACGGCAGAGGCGTGCGCTTCGACAACGCGGATGCGGTTAGACAGGGGGCTCAGCTCACGCTGAGCTACCTGCGCGTCGGCATCGTTGGCAACGGATTCGTATTCAATCTCCGGGAGCGAGAGCTCGAAACGCTCGTCCGGGCAGAGCGGAGGCCTGAGCCAACGCCAACCGTGTGATCGCCATGCTGCCGCACTGCTCCTTCCGAACGCCCGTTGCGAGAACGGGGACACCAGCGTATTGTGATTCGAGCTCCCCTTCCTTCCCTCCAAAAAACGCGGATTGTCCGATTCAGGCACGATGATGGCCCCGCTTGCGTTGGGGCGGAAAGTGTTATGCGCTCCACCGCCGCTATTGACGGCCGTGCGGCTCTCCGAAGCCGGCTATTATAGCATGGTGCTGTCATGGGCTGGCCCGCCTGAGCGGAGTATCACGGTGCGCTTGCGCGCTGCGGCAGCAAACCTGCGCGACGCTCAGGCGGAAGCCGCGGACCAGCTTCTGAGCTTCGATGCGACAACTCTGGCATGGCTGAACGAACATGCCCAGCCAACTGCCGCTGGTGTCCCGGAGCTGACCGCATCCGCAAGACGGCCAGTCGAGCGGGAAGCTCCTCACCCTGCTTCCAATCCTGAGCGCGCAGCGGACATCCCGCAGCCGCGGCGCGCTACGCGGGGCGGAGTCGCGTCCGCGCGGCCAAGCGACCGACGGCAATCGCACCGTACAGAAGGCTGAGAAGCGCGCAGACCTTAGCGCTCGGCTTAACAGTACTTTCGCACTCGAAGCCATCCCTCCCGTCGTTTTCAGCTCGCAGTCGATTCCGCAATCCGCAATCCGCAAATCCGCAATCCTAAACCCTTCCATGATTCGCGAATTCAGAGCTTTCCTCATCAAGGAAAACATCCTCGCCCTTGCAATCGCGGTGGTTATTGGCGCGGCATTCAGCAAGGTTGTGGCGGCGGTCGTGGACGACTTCATCATGCCCATCGTGGGAGCGGTGTCGCCGGCCGGCGATTGGCGAGCGTGGACCTGGTCCGTGGGCTCAGTCACGTTCGGCATAGGTCACTTCGTCGGCGCGCTGATTGATTTCCTTATTATCGGCTTCGTCGTCTGGCGCATCAGCAAGGCATTCATCAAGCCGGCCGTGGCCAGCAGCGCTCCCGCCACCAAGCTATGCCAGTTCTGCCGGATGAATGTGGACGTCGCCGCGTCCAGATGCGCTCATTGTACGAGTGAGCTTTAGCGAAAAAGGAACCAGGAACCAGGGATCGCGAATCGGGAATCGGGAATCGAGAAACCTCGGCGCTAGCTCGCTATCCAATCCTCGTTCTTTGCCTGGTTCCTGGTTCCTTGTCCCTGGTGCCTTGCTCTTCTAAAACTTCGCCTCCAGATAGAAATACGCCCGCACACCCGTGTTGGGTCTCACTCCCTTGGCCAGATCGAATCTGAAGAGTCCATCCATAAAGGATGCACCGATTCCTGCGCCGCTCACCGGTATCCCGGGATTCTGCCAATCAGCACGGGACCCCGCCCAGCCGAAGTCGTAAAAGATTACCGGACGCGCAGCCACGAAGCTCGAACCGAGCTCCACGCGTCCCATCCAGAAGGCGTCTCCAGATGCCACACCAACGTCGTGCCCTCGAATAGTTTGCGCCCCACCCAGGTACCAGAGACGCTGTGCGGGAACCCGTCCCCCTGAGGTACCGCCGCTCACCGTCAGGGACCCGTCGAGGAGCGGTCCAAGCCCATGCGACAGAGTGGCATCGAAAGCTCCGCGCGAATAGTCGAATGCTCCCGCTGCTCCTTCCGCTCGCACGTCGGCGAGAAGGCGAAAGCCGTGTGGATCGAGCCCTCGCGATGTGCGGAAACGCGCTCCGATTCCGGCAACTGAACCTTCCTTCGCCTCGACGTTGTCCACGAAGCGAATATCATTGATCACGTGCGCCACGGAGAAGTGCGTTTCGACGTCGGCGTCGGTGTGCCGTTCAGCGAACAGACGAAATGAAAGCGGTGACCGGCGTTCAGTCGTTGCTGTCAGCTCCGCTCCGAACGACCGGTAATACAGACCGTCCTCGCGCCCGAATAGCAGCGCCGAGACGGACGGACCGAGCGCAAAAGGATCTCCCCAGTCATTCACTACGGCCAGGCGCCGGTACGCCGTCACGCCGAGCGTTCGCCGGCCATCGGAGCGAAGGAAGCCGAGCTCGCCATTGAGTTGATGGTCGGCTGTCCCCATACGAAGCATGGCGCTTCCGGAATACCCGGCACCAAAGGTTTGAGTCGCCATGACGCCGGCTGAGAGTCCCTCCACACGGTTGTAGCGCAGCAGTCCTTGCTGAGGGCCGTAAAACAACTTTGGCCGTTGCGGGTCCCACCCTGCCTGGAGACCAAAGTCGAGCTCCCTCATGAGCTCATCAGCCTCCGCCCTGCCGAAGAGCTCATCGCCGTCATCGTAGATGGATTTCGGAAGGTCTGGGGATGTGGCGAGCATGGCGGAATCCTTGGGGACCCGCGTCACCACGAGCAACCCTTCCCTGTTGCGCTGCCGCATGTGAATCATTGCGTCCCCGTCGTCCACTGACGACGCCCGCTTCCGGCGCCGGCCCGTCGAGTCGCTTGCCGTCGAGTCGACTGCCGCGGAATCATTTTCGGCGAGGGAATCCTCACGCAGTGCGAGAGCCGGAAGCTTGGGCAGCGCGCCGGTCCCGTTCACACTCGCGTACTTGAAGCTCTCCTCCAGCTTGAATGGAACACGCATGATGCTTACCTGCGCGTCACCTTCAGCCACTTGCGAGCGCGGAAGCCACCAGCGCCCCTTGTGCAGTCCGTACTCGACGGTGATTCCCTTGATGTTGGCCGTCATCGGCCTCAGCCACCGCGGGATGTCGTCATCATCGTCGTGATCTTCTTCCGCCTCGGCGACTTCCACGATGTCCATCGGGATGGAAAGACGGTAGGCCGCACGGACGAGCTGTGCGCTCGACAGATCGAACCAGAAACTTCCGACGATAAGGTTCCATTTCGGACGCCGGGCAGTGACCCTGAGCTCGCCCAGACGAATGCGAGAGCCATCCGGCAACCGGAATATTATCGAGTCCCCGGTAGTGTACTGGTAGTAGGCTTCGGCGCCAACTGCCAGCGGATGCACGATCTCCCGATCGTCGACCTCACGTTTGACCATTCCGCTCCCCACCCAGATCGCTTCGCGCCCCGGGTAGTAGGGAATGGGTGTAAAGTCGTCATCCGCGTCCATTTCCACATCCGCTTTTGGAACAGCGGGCAGCGCAGTACGCAGTCCCTTCACGTCAATCCAGACTCCCTCGCCACGGCGCCAGCGTACTCTTGACGCGTTCTCATGCCGGAAAATCAAGCGATCCCGCCCGATCTTCTTGAACCCAAGTCCTGCGGAAATCCGCTGATAGGCTGTTGCGTCGTACGCGAGGAGAGTCGAATCCTGCTCGAGACGGGCCACACGTGCCCTTTCCAGCAGCGAGCGGGCGGCACCATCCCGAAAAGCAGAACTGAGGTGACTCGCGGTAACGGAGTCCCGGCGCGGGGGGCGGTTCGCGCGATCTTCTCTGATCGAGTCGACGCGCGCGCGAACAGAGTCACGCCGCGCTGCCCGCGTGGAATCGCGAGCTGAAAGCTTGGTGGTATCCTGCTTGGGACGCGAACCGATGGTGACGGACGTCTGGAGCAGTGCGGCGGTGGCAAGAATTAGGAGCATCGGGGTCTCTGGAGGGTTGCTACCCCTCTTCTTACGCTTGTGGCGTCCCGGAGTTTCGCGGGGGTGCTAACGTTGATAGCTTCACCGGGCCAGCCGATCACTAGGAGCGTTACATGCTTCGAGTTGTGCCCGCAACGAGTGTGGTGCCCGGTGCCCGGTGCTCGGTTGGCACCGCGCGGTGCTCGGTGACCGGTTGGCACTGCGCGATGTTCGGTTGCTCGGTAATCCCCCATCCGGAAGCATGATGCGCTATAAACTCCTCCTTGTTGCTGCTCTTGCGACAGCCACGCCGCTGTATCCTCAGAGCTCCACCCGGCCTCCCGACTGGGTCGCGCTCGGCAACGAGACCGTGCGCACCATGTCGGACTACCTGAAAATCAATACGACCAATCCACCCGGCAACGAGCTGGAAGGCGCGCTTTTCCTCAAGCGCATTCTCGAGCGCGAAGGGTTTGAGGTTCAGATTCTCGACACCGCCGAGCTGGGCAAGGGACGTGGAAATCTGTATGCGCGGCTCAAGGGAAACGGATCCAAGAGGGCGATCGCGCTGGTTCATCACATCGACGTTGTCCCCAGCGATACGCGCTACTGGACAGTGGATCCCTTTTCGGGCGTCATCAAGGATGGGTATCTGTACGGCCGCGGCGCGCTCGATATGAAGGGGGATGGCATTGTGCACCTCATGGCGATGCTTGCACTCAAGCGAAGCGGAGTTCCGCTGACGCGCGACATCGTGTTCATAGCAAACACGGATGAAGAGCTTGCCTCCACAGGTGCCCTCGTGTTCGTGGACCGCCACCCCGACTTGCTGAAGGATGTGGAATTTCTGTTCACGGAGGGCGGCGGCAATCCTATCCGGGACGGTAAGCTCGAGTACTACGGCGTAGGTGTGGCGGAAAAGCGAACCTTCTGGCAGCATCTTACGGTGAAAGGAACTCCATCGCACGGTTCCCGGCCCACTAAGCAGAACCCCGTTCCCCGCCTGGTTCGCGCGCTGAACAGGATCGCGAATTACGAGACGCCGTTACACGTCACCCCGGGGGTGCAGAAATATTTTCAGGATATATCCCGCAACTTCACCGGCGAGCGGCGAGCGTGGCTGGCTGATGTACGCGCGGCGATCGCCAACCCGGGCGCCCGTGCTTGGCTCACCAGCGATCTGTACTGGAATGCGATTCTTCGCAACACCATTTCCCTGACGGTCCTCAACGGGTCAAACAAGACGAATGTCATTCCCGCCGAAGCGACAGCGGAAATCGACATCAGGCTGCTTCCGGATCAGGATGTCGCGCGGGTTCTCGCCGACCTCGAGCGAATCGTGGACGACACGGCGGTGAAATGGCGCACCATTCTCCAACCCAAGGTTCCGCTCGAGAACCCAACCGATACCGACCTTTTTCGCGCGATCGAGCGCGCCGCGCGTGAACGTGATCCCAACGCGCTGGTGACCACGCCCATGCTCACGGGCGCCACCGACCGTCCAACCTACCGAAAGCTCGGCATCATTACGTATGGAATCTCTCCATTCAAGGTTCCCGTCGAGGATGGCCAAAAAGGCGTACACGGCAACGACGAACGCATCTCGATCGAGAATATTGGATTCGGAGTAAAGTTTCTGTACGATGTGCTGAGGTATGCGCAGTAAGAATTGCGAACTGCGAACTGCGAACTGCGAAGTGTGAAACCGCTTAGCGTCTTTAAGCAGTCACGCCTTTCCCGAACGCAGTGCGCAATTCGCAGTTCGCAGTTCGCAGTTCTTCTCCGATGGAAATTTGAGACATGACCCCTCCTCCCCCCGCCCTGCGCGTCCGATCTCTTCGCAAGAGCTACGGCAAGGTCATCGCGGTCGATGGACTCGATCTCGATGTCGAACCTGGGGAATGTTTCGGACTGCTCGGCCCAAACGGCGCGGGGAAGACCACAACAATCGAGATATGTGAAGGGCTTCTTCAACCCGATTCGGGGGAGGCCGAAATTCTCGGAAGGCGCTGGTCCACCCACACAAGGGAGCTCCGGGAGCGTCTCGGGATCGCCCTTCAGGAAACGCAGCTGTCCGAAAAGCTCAAGGTCATCGAGACCATTCAGCTTTTCCGCAGCTTCTATCGGAGGCGGGGCCGCGCCGCGGAGGATGTGTTGGCGCTGGTTCAGCTGCAAGACAAGCGCGACGCGCGCGTCGGAACTCTGTCGGGTGGACAAAAGCAGCGACTGGCGCTTGCATGCGCGCTTGTGGGTGAGCCTGAGCTGCTCTTTCTCGACGAGCCCACGACCGGATTGGATCCGCAATCCCGCCGACAAATCTGGGAGTTGATCGAGGCGCTGCGATCTACGGGGTGCACCATCGTGCTCACAACACATTACATGGACGAGGCTCAGCGACTCTGTGATCACGTGGCGGTCGTGGACCACGGAAAGGTCATCGCGCTCGGAACACCTCGCTCACTGATCGATGCACTTGGTGCCGCGCACACCCTGGAGTTCGCTTCCTCGGACAACCACACGATCGACGTCGCTAGTCTCCGCAAGCTGGACGGCGTGCTCGGGGCGTCGGAGGCGAACAACCGATATGTCCTGCAAGTGAGCGAGCTGCATCTTGCCTTTCCGGCGCTGCTCGGAGAGTTGAACCGTCAAGGCATCGCTCTTTCCGAGTTACATAGCCACTCGGCCACGCTGGAGGATGTTTTCGTCGCACTCACAGGACGACAGCTGAGGGAGGCATGATCTCCGATCACCCGCTCGCGCATCTCACGGCCTCGCGCTTTCGGGAGTTTCTGCGCGAGCCGGAAGCGGTATTCTGGGTTTTCGTCTTCCCCGTGCTTCTGGCCGCGGGACTCGGGTTCGCCTTCCAGAGTCGCCCTCAGCAGACAATCCGGGTCGCGGTCACCGAGCCAGCCTCCACTGGGTCAGCAAGTCTGCTAAGCGCTCTGGCCGCCGAGAGCTCTCTTATAGCTGAAAGGCTGGACGACTCTGCCGCGCACACCGCGCTGCGCACTGGCCGCGTTGCGCTGGTTGTCGAATCACGTCCGAATGATTCCGTCTCCTACAGATATGACGACACGCGGCCCGAGGCACGAGCGGCCCGTATGCTGGCTGACGCGTCCGTACAGCGCGCACGAGGCCGCATCGATCCTGTGCGCGTAGCGGATACAAAGGTACGCGAGCGCGGATCCCGCTACATCGACTTCGTCGTGCCCGGACTGTTGGGAATGAATCTCATGGGCAGTGGCATATGGGGAATTGGATTCGGTATCGTCACGGCGCGATCGAGAAAGCTGCTCAAGCGCCTTGCGGCGACGCCGATGTCGCGGGCGCATTACCTGCTCTCCTTCCTCCTCTTTCGTCTCCTGTTGCTGGTGCTGGAAGTCGGCGCGCTGGTGGGGTTTGGCGTTCTCGTTTTCGGCGTCCCGTTACGCGGCTCCGTGGCGCAATTAGCTCTGATCTGCCTGATCTCCTCTCTCTGCTTTGGCGCCATGGGACTGCTAATCGCTTCCCGTGCTCGAACCGTCGAGGGAGCCAGCGGCCTCATGAATCTGGCGATGCTCCCGATGTGGGTGGCTTCTGGCGTATTTTTCTCCGCCTCGAATTTTCCGGATGCCGTTCAGCCTTTTATTCAGGCCCTCCCGCTCACGGCAGTAAACGACGCGCTGCGCGCAAACATGCTTCAAGGCGCTGGATGGTCGACCGTCCTTCCCGAGCTGGCGGTTGTCGCCCTGTGGATGACGGTGAGCTTCGCGCTCGCGCTCAAGCTTTTTCGCTGGAGATGAGAGTAATGGGGAGTGGGGGATGGGGAGTGTTCTACGGGAATCGGGAATCGGGCAACGGGAATCGGGAATCGGGAACAGCGACTTCGCACGGCAGTTCGGCTGCCTTTATGTCCGTCGCGCTAACCGATTTGAGAGGCCATCCCCTCC
>JACMME010000238.1 GCA_014379205.1 Gemmatimonadaceae bacterium
AGTTGACGAGCTTCCCGATCTGGTTCAGAATCTGGGGCTTCGCCTGACCCTCCGCCCCTTCCGATTTGACGCGGTGATCAATCCTTCCGCGGAAGGGGACGAGGACGAGACCAAGTTCAGTGTAGGACTCACGTTCGGACGCTAACTGACCCGGGCACGACGGTCGCGAGAGTCTATCGCCACGAGTACGGTGCTTGGTGCCTGGTGCTTGGTTGTCACGGCGCGGTGCCCGGTGCTCGGTTTTTCAACTGCGGTGCAAGGTGCCCGGTTGTAAAAGCGCGCTCACGCTTCAGGTGACGCTCTGCGCGCTACCGCCCTGTCGGTCTTCGCAGCTCAGTTTTTCCGCATCCGCAATCAGTAATCGCTTTGGTTTGCGTTTCGGGCGCCGAGTGGATACATTGCATGGCGTGAAACTTGCGTCCCCCCACGCTTCGCTTTGCCCTTGAGCACCCTCGCGGTCATCCCCGCCCGACTCGGTGCTACTCGTCTTCCGGGCAAGCCGCTCCTCCTGCTCGGCGGGGAGCCACTCATCGCGCAGGTTTGGCGACGCGTTGCTGAAAGCGGGATCGCCGACCGGTGCGTCGTTGCCACCGACAGCCACCAGATCAAGGACGCGCTCACCGCAGCAGGCGGCGAGTCGGTTCTGACACGCAGCGAGCATCCATCCGGCACTGATCGCGTTGCCGAAGTAGCCGCAATGGCGGCTTTTCACGAGTACAGCGTCATTATCAACGTCCAGGGAGATGAGCCCTTCGTTCCCGACTCTGCTATCAGAGGCGCGGCTTCGATGGTCAGCGATGGGCAATTCCAGCTCGGCACTGCCGCGGCAGTAGCGTCACCTTCCATTCTGGAGTCGCAGCACGTCGTCAAAGTAGTGACCGCTGATGATGGCCGGGCGCTGTATTTTTCCCGTGCGCCCATACCGTTCCTCAGGGATAGCAGTGACACTGTCGAGCGGGACGATCGCATCCGTCAGCACATTGGCGTGTACGCATACACACGCGAGTCGTTAGCTCAATGGGTGGCGCTCCCTCCGCATCCGCTCGAGCGGATCGAGCGGTTGGAGCAACTTCGCCCCATCGCGGCTGGAATTTCGATGGGTGTAATGGTAATAGACGAGCCTGCGCCAGAAGGCATCGATACAGCAGAAGATCTCGAGCGCGCAAACGCGCGATGGACTCACCACTTCGCGGGACGGTACTGAGATGCAGCACAACTCTGCGAACCAGACTACCAAGTATGTGTTCGTGACGGGCGGCGTCGTATCTTCGCTCGGCAAGGGCATAGCCGCTGCATCGCTCGGTCGCCTGCTGGTTGAACGGGGACTGCGGGTCACGATGATGAAGTTCGACCCTTACATCAACGTGGATCCCGGAACGATGTCACCCTTCCAGCATGGCGAGGTATTCGTCACCGATGACGGTGCCGAGACTGACCTGGATCTCGGGCACTACGAGCGATTCATCGACCGGGCGTTGTCGCAGGCCAACAATGTCACGACGGGACGCATTTATCTCAACGTCATCACCAAGGAGCGCCGCGGTGAATACCTGGGTTCAACTGTCCAGGTAATTCCTCACATCACGGATGAAATCAAGGCGGCGATGAAACGAATCGCCCCGGACAATGACGTTGTGATCATCGAAGTGGGAGGCACAGTGGGCGACATCGAGTCGCTGCCATTCCTGGAAGCCATCAGGCAGTTTCGCCAGGAGGTAGGACGGGATAACGCCATCTTCGTCCATCTCACCCTCGTCCCATTCATTTCGGCTGCCGGGGAAGTGAAAACCAAGCCGACACAGCACTCCGTCCGGGAGCTCATGCAGATCGGAATTCAGCCTGACGTTCTTATCTGCAGAACTGAGCGCCCGCTTTCCGAAGATGTGAAGCGCAAGATCGCTCTCTTCTGCAACGTGGATTTCGGGTCGGTGATCGAGAGCCGGGATGTTCCGACCATCTATGAAATTCCGCTCGCTTTTCACGAACAGGGATTCGATGCGCGCGTCACTCAGCGCCTCGGCCTCGAATCCGACGGACCTGATTTGTCGCGCTGGCGCGAGATCGTGGGATGCATCACGCAACCGAACGAACGTGTGCGCATAGCGGTGGTCGGCAAGTACACGGCGCTCGTCGACAGCTACAAGAGCGTGCAGGAGGCGCTTATCCACGGCGGAGTCGGAAACAACGCAGGTGTGGACATCGATTGGTTATCCAGCGACCTGTTCAGCTCGGCTTCGCGCACCCGCGAAATTCTGAGCGGGTATGACGGCTTGCTGGTGCCTGGCGGATTCGGAGTCCGGGGCGTCGACGGGATGGTGGAATGCATTCGCTTTTCGCGAGAGACGGGACTTCCATTTTTCGGCATCTGTCTGGGAATGCAGACCGCGGTTATCGAATTTGCGCGCAACAAGATCAGGCTGGACGATAGCCATTCGAGCGAGTTCGCACCGGAATGTTCGCATCCGGTGATTTCATTGATGGAATCCCAGCAGCACGTGACTGACATGGGCGGCACCATGCGGCTGGGTGCCTATCCATGCCGGCTGCGACCCGGCTCGCTCGTGGCCGAGCTTTACGGAGTGCCCGAGATAAGCGAGCGTCATCGCCACCGCTACGAATTCTCCAACGCCTACCGCGATCGATTCACGGCTGCCGGCATGCGGCTCAGCGGTCTGTCTCCGGATGGCTCGCTGGTGGAGATAATTGAATTGCCGGATCATCCGTGGTATGTGGGATGTCAGTTTCATCCCGAGCTGAAATCGCGCCCGACCCGTCCGCATCCCCTGTTCGCCGGCTTTGTATCGGCGGCTCTCAAGGCCAAGCATGCTCGGTTGGGGACCGGTGGCGATCTGGCTCCCCACGCTCATGCTGGCGATTGAAGTGGCCGTATTCCCTGCAGACGCACTCTTTCTGATCGCCGGACCATGCGTTGCTGAGAGCGACGATCTCAATCTGCGCGTGGGAGAGCACCTCGCCCGGCTGGCCGAGCGAGTACCTGGAGGCATCATCTACAAGGCCAGCTTTGACAAGGCCAACCGATCCAACGCGGGTGCTGCGCGAGGTCTCGGCCTGGATGAAGGGCTAGCGGCACTTCAGCGCGTTGCGCGCGCCACAGGCCTTCCCATTCTCACCGATGTCCACCTTCCCGAACAGTGCGCCGTCGCGGCGGAAGTGGTGGACGTGCTACAAATCCCCGCATTCCTCTGCAGACAGACGGATCTACTGGAAGCGGCCGGAGCCACAGGCAAGCCGGTGAACATCAAGAAGGGTCAATGGATGCATCCCGAGGGAATGCGGGGGGCTGTGGAAAAAGTACGAATGGCACGTGAATCGGGAGTCGTGAATCGGGAGTCGGGAATCAGGAGTCGGAAATCGGGAATCGGGAATCAGGAAGCGGAGTATGCGGATGCGGAACTCCAGCAGCAATCCGAATTCGGGGCGCAACGGAACGGGCCAGGCGATTCCCGTTTCCCGCTTCCCGATTCCCGATTCCCGACTAGCGAGATCGCGGTAACCGAGCGTGGCACTTTCTACGGATATGGCGATCTCGTCGTCGATATGCGGTCGTTCATGCGCATGCGCGCGGCTTGCGAAGCGCCCGTCATATTCGACGCAACCCACAGTGTTCAGCGCCCTGGACAGGGTGCAGGCGGCTCGAGCGGCGGCGCCCGGGAATACATTCCGCCGCTCACGCTTGCGGCCGTGGCTGCCGGCGCCGACGCACTCTTTCTGGAGACCCATCCGGACCCCGCTAACGCGCCCAGTGACGGACCGAACATGATGCCACTGGATCGGCTGAACGATCTCGTCGAACGTGCTGTCGAGACGTGGAGCCTGAGCCGCGGATGATCGACCCTGTTGTGGCTCGAGCAATCCGCGTCGTCGGACTGGATGTCGATGGTGTCCTTACCGATGGCGGCCTGTACATCGGGGACTGCGACGGAATGCCTGTCGAGCTCAAGCGATACGATATCCAGGACGGCCTCGCGATCCGTTTTCTACGTGACGCCGGACTTCGAGTGATCATCATTACTGGCCGCGAGTCTGAGAGCGTACGCATCCGTGCCGGAGAGCTCGAAGTCGACGAACTCGTGCAGGACCGGCATGCACGCAAACTGCCTGCGCTGCTACGGCTGCTGGACAAGCTGAACGCCTCCCCGGAAGAGACTGCTTTCATCGGCGATGATTTTCCGGACATGGGGATAATGCGTATGGTGGCACTTCCCGTAGCCGTCGGTAACGCGGTCCCGGAAATTCGAGCGATTTCAGCAGTGCAGCTCGAAAGGGAAGGGGGACGCGGAGCGGTACGCGAGTTCACGGAGTTGTTGCTCAAGGCTCGCGGGGAGTGGGAAGACATCGTTGAGCGGTACGTAGTGGAACGGTCGGCCGTAATGCATGGAGCCGTAGGGTGAGCGCGGCGGCTCTGGTGGAACGAGGTCGCAGGGTCATTCGAATGGAGCGCGACGCACTCGATGAGATTGAACGGCGGCTTGGCGACGAGTTTGCGGAGGCCGTAAATCTGCTCGCCTCGTGCTCCGGCCGCGTTATCGTGGCCGGCGTTGGAAAGTCCGGTCTGATCGCGCGCAAGATCGCGGCAACGCTTACTTCAACCGGAACCCCAGCCTCATTTCTGCACCCCGTCGAAAGCCTGCACGGGGATCTCGGTATGGTTGGACCGTCCGATGTCGCAATTCTGCTTTCAATGAGCGTTGAGACTGAGGAGATGGTTCCGCTGATTGACGCGCACACGCGACTCGGTGTCCGTATTGTCGCGTTGACTGGTGGACGTGATTCGACGCTGGCCAAGCTTGCCGATGTTACGCTTGATACCTGGGTGAGGGAGGAGGCGTGTCCACACGACCTTGCTCCAACGACGAGTACGACCGCGGCGCTCGTCCTTGGCGATGCTCTCGCTGTCGCACTTCTCGAAGAAAAAGGATTTCAGCGGCATGACTTCGCGAGACTGCATCCAGGCGGTTCACTCGGGAGAAGATTGCTGCGACGGGTGTCCGAAGTAATGGTTACGGACCGGCTTCCAACCCTTACAGCCTCGGCGACCATGCGCGAGGCGATCGTTCCGTTGGCGGAGTTACGAGGCACGGTGGCAGTTGTCGATGGTGCTGGCCACGTGGTAGGGGTCGTTACGGCTGGCGACCTGAGCAGGCTCATGGAGCGCGAGGAGAACTTCTTTGCAATGCCGGTCGATACGGTGATGACCGCGAACCCAAAAGTGATCTATGCCGACGATCTCGCGAGCTCCGCGGTGTATCAGATGGAGAAGCACGGCATCATGGCGATTCCAGTGCTGGACTCGGAGGATCGAATGATTGGTATGGTGCATCTTCACGATTTAATGAGGGCGAGGGTGGTATGAGCGCTCGCCCTTTGCTCGTGATACTGTCTCTTCTGTCAGTATTCGCCGCGTGCACCGACCGGACGGCTCCGGTGCAGGTGGCGAAGGGCGCGCTAGCCGATTCAGCGGATCAGGTACTGTTTCGTATCAAGACTGTGCTGACCGATCGCGGGCTTCTTCGTGCGGAGCTCGAGGCGGATTCCGCTTTCTTTTTCGACGACAATACTCGTATCGAGCTGCGAAAGGTCAACACGACATTCTTCACATCAACCGGCGAACGCAGCTCGGTGCTGACGTCGCGCGAGGGGACCTACAATACGCGGCTGCAGGAGACCGAGGCACGAGGAGATGTCGTCGTCGTTAGCAACGAGGGTAACAAACTTGAAACGTCGCAGCTCAAGTACCAGCAGGCGCAGAATGAGATTTCGAGCGACAGCGCCTTCGTGTTCACCGAAAAGGGAAGACGGCTGGAAGGGATTGGCTTCGTGTCGGACCCCGACATGCGCAATGTCCGCGTGAAGAAGATAACGACGGGTGGAGGCACCTTCACTTTGCCAGGGCAGTGATGTCGCGCGCCCTGTTCCTTCTGGCGGCTGTTGCTCCAGTCATCGCCTTGTCTGTAGCCGCGCAACAGCCGGAAGCTCCAGGAGGCCGGTGCCAGTTCCAGTTTGAGCCTCGCAATCCGGCCAGCCCGCCACGGGTGAATTCCGTGCAGCAGCCCAGCGGCGCCCGGCATTCCTATGTCGGTGGAGGGGTTCGCGGATTCTGTCCTGCGCAGAGCATCACAATCATCGCAGACAGTGTCGAGTATTACGAGGACACGCGATTGATGTACCTGATCGGCAATGTAGAGTACGATGAGCCTCGTCTCTCGCTCGATGCACAGCGCATTACTTATTGGCAAAACGAGGAGCGCGTGCTCTCGGAAGGCAACGTGGATGCAACGCTACCGAGCGGAACGAACCTCAAGGGCCCCAAGGTCGATTACTATCGCGCCGTGCCGAGGATGAGGCCGCAGTCCCGGATGATATCGGATGGGCGTCCAACCATCCGGATCATCGAGCGGGATTCGCTTGGCAGCGCGTCGGACCCTGTGATCGTTATCGCCAACACCGTCGTAATGATGGCAGACAGTCTGGTTTACGCGTCCGGGCGTGTTGAATTGACCAGACCGGATGTCATTGCACGAGCGGACTCGGCGACGATGGACAATGGACGGCAAAGCGCTCGACTCATGCGGCAGCCCGTGATCGAAGGACGCGGAGAACGTCCGTTCAAGCTCTTCGGCACGGTGATAGATATTTTCGCGCGCAATCGCAAGCTGGAGTTCGCGATAGCGCGTGGGCAGGGCAGGGCTGTCAGCGAAGACGTTACGCTTACCGCCGACACACTCGATTTCAGGTTGGTCGACAGCAAGCTGCATCGGGCGTACGCGTGGGGGAAATCGCGCGCCAGAGCTGTATCGCCGCAATATGACATAATCGCCGACTCTCTCGACGTTCGTATGCCGGCACAGCGAGTGAGTGAGGTCTACGGAGTTCGCGACGCTTTTGCACAGAGCACGCCGGATTCACTCAAGATCCGGACGACCGAAAAGGATTGGCTGCGCGGCGATACCATAATGGCGCAGTTCGATACCGCCTCGACCGCGGACACGACTTCCCGCGCACAGATCAAACAGCTCGTGGCTCTCGGTCATGCACGTTCGTTGTACCAGCTGGCGCCCCGCGACACCGCGTCCAACCGGCCGGCTATCAACTATGTGGTTGGCAGGGATATCTCATTGGCATTCCAGAATCGCGAAGTCCAGACCGTAACGATTACCGAGCAGGCGCACGGAGTCTATCTCGAGCCCGCTCTCTCGGCGGTGCAGGTTGGCCCGGCAACCGGCCCGCGGCCGCCCACGCAGCCGAGCCCAGCGCCTGCTCGTCCGCCGGAGCGAACGTCACCGTGAAGAACGAAGACTTACCAGGCGAATTGCAGCGGCTCATCGACCACCTGGCTCAGGGGGATCGGTCGACGGCACGCGGGCTGGAGGCGCTGGTACTTGCCGCGCGACCGGATGGGACGGCCGATTTCAATAGCGTCGCCATTCGCTACCGCGATGACTACCTCGCCGTCATTCGCGATGAGGGCCGTGACGCCGAGCGCGAAGCGGGAAGGCTCGGCCTCGACGAAGTGCGCGCTCACCTCGCTGCATCGGTATTCCCGCGTCTGGCCAGTGACGGCGTAATCGTGCTACCGCACAACGGACTGGCGGCGCCGGATGCCATGATTGCGATCGCGCATCGCTACTGGACCGAGATGGCACCGTTCCGTAGCGAGGTTGCGCAAATGCTTCGCCATACAAGCGAGCATCCGGTAATGGTGGCCGGACGGCACACGAAGTCAGTAGCAATCGTCTCGGCGGAGACAGCAACCAGCGTTCTCTCCGCGGAGGGTCTGGTGAAGACGTACCGTCGGCGACGTGTAGTCAACGATGTCGCACTCCGGCTACGACAGGGAGAGATCGTCGGGCTACTCGGGCCAAACGGTGCGGGAAAAACGACTACGTTTTACATGATCGTGGGGCTGATACAACCGCAACAGGGGAAGATTCTCGTTGACGGAAAGGACATCACCGAGATGCCTATGTTTCAGCGCGCGAGACAGGGGATTGGATACCTGTCGCAGGAGCCGTCGATCTTTCGCAAGCTGACGGTGGAGGAGAACATCCTGGCCATACTCGAGACACTCCACCTGTCCAAGGACGAAAGAAGGAAACGTCTCGAGAATCTGCTCGATGAACTGAGTATCAAGCACCTGAGGAAAAGCAAGGCGTACGCGCTCTCCGGCGGCGAGCGCCGGCGTCTGGAGATCACGCGGGCGCTGGTGACACAGCCCAAGTTCATGATGCTGGACGAGCCGTTCGCAGGCGTCGATCCGATCGCGGTGCACGACATCCAGTCCATTGTTTCCGGGTTACGGCACCGAGGTATCGGAGTCCTCATAAGCGACCACAACGTTGAGCAAACTCTCGACATCGTGGACCGCGCTTACATCATGTTCGATGGGCAGGTGAAAGTATCCGGATCCGTTCAGGAACTGGTGTTCGACGATACGGTAGCGAAAATTTATCTGGGTCCGACACTCACCTCACGGCTGCGTTTGCGCTTTTCCGCATCGTAGCAGGGAGCCAGTAAGTCATGAAAGCAGGGATGCACCAGAGCACGCAACTTCGGCAGGAAATGAAGATCAATCCTCGCCTCTATCAGGCGATGGACCTGCTTTACATGCCCCTCCTCGACCTGCAACAGCATCTGAAGCAGGAGCTGCTGACGAACCCGTTTCTCGACATGGTGGAACAGGAAGACGAGGAAGAGGATGGAGAAGAAGTCGCGGAGCAGGCGGAGCCCGATCCCGCGCCCGAGGAAAAGCCCGCGGCAGATGAAATAGACTGGGAAGAGATACTGCTGAACGGATTCGATGCGGGAGGCCGGCATGAAGAACACGAGGAGAAAGAGTACTTCGAGCCAGTCACGGTAGACACGCGCGAGCTAAGCGACCATCTGAGAGATCAAGTGGCACTGCTGGAGCTCTCGGAGCGACAGAAGCTTCTGGCGAACGAGTTCATCGGCAACATAAACGATGATGGCTACCTCGGCTGCTCAGTGGAAGAAATCGTGGTGGGCATCAATGAGATGATCGAGAAAGCCGCGGAGGAATCCGGACGTGACCCCACCCGGGCACAGCTGTTCGCGATAGAGGAAGGGGAGGCGATGCTTCTCACTATCCAGAACCTGGATCCTCCAGGCGTTGCCGCGCGCGACTTGCGCGAGTGCCTGATGCTGCAACTCCGCGAAGCAGGACTTCAGCAGTCGGTCCCGTACCGTTTGATTCACGATTGCTTCGACGAGCTGATAAATCATCGGTGGAGCGAGATCTCCAAGCGCTTTTCCATAAGTCCGCACGACGTGCAAAGGGCCGCCGATGAGATCGCGAAGCTCGATCCCAAGCCCGGTCTGGTCTATAGTGGCGCGAGCGATAACTACATCATTCCGGACCTCGTTGTTGACAAGATTGACGGCCGCTACCACGTATTTCTCAACGATGCGAATTTGCCGAGGCTCAAGCTGAGCAAGGCATACCAGGAAATCGCCCGGGACAAGAAAAAATTCGACGGAGAGAACAAGGAGTTCATCTCGAACAAGCTGAACTCCGCAAACTGGATGATTCAGGCCATCGAGCAACGGCGTCAGACTATGCTCAAGGTGATGAATTTCATCGTCGACAGGCAACGGGAGTTTTTCGAGCGCGGCGTGCAATTCCTCAAGCCCCTGACATTGCGCGAGGTGGCCGAGGTCATCAACATGCACGAGTCGACGGTGAGCCGGGTGACGAACGAAAAGTACGTTCAGACTCCCCGGGGCGTTCTGCCGCTCAAATTCTTTTTCTCGTCCGGATTGTCCACCACGGGCGGCGAAGACGTGTCAGCGCGCGGTATCAAGGCGCAGATCGAAAAGCTGGTTTCGGAAGAAGATTCCAAGCATCCACTCACCGATCAGGCGATCGTCAATATTCTCAAGGAAACCGGTGTGCAGATCGCGCGGCGCACCGTTGCGAAGTATCGCGATCAGTTGGGGGTGCTCTCGGCGCGGATGCGCAAGCGGGTGTAGTGGTCGCCACTGGCCGTGGGATCTCCCTGGCGACCGAAGTTGTGCCCCGGGGCCGCCACGATCGTGCGGTTACCGCCCCGGAGTCTGTGGATGTGAGCGTGCTGGTGCCAGCCAAGAATGAGGCGGAGAATCTTCCGCTGTTCATGGAGCTGGCAGAAACCGCTTTATCACACGGACCAGTTACTTATGAAATCATCGTCATCGATGACGGTTCCGACGATGAAAGCTGGAGTGTCCTCCAGACGCTCATGGAACAGTACCCCCGCCTGCGTGCCATAAGGCATCGCGCTCAGCGGGGCATCGCCGACGCCCTTCGCAACGGTTATTTGCAATCGCGGGGAAAGGTGCTTGTTTTCTACCCCGCCGATCTGCAGTTCCGGCCTGAAGACATTCCCCGGCTTGTAGCACCGATTCTCGAGGGGAATTCCGACATGGTGACAGGCTTCAAGCAGGGAAAGTACGACAAGGCGCTCGTGTCGGGCATTTACAACAGGCTGAGTCGTTCGCTGTTCAACGTGCCGGTAAAGGATCTCAATTCCGTAAAAGCGTATCGCCGTGAGATCATGGACGTGCTTCCCGTGCGTCCCGACTGGCACCGTTACATGATCGTGGTTGCAGCGGCGGAAGGCTTCACGGTATCGGAAATCCCCGTTCCGCTGTATCCAAGGCACGCCGGCCGTTCCAAGTTTGGAATCGGCCGCATCCCGATCGGCGCGCTCGACATGCTTTCGGTATGGTTCGAGCTGAAGTTTGGCCGAAAACCGTTGTTGTTTTTCGGACTGCTCGGCGCGGCGCTCTTCCTTCTCGGGTTTCTCACGGGGCTAGTGGCAATCGTCTGGAGAGTGGTTGCGGGAGTGGGATTCCGCCCCCTCCTGAACCTGATCGAGGTCTGCCTGATTGTGGGAAGTGTGCTGTTCGTTGGAGGATTTCTGGGCGAAATGGTAGCCGTGCAGCGAGCGGAAATGCGGGAGATGCGAAGAAGGGCAGAGGAGGAAATGCGGGAAATGCGTCGCCGGCTCGACCAGTTGCGCAGCGATGCTGAGGACGGGAACCAGGCCGAAGACTAAAGGTCTCTCGCCAACCTTATTCCGTATCGGCCCAGGAAAAGGGCCAATTCCTCCGTTAGTGGCGACCCCGAGCTGCTGCGAGTTTTTCCGCCGAGATCCAACCAATGGGTTTTACGGGCTCGGTATCGCTCCCGAACGGATTCTGTAAGAGCCGCTTCCGAGAGGACTGTGTCGTCGGCGGCGGTTTCCAGGTCCGTCTCCTGACCCGCGCGGAGCCAGAGAAGCTTCCACGCCATCCCCTTCCGGCGATACACCCGATATGCTGCTGAATCGGTGATCTGCACCTTGTCAAATGTGACGAAACGATCGAACTCCGCGATCATCTCTTCGATGATCTCTCCGCGGCGCTCTTCACTCGGCTTGCGAGGAAAGTCAGGCGCACTCCTGATCACCTTGGCCGGTGAGCCTACGGCGAGACTTCCAGCCGGGATGTTTCCCGCCACAAGCGAGTTTGCTCCGATGACGCTACCGTCACCGATCGTCACTCCCGGCATAACGAAGACACGCCATGGGAGCCACACGCTACTGCCCAGCGTGACCGGCTCGTAAGTCACCGGATAGCCGTCCAGGATATTCAGCCACGAACCGTGGGTGAATATGAGGCAGTGCCCACCGATGCCGGTGTCGTCCCCGATAACGACTGGCTTCGTCGGATTGATGTAGGTCATCTGCAGGATAATCGTGCGGCTGCCGAGCGTAAATCTTGATTCGGGTAGCTGCGGCCCGCCGACAAACACCTGCTCGCGAATTTTCGCGTCCTCACCAATCTCAATCACATTGCAGGAGACGTAGCTGGACGTCCCGATACTGGAATACCGTCCGATCGAAATGCGGCGCCCCTGCACAACAGCGAGCAAGCCGATTTCCACATTGTCAGCGATCTCGACGGATTCGCCTACAATCACCCCACCAAAGCTAAATTTTACGCGGTGGCCGATCTTGTAACCGAGAAAGGTACGGTATGCCCATATCTTAATGGGGCTTGGCAGCCAGCCAAAAAGCAGCAAGTGACGAAAAGGAATGCGTGCTTTGGGTAGGAGCGGCTGTGTCACTCTATTCCGTTGAAATTTCCGCTGGATATCCGATCGCTATCGACATGAAGCGTTTCCGAACAGGTAACTGGTTGATACGTTTTCGAGTGCTGCTCTAACGGGGCCGGCACAACATCCAGTATCAGCGAGATGTGAGACAAGTGAACTTGAGCGCCGTCAAACAAAATATTCCACAAATCGTCCGGCGTCGATGTTCTCACTCGCTGCATCTGTACCAATCTCGGTATTGTGCTGCGGAACTGCCTTCGTTTCCCATACGAGGGTCGGCCTCGTATTCCCTGTGATACTTTCGTGAAGAGCTCGTGATTCACTCCGTTCGACTCAACGAGTCAACATTGTCGCCATCCGAGCAGCACGGTCTCGATCTCCTGATCGATCTGTCGCGTGCCGTGCCTGTAGTGCGCTCATCGCCAAACATCGTTCATCTGGAAGTGACAGGAGGGCGGAAGCGTGCCCTGACGGTTGGCGAATGCGTCGCGCGGGGATGGTTCATCGAGCCGGCCGATGGCGTCGTGCGTATCGACCGCAACGCACTGGACGTCGTCTGTGATATAGCCGGCGCTTCCAAGGAGCAAGCATCCACGAAGCGCGACCGCTACGGACGCATTCCTTCGATGCAGAGTCCGCTGGCGGCCACGGGCAAGGAGCGACAAGCAGTTGTTTCGCGTGCGGCGATGCGGCTTCGCTACGCTGTGATTCAGGCGGCCGGTAACCGGCTTGTCCGCTTCGTCGCACCCTGGCCCAATGGCCGTCGCTGGGCTGCTGCCATGACTCACGATCTCGACGTCGTATCGTACTGGCCTGTGTTTTCGGCGCTCCGGATAGCCGAGTTGGCGCGCAAGCGGGAGTTGGCTCGGGTCGGCCGCGTGCTCGCTGCCGCTGGACGCGCGATCGGAACGTCTCCAGTTCGTGATGGAATACAATTCATTCTCCGCAAGGAAGATGAGCATGGAGTCCGTTCGACCTGGTTCGTTCTGTGCGGAACGCCGTCTTTCTCAACGTGGCGACAAGGAGACCTCACGTATCTTCCGGAGGGCGCTCAGGCGCGACAGATACTCGGTGACATCGGCCTGCACAACGGGGAGGTAGGCCTGCACGGAAGCTTTGAGACACTGGATCGAGGCGATGCATTCACGGAGCAGCGCGAGCGTCTCGCCAAGCTCGCGGCCGGCTCCATTGCAGGCGTCCGCCAGCATTTCCTTCGTCTGAATCCCGCAACAACGCCCACAAGCATGGCCGCCGCAGGATTCGCATACGATTCGAGTCAGGGATTCGCGGACCGAAATGGATTCCGCCTGGGCGTCGCGGACGTAGTGCCCACATGGAGCGCCAGCGACCAACGCGCCACCGGATTTGATGAGATACCGTTCTGCTGGATGGATCGCTCGCTCAGCAAGTATGGCGGAGTTGAGGATCCAGCCATGTGGGTGCAGGACGCTCAGGTTTTGGCCGAGGAGTGCAGAAGGGTGGAGGGCCTCTGGGTTGGAGTGTGGCACCCCAACCTCGTTCCCGCGCTCGGGTATCCCGACGCACCGGAGGCGTTTTCCACGCTGTTGAGCTCACTTTCGGAAGGAGATCCCTTCTTCGGCACACTAGCGGACATTCTTGCGTGGCGATCTGCGCGACGTAGCGTACGGGTGCGATCGGTGGGCAGCGATGAGATCGTGGAAGCCGAACTTCCCGTTGCTACGCGCCATGAGGTGGTGCTGGAGGACGCGAATGGCGTGGCCTGCGCGACAAAATGGCTGCCTCAGTAGTCACGAACGTTCCGCGCGCCCGCTCTGTGAAAGTATTGTTTCTCGTGCACTCATTTCCGCGTTTCGCAGAGGACCCTGTCGGCTCCTTTGTGTTGCGACTGGCTGTGGCGCTGCGTGAGGAAAATGTGGAGGTAAGAGTCATCGCTCCCGGAAGCGCTGGGCTTTCACGGCACGAGATGCTCGAGAATGTGGTCGTGGAGCGATACCGCTACGCGCCTCGATCACTGGAGACGCTTGCCTACACGGGCACCATGCGTGCGCAGGTTGAGAATTCCTGGGGGGCTCGTGCGGCGCTTGCTGGTCTGGTCGGTGCAAGCGTCATCGATGCGGCTCGAATTCGGCGCATCTTCCAACCGGACGTATTGCACGCTCACTGGTGGTTTCCCGGTGGGCTTGTCGGACGCATCCTCAACCACTTTGGCAATACTCCGCTGGTTACGACGCTGCACGGATCGGACCTTCGTTTGGCTCAGAATTCAGAGGCAGCAGCGAAGATCTTCCGTTATGTAGTTCGTGGCTCCGCCGCGTTGACGACGGTATCACATTGGCTCGCGCGCGAAGCGGAAAGCATCGCTCCTGATAGCACACCGATAGTCGCGCCGATGCCGGTTGCAGCCGATGTTTTCCGGCCGGGAGGAAGGCGGTCGCCTGATCGTCTTCTGTTCGTGGGCAAGTTGAACGCACAGAAAGGCAGCGAGCATCTCCTGCGCGCTCTCGCTCTGATGAAAACGCGGGCCACTCTGGACCTCGTGGTCGGTGTCGGCAGCGAGGAGAAGGATACCAGAAAGCTGGCGGAGGCTCTCGGAGTATCCGACCGCCTGACATGGCATCCCCTGCTGGAACGGGCAGAGCTCGCCCGCTTGTACTCGGAGGTTACGGCGCTGGTGGTTCCGGCCATCGATGAGGGGTTGGGATTAACCGCCATTGAAGCGCTTCTCTGCGAAACTCCTGTTGTGGCTTTTGCGTCGGGCGGGCTGACCGACATGGTGATCCATGAACGAACCGGACTGCTTGTACCACCGGGAGACCATGTCGCCCTTGCACAAGCTCTGGATGTGTTGCTTGCGCGTGAAGATCGAGGAGCGACACTGGGCCGGGCAGGGCGAGTATTCGCACTGGAGAACTTCGCGCCAGCTTCCGCGGCGCGACGGTACGCTGACCTGTATCGCACAGTCGTTGGATCCCGGCACTCGTAGACGGCTGGCGCTGGGGCTACAGCTCGTCTTCGTCGCCGCCGTGCTCTGGTACGCGACACGTTCCATTGCGAGCCAGTGGAGCAGCGTTCGTACAGCTGTAAGCCAAATCGACATTCGCTGGGGATACCTGCTTCTCTCGTCGCTGCTGGTGCTCTTGGCGTACGCTCTTCTGATCGGAACATGGCGGTTAATGCTTCAAGCGTGGCGGGCGAATCTCGAGCCGATGGATGCGGTGCACATCTGGTTTGTGTCAAACTTGGGCAAGTACGTACCCGGAAAGGTGTGGCAGATTACCGCGATGGCCGCCATGGCCCAGCAACGAGGAGTGTCGCCCATCGCTGCTACAGGCTCATCGCTTGTGGTCAACCTCACCAACATCGTATCCGGCTTCCTGCTCGTGCTTGCAACTGGCGCTTCGGTACTCCGTCTGTCCAGCGACGCGGGCCCATGGATCGGTGGCGCGATATCAGTCGCGGTGCTTGCGGCGCTACTCGCTCTCCCAATTCTGTTGCCACACTTGGCGCAATTGGCGCGAAGAGTGCTGGGACGGGAAATCAGAGTACCGGACATTCCCGCGCGCGCAGTGTGGCTTTCGGCTGTCGGCACGGCGCTGGCCTGGATTTTTTATGGGGTCGCCTTTCAAATGCTTGCTGCCAGTCTCGGCTTATCCCATGCTGGCGCTACAGGAGGCTACATCGCAGTTTACACGAGCTCGTATCTGGTTGGTTATCTCACGTTGATCGCTCCAGGCGGAATAGGAGTTCGCGAGACAATGCTCGTCGCCGGCCTGTCTACTCTGGGACTCGCGAGCGAACCGAATGCATGGGTGCTCGCGATCGTCTCCCGGCTCTGGCTGACGGTCCTAGAAATCGTTCCTGGAATACTTTTCCTGGGCCGCGGTACGATCGGCGGCCAATCCGACAGCGCGAATCCTAATGCCGGCTGATAATCTCACTCCTGCGGCGCCACCGGCGCCGCGGTTCGCGTTTGGCTGGGCCGCACTCGTGTATGCGGTAGCGACGCTGGCGCTCTGCTATCCTGCCCTGGCTGGTGGGTTTCTCGTGACACCGGTGAGCGATCAATACATCGGTGGCTTTCCGGTCAGGGAATTTGGCGCTTCGGTTTTGCGGGATACCGGCGGTTTCGCGCTGTGGAACCCGTACATTTTCGGAGGGCTGCCATACGTGGCCGGAATGCACGGCGACATCTTCTATCCGACGTTTCTCTTGCGGCTGATCATGCCGGTGGACGACGCCATGACATGGTCGTTCATTATCCACTTTTTCTTTGCTGGTCTTCTAACCTTCGGGTTTCTGCGTGCCTGCGGCTTGGCCTTCCTACCCGCGTTGATCGGGGGCCTGGCGTACATGATGGGGGGTCCGATCGCGTCGTACGTATCACCGGGACACGACGGCAAGCTGTACGTAAGCACGCTGTATCCGCTGGCGCTCTGGTTGATCTGGCTCGGAATCAGGGAAGGCCGTAGATGGGTTTGGGGAGCACTGGCGCTCGTGGCGGGTCTGGCCGTCCTGAGCCCGCATCCGCAACTGCTGCAGTACATGCTCCTGAGCTGCGGCGCGTTCGCGCTTTTTCTCGCCTTCACTGACAGCGGAGCAGGAAAGCTCACGACCCGTGTCGCAGTGCAGCGGCTCGCCTTCGCCCTGGGAGCCCTAGTTCTCGGCGGTTTCATCGGAGCAATTCAGTACAATCCGGTGCGAGAGTACGTGGCGTGGTCACCGCGCGCTGAAGGTATGCGAAGCTACGAGGCTGCGACATCGTACGCTCTCAATCCGGAGGAGATGCTCGGCTTCGTCCTCCCAGAGTTCCCCGGGATCCTGGAGAACTATTGGGGACGGAATCTCATTCACCTCCACAGCGACTACCTCGGTGTGGCCGTCCTCGTGCTCGTGGGCCTCGCCTTCGCAAGACATACCTCAGCAATGCGAAAGCGCTTCATGTGGTTCTGGGCGATTACTGCCCTTATAGGCATTCTCTGGTCGCTCGGAGGCGCTACGCCATACTATCGCCTCGTGTACGCAATCGTCCCTGGGACGAAATTTTTTCGCGCGCCGGGCACCTTCTTTTTCGTAGCCTGGCTGGCTCTGAGTACCCTCGCGGCGCTCGGCGCGGATCGCGCACTACGACGAGACTTCACCCGGCGATATCTCATCGGCTGGGGTATTGCTGGCGGCGTGATTCTTCTCCTGGCACTCACCGGGGCGTTGGTCAACATTGGGACGAGCGTGGCGATTCCTCAGCGATTTGACACTGTGGTAGCCAACGCCGGCAACGTCAGAATCGGAGCCGTTCGGTCAATTGTGTTTCTCCTGATCGGCCTGGCACTGCTCGAGACCCTCCGGGTTGGAAGGGTAAGACCTCGCGTTGCGGGTTGGGCGCTGGTGGTCCTGGTGGCAGTGGATCTATGGTCCATAGAACGTTTGTACTGGCGCTTTTCGCGCCCAGCCGCCGAACTGTACGCGAGTGACCCTGCAATTGACTACATCAAGAAGCAGGACCAACCGGGGCGTGTTCTCGCCTTGGCTTTCGGACAGACGGAGGGATACCACGATCCTTTCCTCGGCGGTGACGCCCTCATGATTCACGATATTCGGCAGGTTCTCGGCTACCACGGCAATGAGCTTGGCCGATTCCAGCGTCTGTACGCCAAGAATGAGAGTAATGAAGCGCAGCTCCAGCGTTTGCTTGGGAACCCGAACTTCTGGAAGCTCAGCAACATGCGCTACCTGCTCACAAACCTTCCGGAGCAGGTCTTTCCCGGATTCACCAAAGTTTTGGGACCCATAAAGAACGCCGCTGGAAGCACCTCATACCTTTACACTGTTCCTGGCGACAACCCAGCTGCCTGGGTGACGCCCGTCATCATCAAGGTACCTGACGACGATGCATATGCCGCTGTGCTGGACCCACGCTTCGACGCGCGCCAGGCAGCTCTCTTCGACACGTCAGCCAAGGTGATTGGAAAGCAGGTACAAGCGCTTCCGGCGCCTCTGGGAATAACAGCCAAAGTCACGCGCTACGATCCAGGGCACATTTCGGTGGAGCTCGGTACACCAGCACCTGAGGGATCGGCGCTTGTCGTCTCGGAGAACTACTATCCAGGCTGGCGCGCGACGGTGGACGGAAAACCCGCGGCGGCGGACCGAGCTGACTTTACGCTCATAGGGGTGGCGCTCCCAACCGGTGCACGCATTGTCGATCTAACCTTTGAAAGCCGCCCATATCAAGTGGGGAAGACGATAACGCTGCTGGCAATTGCGATATCACTGGGCCTGGCGATCTGGGGCATCTTCCTGGAGCGACGACGGCGTGGCTGAGCGAGCGCTCGTCATAGTCCCGACCTACAACGAACGGGATAACGTCGTCAGGCTGGTGGAGCAGGTGCTCGCGCAGGATGAGCGGATCGACATGCTTATTGTGGATGACGGTTCCCCTGACGGCACCGGCGGCATTGCCGATAGTGTCGCTGAAAGAAATTCGCGCGTTCACGTACTCCATAGGCCCCGCAAGCTGGGGCTCGGCACGGCATATCTTACAGGATTCAAGTGGGCGCTGGAGCGTGATTACGAATTTGTCTTCGAGATGGACGCGGACTTTTCCCACGATCCGGCTCATCTGACTCAGTTTTTCGATGCAGCGACAAACGCTGATCTCGTGCTGGGTTCGAGGTACAGAGAAGGGAAGGTCACTGTAGTGAATTGGCCCATGACGCGTCTATTTCTCAGCTACATGGCGAATATCTACGCGCGAGCGGTTACGGGACTTCCTCTGTACGACGGCACTGGTGGGTTCAAGTGCTTCCGTCGCAAAGTGCTTGAAGCGATAGATCTAAATGCAGTGAAATCCAATGGTTACGCATTTCAAATCGAGATGAGCTTCAGGGCATGGCACAAGGGGTTTCGATTGGTTGAGATCCCCATTGTTTTCGTTGATCGGACAGAAGGCCAGAGCAAAATGTCGAACAAGATCATACGCGAGGCGGTGTGGATGGTCTGGCGGCTGCGGTGGTGGGCAATCAGCGGACAGGTTTAAATTGATTGGTTACGGGCGGGAATTCTACAAGCTCAGCGGTTCCGGCAACGACTTCATTTTCGTCGACGCTATGGAGAGCCCGCCTGGGCATCTCGCCGATGCGAAAGTGATTGCAAGATTGTGCGCCCGGCGAACTGGCATTGGTGCGGACGGCATCGTCTTTCTCACCCGCTCGGCAGGCGCCGACTTCCGAATGACTTACTACAACTCCGACGGTTCCGAAGCCGCCATGTGTGGTAATGCCGCCCTTTGCGCGGCGCGACTGGCGTCGGAGCTGGGATTCGGTGGTCCGCAGGATTTCCAGTTTGAAACTGGTTCGGGAATCATCGCGGCGACGGTCGAGGGTGACAGGCCAGAAATTTTGCTACCCGCCGTCTCGGAATTAGCAGTGGAAGTCATTGGGTTAGGATTAGTTAAAGGCGAGACACGAGTGGGTTTCGCTCGTGTTGGAGTACCGCATCTGGTCGTTGAGTGCGAAGACGTTCAGACGGTGGATCTCATGGAGCGCGGCCGAGCACTTCGATGGGATTCGGCCATTCCAGACGGCGCAAACGTGAACTTTTTGTCTGGAAAAGCGGGGGAGTGGTCAGTCCGGACTTACGAACGGGGTGTTGAGGGGGAAACAATGGCATGCGGGACTGGAACCGTAGCATGCATGGCCCTCCTGAACGCTTGGGGTCACACCGGTCACAGTGGATCCTTTCGGGCGGCATCCGGCTGCGATCTGATCGTCACCATGGATGGTGACCGGCCAAAGCTTCGGGGTGAAGGTCGTATTGTTTATCGAGGTAATTTGGGGGAAAGCTGAATCGCTTAGGCCCATCTAGGTGTTGCCGCCGTTTGGCTGGCAAAGGGGGCTGCAACCGGATCGGTGGGTTCACCTTAACAGCTTCGTGGAGTTGGGTTAGCCGTAGTCCCTGATCGAGAACGCAGAAAACCCAGCGCGGAGCAGTAGCTCACATACAGCCCAAAAGCGCGCCAAGTGATTGTAGGTCGCCGAGTTGAAGCCCCCATTACACTTGTGAACAAATCAGTTCTCCACACTTTCCACCACGCTTAGTTTACATAATATATCTTATACGCACCATTTGTAACGCCTTTGGAACCGACGGTGCGGGGGTCAAAACTTCCCGAAATAGGAAAGCCCAACACTGCCGGCGTCTAAGAACTTCCCGAAACCGGAAGGCGCGGAAAGAGCCTGTCCGGGCCGCCTTTACATCGACAGCGGGAGTGCGAGCTATCTGGACGCTGCGGGCTTGGCATTCAGTTCCCCCAGTCTCACGCGAGCCTCGCCCGACACAACGCCTGACTCATTGGTGGCAAGGCCGTTCCAGATCTTTCGCGCGCCTTCCTGATTTCCAGCCGCTGTGAACGCTCTAGCGGCCGAAGCCAGGAAAAGGTCACGGTCCATGTCAAAGCGCGCCGTACCAGCCGCTTTTTGATAATGCTCGGCTGCCTCGGCGAACTTCTTCAATTCCTCATACCCAACCGCGATCTGGCCCTCAGCGACTGACGCCAGATCGTCGCCCGCTCGAACGGTCGCCACCTTTTTGAGCTCGGCGATTCCCTGTTCGAATTTGCCGCCCCGATACAGGACCTCGGAAAGGAGAAGAACTGCCTGCCGGCCTGCTGCCGCGTCCGGATAGCGCTTCACTACCTTGTCCAGGTCGCTCTGGGCCAACGCGGAGTTGCCGGCAGCGATGGATTGCCGAGCCTGGTTCAGCATCTGCTCGGCGCGTTGCTCCTCAGAACGCTGGGTTCGCATATACACCCACCACCCTACTGCAGCGAGCACAAGGATCGTGGCTGCAATTCCTATCTGCTTAGTGTGACTTTGGATCCAGTAGAAAATAGAATCCGTCCGCTCTTCCAGGTCCATCGGCGGGCGCGCGGAAGCTCCAGTGCGTGTCATGGCAATCCTTAAAAGGTCCAATGCTCGAAAGGCTGCGGCGACGCCGCAGTGCCCCTGGGGTGACTCGAACACCCGGCCAACGGTTTAGGAAACCGCTGCTCTATCCACCTGAGCTACAGGGGCGGTTATAAACGGAGTAGGCGAGACTTTGCTCGAGCGTCATTAAAACGGGGACGCAAACCTCCAACGCCGCGCACAAATCTAGTTTGTCAGCGCAGTAATGCGAGCGGGATCAGCTGTTTCCGCATGTCAGATTAGTCGGCTGCAAATGTCAATCAACCATTCCAGCATTCGGAGCTGGCTGCACGGGCAGACCTTCGCGGAGCCATTCTGAATATCCGCCCGCGAGGTTTACCACGTTGGTAAAGCCCCTCGCTGACAAAACACTCGCAGCAATAGAGGACCGTCCCCCGCCCTGACAGTGAAGAACGATCGGCTTGGTGCGAGGTACGTCGGACAGGTGATCCGTCAGATATCCCAGAGGGACGTTGCTGGCACCTGGAATATGCCCTGCTTCCCACTCGGCTCGTCCGCGAACGTCGATGACCGTGCTGGCTTCTTCCGCCATCGATTGCGCCAGCTCGCGAGGGGAGGTTTGAGAAATCACCGCAAGCTCTCCTCCGTGCGCGGAAAAATCCTGTATCGCCTCCGAACCAACGTAGCCTGCTACGCGGTCGAGCCCAATCATACCGAGGTCACGCACAGATTCATCCATTCTGCTTTCGCCATCTACAATGATGTGAAAATCGCGATCGTAAGGTATCAGCCAACCCGCCCACGTCGTAAAGGACTTGTTGAGCGGAATATTGATCGTTCCGGGGATATGGCCTTCGGCAAACTGCGCGGCGGACCGAACGTCAACTACGAGGGTTTCCGCCTTGGTCACGACTTCCCGGAAGCGATTGCCGTCCAATAGCGGAGGGCGACTAAAACCATTCAGGATTTTCGGCCCCTCCTTATTGATGCGCTTCATCTCGGCGAAGTATTTCGGTGGTTCGGGTTGCCCAGCCAGCACCATTCGTACAAACTCATCCTGGCTGGTGGTGCTGAAGGCCCAATTGAATCGTCGCTCGTAGCCGAGCGTGCTGTGCGGAACGGCGCTCATTCCCTTTCCGCATGCTGACCCCGCGCCGTGTCCGGGCCAGATTTGCAACCAGTCGGGCAGCTTCGCGAGTCGCTCGAGACTGCCATGGAGTGTGCGGGCAGCAGACTCCATTGTGCCGCCCATCTTCGCCGACTTTTCCAGGAGATCTGGACGGCCGACGTCCCCCACGAAGACAAAGTCTCCCGTCACCATGCCCATAGGCTCGCTGGCGTGCGCGGTATCGGTGACGAGAAATGCGAGATGTTCCGGTGTGTGCCCAGGGGTATGAACCACACGAAGGCTGACGTCCCCGATGCTGATTGAGTCTCCGTCCTTGAGAAGCGTGGCAGCGGAGTCCCGGGCGAAGGAGTACTTCCAGTTTGCATCGCCCTCATCGGACAGGTTCAGCTTTGCGCCCGTCCTTGCTGCCAGCTCCCGGCTGCCCGAAACAAAGTCCGCGTGGATGTGCGTTTCGGTGACGTGAGTTATTCGCAACCCCTCCGCCTTTGCGGCCTTCAAATATTGCTGAGCATCGCGGTTCGCGTCGATGATGATCGCTTCACCAGCATGGGCACAGCCAATCAGGTAGCTGGCCTGGGCCAACTTCTCATCATAAAAACGTTTGAGAATCATGACAGGATTTGCTTGGATGCTCTGCTGGCCCGGAGGCTACCCTTCCCAGCCTTCGCTATAGAACATTCCGGTTCTGATACAGTATCAGTGCACCCATCAGCACCAGAAAGGCCGCAAATGCGCGCTTGAGGGCCCACTGAGAGACAAACCGGACGAGGTGTGTGCCGACGAGAATGCCAGCTATTGCTATGGCGGTGAACACCGCCAGCAGTCCCCATGGGATTTCGACACGCCCAACATAGCCCAAAAAGCCCGAAAAGGAATTCATCGCTATCACGAGCAGCGAAGTGCCAACTGCCTGCTTCATTGGTACTCTCGCCAGTACCACCAGAGCCGGCACAATCAGGAACCCTCCGCCTATGCCCACCAGGCCGGTAAGTATTCCTACTCCCAGTCCAACCGAGGCCAGCAGGGGCACGGAGAGCTTCTGGCCCCTCCGGCGGTCTTGCATTTCAGCCATGTTCGTCGCCTCACGCTTCGAGCGAAACATGGAGATTGCCGCCGCGAGCATCACGACGGCGAGAAGAGCAAGCTGTACAGCACCAGAGACGTGCGCAGCCATCCTTGCGCCAACATACGAGCCGAGCATCGCTACTACACCAAAGAAAATGGCTGTTCGGAACCTGACATTGCCGGAACGCCAGTGACTGGCCGCGCCAAAAAGGCTAGTCGCACCGACCACAGGTAAGCTCATTGCGATCGCCTGCTTGGCCCCAAAACCCATGACATACACGAAAATTGGAACAGTAAGGATGGAGCCCCCGCCGCCGAGAAGACCCAGCGAAAGTCCAATGATCGCGGCGAGGCCGAACCCAAGCACTTCCATCTAATTCGTGATTGTCACAGGAGAAAGAATTACGAAATGGCGTCTTCGAAATCGAGGTAGTATCGCTCACCACTCCAAGGCATGTGGCAACCAACCCACGGTAGGAGGCCGAAAAGCGTTAACAGACTCTCCACGCGTACGCGGGGACAATCCCTACGATTCGTAGTCGAGAATAGCTTCGACTCTTCTGCCGGCGAGCGTTTGTCGTCCGGGGAGGAAAGTGAGCGCGATGAGGAAACTGCATCCGGCCACTCTTCCACCGAGCCGCTCGACCAGGCGGCAAGCTGCGGCTGCGGTCCCTCCCGTGGCTAGAACGTCGTCTACGATGAGTGCAGTTGCTCCAGGTTTTATGGCGTCTATATGAATTTCGAGGCTACCCGTGCCGTATTCCAGGGCGTAATCCTCGATACAAGTGCGGAACGGAAGCTTGCCTTTCTTGCGAATGGGAACGAGGCCTACACCAAGTACCTGGGCCAAGGGAGCACCGAACAAAAACCCCCGGCTCTCAATGGCGACCACCATATCGATGGGAACCGGGCGCCATGTCTCCGCCATCACGTCGGTGGCGCGTCTAAACAGCGGCGCATTAGCCAGAAGCGGTGATATGTCCTTGAAGACGATTCCCGGACTGGGGAAGTCCGGCACGTCGCGAATTCCGGCGCGCAAGGACGCTTCCAGCCCGCTCACGCCGCGTAGTCTCTCATCAGCGCCTTACTGAAAACGTGCTCCCAAATTCGCCGGCGCTCCCGGCTGGCAAATGCTCCACACCATCGATGCGGCTGCCGGAAGGACCCCGTTGGACTATGGCAAGAAAACTTTCGAGCGCCTGGTCACTCCCCGAGGCCGCGATCTCGACGGCTCCATCGTCCCGATTCCTTACCCAGCCGGCGACTCCACAGCGCTG
The DNA here is from genome assembly GCA_014379205.1 of Gemmatimonadaceae bacterium. GTDB lineage: Bacteria > Gemmatimonadota > Gemmatimonadetes > Gemmatimonadales > Gemmatimonadaceae > JACMME01. The sequence goes on from JACMME010000238.1 coordinate 24,490, forward strand.
CGCGGTACTGCGCGTGAAGTATCGAAAACCGACTCCCTGAACACTACCGCGAATTACCAGATGCAGCACACCCACTTCATTCCGAGCCCCCGCGTAGAAGGGCCGCCAGAGCGAGTGCGAGAGCCGCTTCATCGCTGCCTGCCCTGGTGTCAGGGGGAAGAATGATCTCCCCTTCCCTGATGCGCTTCGCGACTCGTTCGAGAGCGTCTCCAATGGCGTTGCCGCGGTCAGGTACGTTGGCCGGGGACATGGTCCATGGTTCACTTTCCTTGATCTCCTCGAGCGAGATCGGCGCTCCGGCTGACACTTCCGCGATTGGCTGAGCCTCAATGGGAGCGGGAGTCGTGCCTTCTGCAGCGCGTCCACCCGATGCGTTGGAGTCGATGATCGTATCCGAATCGCCCTCGATTGTAGCCGCATTCTCCGATATTTCGGGCGAAGCTGGCTCTCCCCATTTCCAAACGTCACCCGGTTCGTGTTCCGCGGTTGAGGCTGTGACGGCTGCGAGCTCGTCATCCTGGCCTTGAGATGAAAATTCTGCCTCGCTCGATACGGTCAGAGCCCCAAAAGCTGGCGTCGCCAGCGTCGGGACGGGAGTATGATTTTCAGGCGCGGCGGTTGATTCCAGCGTGACCGTGTCGGCATTCGCCGAGGTGCCACTCTCCGAGTTGTCGGACTCCGCCGATGCGTCGCTGGGGGCAACGGAAATGGCATCGTCATCGGTAGTCGTCCCAGTCGCCAACGTCGAAGTTGGCAAGGACTCAGAAACGTCGTTTCCCCCATTCAAGTCTGTATTCGTACCTGGAAGAGGCATCCAATCCATGATGTCAACAACACCAATAGCCTCTGACGACGCCTCCGCTTTCGGAGGGTCTACCACGGACTTCGCGGCCGCTTCGGCGGCAGCATCGAACGTATCGGATGGCCTCCATCCGACCGTCTCCAAACTTGAAGATTCGATGTCGAACGTCGCGCTTTGAGCGTTCTGTGTGACAAGCTCGTCAACCTCGCCAAATTGCACGTCCCCCTGGATTGGAACGGCCGTGCTGGCGCCCAGCGGCTGGCCGGTTTGAATCGCCGTCGCTACGTCCTCTCCGGGCGGAGCAGCTGAAGCGAGGTTGACGGACGCCGGAACAGGTTGCCCGCTGGGAGTTACCCGAGAGGTGAACGGACGCGCGGCGGATCGGCCTGGCTGCGGCGCGGCGGAGGGTGGGGTCTTTGAACCGGAGCGCGGGCCGAAGAATGGCCTTGCGGTTGGTTTGCGCGGTGGGTTGTTAGCGTCGTCCATCGGAAGTCTCTCTAGGTCTCCAATTCGAAGAAAGCCGGCATGGGCACGAACTCGGCAGAACGTTATTTTTTCGGCCACCCGTGGGTGCCCACGAGAGGAACGAATCGCGCAGGAGCAATGTCGGTGCGCTCAAACTCCGTTCCACACCGCACGATGAGCGCCAGCGTTTGCTCATCGCGCTCACCCAGCGGTATGAGCAGTCGCCCACCGTCGGCTAGTTGCTCCATGAGAGGTGTGGGAACGGTGGGCGAGCTCGCCGTAACCAGAATCGCGTCATAAGGAGCATACTCGCGCCAGCCCAGCGTACCATCACCCGAAAGCAGGGATACATTCCGCGCTCCGGACGCCCGTAGCGCTTCGCGCGCCCGAACCAACAGGGCACCAACACGCTCCATGGAGAACACCTGCCCCGCGAGATGCGAAAGAAGGGCCGTCTGGTAGCCGGAGCCAGTACCGACCTCGAGCACACGTTCGCTTCCGCTGAGATGCAGAAGCTCCAGATATCGCGCATGAGTCGATGGCTGCGATATAGTCTGACCATTGCCAATCGGTAGTGCTGAATCCTCATACGCCCGATGTTCGATTGCCGGAGGCACGAACAGGTGGCGCGGCGTCAGGTCAAAGGCGCGCAGCACCGCCAAATCCCGAATACCCTTCTCCTGCAACGCCTCCACAAGACGCCCGCGAGGACCGCGGAAACGATGGCTCATGGGTCGCGCCACCAGGATTGCGACGTTTCGATCATCTGGTAGTACGTGAGATCGAGATGCAAAGGCGTTACTGAGACGTAACCGTCACCCACGGCCCTGAAGTCGCAGTCTTCCCGTCCGGACCATTCCGCCGACCCTCCGCCGATCCAGAAAATTTCGCGCGCCCACGGGTCTTTCATTCGCATGAGGGAGTCGGAATACACTCGACGACCCAGCGTCGTGAGCCGGACGCCCTTGATGTCACCACCGCTGAGTGGAGGCAGGTTGATGTTCAGCAGAGTGTTCTTGGGAAAGTTCGGCAGTGCGGTGATATGCTCGAGAAGGCGAGTCAAAACCGGAACCTGAGCGTCGAGGAGCTCGGGATCTGCCCGCAGGTCGCCACCAGCAAACGAAAGGGCTATCGAAGGAATGCCAAGCGACAGGCCTTCCATGGCCGCCGCAACCGTGCCGGAGTACAGCACGTCCTCCCCCATATTCTGTCCGTGATTGATCCCGCTGAGCACGAAATCAGGGCGCGCCTCCATTAATGCTTCCACTGCCAGCATGACGCAGTCTGTGGGCGTACCGTCCACCTGCCAGCGCCGTTCGCCCCGCTTCACCGGCCGGATCGGATGGTGCAGAGTGAGCGAATGACTCGTGGCACTCTGCTCCCGGTCGGGCGCCACCACGGTCACGTCACCCAGATCGGACGCAGCGCGGATGAGGCACTCCAATCCGTGCGCCAGAATGCCATCGTCATTTGTGCAGAGAAGACGCATCAGCGAAAAGCTCCGGTTCGGTAGCGCCAGATTGTTCGCACAATCCGCGCTGAGTCCGAGAGGCTTCGAAAATGAGATGAACCGCCATACTTCGTGGGAACAGGCACTGCCGCTATTCTGAAACCGGCCATGCCGGCACGGATAAGGAAATCAGTCTCGTACTCATACCGGTCACCGCTTGCGGCGATACTGTCGAACACCGCCCGCCGGATTGCGCGAAAGCCAGATTGCGAGTCGGGTATGCGAGCCCCCGTAATCGCGCCAATGGCCGTGCTCGCAAGAAAGTTCGTCGCACGGCGGCGAAGCGGCATGGAAGTACTCGAGCGCGTCCGTGCCCCGATGGCAATGTCAGCGCTTTCCAGCGCTGAAACGAGCGCATACGCGTAAGATGGATCGTGCTGACCATCCGCATCAATCGTGAGGATGACAGAAGCGCCCCTCGCGAGGGCGAAAGTCGCGCCCAGGCGAAGTGCTGCTCCCTTACCGCGATTCTGGTTGAAGTGGAGGACCTTGTCGCAGATGTCATGCGCTATGCGACGCGTGTCGTCTTGCGATCCGTCGTCCACGACTATGAGTATTGCACCCGGCAAGGTATCGCGAAGTGTCCTCGCTACGCCGGGGAGCGTTGCGGCAGAGTCCAGTGCCGGAATGACGCAGCCGAGCGATGAGAAGTCAGCGACGCTGCGAGAGTGAGCAGCGCTCGTCATCTGCCGCTATCCAGCAGGTTCAGAATGCATTGCAGCTCCCTCTCAACCGACGCGATCGTCTCGACTCCAAGCGCCGAGCGAGTCGCGGCCTTCAGCTCTCCAGCACGCCGCTGATCGTCAACCTTCTGCCGCGCACCATCGATGGTGTATTTCTCCGTGTAGAGCAAATGCTTGACGTGCATTATCAGCTCGATCTCGCGACGCTGGTATGCCCGATTTCCAGAACGGTTTTTAGCCGGATTCAGAAAACGGAACTGGCTTTCCCAGTAGCGCAGCACGTGTGGTTTGAGATCCGTTAGCGCACACACTTCGCCGATGGAGAAAAACTCCTTTACTGGCTCCTTTCCGCTCATTCGTCCTGCTCCGGCCGGAGCTCGCGCGTCATCAGGTCGGTGATAGCACCACGAACCGGACGACCCTCGAAGAGAATCCCATGCACTGCCGCGACTATTGGCATGTCGACGCGCTCCCTGAGCGCGAGTGCGTTCGCACTCTGAGTGGTGACAACCCCTTCGGCCACTGTGTGGCGGCCGGCCAGCACGTCGGCTAGCGCGGCTCCCTTCCCCACTTCTACGCCTACTGAGCGGTTGCGGCTAAGTGCACCCGTGCACGTGAGAACGAGATCCCCCATTCCCGCGAGTCCCGCAAAGGTCAGCGGCGACGCTCCCAGCGCGATGCCAAGGCGCGTCATCTCGGCCAATCCGCGCGTGATCAGGGCTGCGCGGGGATTGTAGCCAAGTCCGAGGCCTTCCGCGATTCCAGTCGCAACGGCGATCACGTTCTTTAACGCGCCGGCGATCTCGACACCGGTCACATCCGTGTGCGTGTAGACTCGAAACGCGTCGGAGCTGAAAGCTCGTTGCACCCGCGCAGCGGCAATATCGTCTTCGCTGGCCGCGACCACAGCAGTGGGCTGATGCGAGGCTACCTCGGCAGCGAAGCTGGGGCCGGACAGCGCGACAACTCTCGCTGCAGGAATTTCCGCACGGACTACGTCGGTCATCAGAGCAAGGGTTCCGCGCTCGATGCCTTTGGTCGCCACGACAATGACAGCTCCAGTCCGAAGCGAGGCGGAGGCGCTGCGGCAGATCTCACGCAGAACGTGGGAGGGGGCAACGAACGTGATCAGGTCCGCTTCCTTCACAGCGCTGTCAAGCGATGCTGTCGCTGTCAGTGCGGAATGCAGCGGTATGCCCGGAAGAAAGTCCGGATTCACATGCGCACTGTTGATGGATTCCACCACTGCGGACTCGTAAGCCCAGAGAGTCACCGCATGCCCGTTGCGCGCGAGAAGATCGGCAAGTGCCGTCCCCCACGCGCCTCCACCTATTACTGCGCAGCGCGTCACGCAGCCTTGGTCTTGCCGCCAAAGCGGCTCTCCTCACCGCGGCGAAGCCTGCCTATGTTCGCGCGATGAGTCCAAAGGACGAAGATAGCCAAAGCCATAGCAACGTAAAACAGTGGGGAGTGAGCACCCTCTGCCACGAGAACGCCGACAGGGAGCACAAATGCCGCAGTCAGGGAAGCGAGCGAGACGTACCCTGAACGAAGCAGCACCGCGATCCAGATTGCGGTCGTCACGCCAGCTGCAATCGGGCTCAAGGCCAGAAAGACACCGGCGGACGTGGCAACACCCTTGCCTCCTCCCTTCCACAAGAGATACACGGGTCGCACGTGTCCGATTATCGCGGCGACTCCGTATCCGATGGCCCACCATCCGCGCCGCTCGACGCCTGTCACGCCAGCCAGGAAGTACACGGGCAGGGCACCTTTGGCCACGTCGAACGCCATGACAACCGCACCCACCTTCGCTCCCAGCACACGGAAAACATTGGTGGCCCCAAGATTTCCAGAACCGTGGTCCCGAAGATCAATCCCGCGAATCCTTCCGGCGATGTACGCCGCGGGAATGGAGCCGAGCAGGTAGGCGACGGCGACGCCAACGAGCGGATGCATCAATGCCTGACGTCCACTCTACGCCGCGCGGCGCCGCATGAGTATTCGTAGCGGGTTTCCAGTAAAGCCCCAGGCCTCCCGGAAACCATTGTGGAGATAGCGCACATAGTGCTCCTGCACTAGTTCCGGATGGTTACCAAAGACGGCGATTGTTGGGGGCGCCGTCTCCACCTGCGTCGCGTATAACAGCTTGATTTCGCGTCCGGCCGCCTGAGGTGGCTGCCGGCGCGCCACTAGCTCCTCGAGCCGCGTATTGACCTGCGAAGTCGTGATGCGTTTGTGACGCTCCTGCTCCACCGTGAGAATGAGATCCAGTACGCGATGCACGCGCTGTCCGGTCAGGGCCGACGTAAATAGAAATGGGATGAAGCGAAAGTACGGCGCCTTTTCCTCCATCTCTTTCTCGAAGTGCGCCGACGTCTTGGATTCCTTCTCCTTCAGGTCCCATTTATTCACGACGACTATCAACGCCCGTCCATTCTCCCACGCCAGCGTGGCAATTTTGAGATCCTGATTGTGCAGACCCTCGGCAGCATCGATCAGCAGGACGCAGATGTCGGCGCTGTCAATTGCGCGACGCGTCCGAAGCGACGAGTAAAATTCGATTCCATCGTCGATTTTCGACTGGCGCCTCAATCCCGCAGTGTCAACGAATACGAACTCTCTTCCGTGATACCGAAACGGCGTATCGATGGCATCACGCGTAGTGCCAGCTTCTTCAGCGACGACCAGGCGTTCCTCGCCGAGCAACTTGTTGATGAAGGAAGATTTGCCCACGTTCGGACGTCCAATGACAGCGACGCGGAGTGAGGTATCCTCGCTCGCCTCGGCCGGCGGAAAACTGTCTACCACCGCATCGAGAAAATCACCGCTATTGCGGCCGTTCTGAGCCGATACCGGAATGGGATCGCCTGCACCGAGCGAATAAAATTCATAGAAGTCCGCCGACTGCGGATCATCGACCTTGTTCGCTATCAGAAGCCATGGCTTCCTGGCCGCACGAAGCATGTCGACCACCCGCGAATCCTGGGGGTGAACCCCTACGCGCGCGTCCACCACTAACAGCAGTAGATCGGCTTCGGCGATCGCCTGGTCCACCTGTCGCCGGATCTCGATATCCATCGGAATGCGAGGGTCTTCTGTGATCCCGCCCGTGTCTACCAACCAGAAGGCGCGCCCATTCCATTCTGCCCGGGTAAAGTGCCGGTCCCGTGTTGTACCTGCTTCTTCGCTGACGATTGCTGCGTCTCCGCCGGCAATGCGGTTGAAAAGCGCCGATTTACCTACGTTCGGACGCCCTACAAGTGCAACGACAGGGACGTTCACGAGGCCACCGTCATTAGTGAGCTGGAACAGTTCGCGTTTATCGCGGAACCAGTCAAGACGTCAACGAAATCGTACGAAGGGATAATGGGAATGGAAAACGCCGAACGGAGGTCGGAGAAGCTCTGGTCATCGAGAAACAAGTTGTCATCATTCAGGCACTCGGCCGGAATGAGTACGAGATCCAGAGCCGCGATGTGGTCTTCGAGCACCCTGCGAATGTCGGCACCGACGAGCAGTCCGGCTGTAGTGGTAGTAGGTCCAAACAATGAGTTTTCAGCGACTATGAGGGTGAATCGTGCACCAGTCGCATCGGAAAGAATTTCGAGAAGACCGGGCATGAGAGCAGCCATGGATTTGCCGGTTACGACGCCAATTCGACGGCCGTGCAGTTGAGGGAGCTTTGAAGCGCCTGCGTGGACGCGTGCCCGCAAGGCAGCCACGGCGCCAACTCCGTTCTCTATTTGAACGAAGTCACCGTAGTGATCAGCGTCGGGCAGCTCGCGCTCCGCAAGCAGATACAGCTCGTCAGATCCGAACACCCAACGGTCACTGCGCTCTGCAAGCGCACGATCCTCCCAGAATTCAACGCGAGAAAGAATGCGATTGGCGTTCCCGGCGTCCATGGAAGCGCCCGTATACAAGTGGGAGAACTGCGTCACACCGACCGGCACGAGCGCCACAGAGAGAACCGCATCACCAAGCCGCCAGAGGTCCGCAAGCGACTGTTCGAGAACGTCTCCGTCGTTGATTCCTGGAACGAGCACCATCTGGCAGTGGAACTGGATGCCGCCGGCGGCCAGAGTCGTGAGCTGTTCGAGAATGTTCGGCACGCGCGGGTTATTAAGCAAAACCTTGCGCGCTTCCCACGGAGTTGCATGCACGGAGATATACAGCGGCGACAGACGATACTCGAGTATGCGCGATATATCCTTGCCTTTCATGTTCGAGAGCGTCGCAAAATTCCCGTAGGCAAAGGAAAGGCGATAGTCGTCGTCCCGAACATACAATGAGCGTCGGAGCCCCTTGGGTAGCCCTTCGATGAAGCAGAACTCGCAGCGGTTGGCGCAACGCCGAATACGAGGTGGCTCGAGCTCGATACCCATCGGCTCAAAACTCGTACGCTCGATCTCGAACATGACTTCATCACCGTTGGGCAAACGCGCCGCGACAGCAAGTTCGTCGTCCGCGGTTAAAAACTCCCAATCAAGAAAATCACCAACTTCCCGGCCGTTTACGGCATGCAGCTCGGTGCCAGGCAGAATTCCAAGTTGAGCTGCAACGCTTTGAGGGGCGACTTTGAGAACGCGGATCATTCGAGACTGGACTTTGGACGCGGTGCGCGCTCTACTGACCCTGACCGACGACGCGGGGTAAGTCGTTGCGCCGTAAGAGCGTTAATGGATCAAGTAACTTAGGAGGTTCAGCGACCGAAGGCAAGCAAGCACCGTAATTTGGCGAGAATTCGCGTCGTGCCTTCTCAATCCGCAACTAGCGCGAGATCTCAGGTGGTCGCACACTGGAGATGCGAAAAGCCCGCCCAGATTGGGCGGGCTTTCGCTTGCATACTTCCGGCTGATCAAACTATGGGTTTGTACCGGAATGCCACTATTCCGGGCTGGGAAACCTCCACTCTGAAGTCGACTTTCCCCTTCGCCGGAACGGATACTGGCGTATCCTGCGAGGCGATCACCTTCCCTTCCTTGTCGAGAAACTCGAAGGTGATGTTGTGCGTGGCAGCCTTGGCGGTCAGGTTCTCGACCTCACCGGTGAGCGTATGTTTTGCATCGGCGTGCATGAATCCGACGAACGTAACTTTCAACGGAGCTTTCTGGAATCGATCGTGGTATTTCACAACTGAATCCAGCTGCGCCTTCTTGGTTTTGGCGTCGGCCTTCGCCGCCAGCCTCTGATACGCTCCCGCAAGGAGGCGCCAATTGTCAGGATAGTTGGGATCGACGTCCACGAGCCTCCGCGCCATGGGAAGCATCTTGTCGTACTGTTCCGTCGCAAGATACGTGTTGGTCAGGTTGTAAAGCGCGTCGCGATAATAGGGATTCTGCTGCAGTCCTGACTCGAACAGCTTGGCAGCGTCCAGCTTTCTGTCAGCGCGAAAAGCCGACGTTCCCGCCTCGAACAGTTGAATGTCCGAATAGTTGGACGGGTTCTGCAACATCGCCGCAAAGACACTGGCGACAGCAGCGGTATCGCCCGAGGCGCCCAGAGCGCGCGCCAAGCCGGTGCGAGCGTTTGAGATGCTCGGACCCTGCGGATACTCATCGATATACGCCTTGAACTGAGCACCAGCTTCCTTCATTTTCGCCGCCTTTGCTTCGCCTTCCAGCTCGTCAGCTTGACTCTGAAGGAATAGTGCTGCGTTGTAAATCGACTGCTGCCGGATCTGCAACATGTTGGAATCCTTGGCCGCCATCTCCGGTGTAACCTGCCTCACTGTTTCGAGAAACGCAGCTGTAGCGCCTGGCGTGTCGTTTCTCTTCTGCAGAATCACCGCCTTGTAGTAGAAAGGCAGCGGTGACCCACGCCATATTCTCGTCGCTCTCGCCAACGCAGCATCGGCTGAGTCGAGTTGGTTGTTGTTGATGAAGGCCGCCGCGGCGTTTACCGATGGCGTCCAGATCTGGCTTCTGTACGCTCTGGTCTCGGATGCACAAGCGGGCTGGCTCGTCTCCACCACGGTAAACGCGGTGTCGATAGCCGCATAAAGATCCAGCATTTCTTCCGGATTGGTCTTGTAACCGATTTCGGCGCGGCGAACCAAGCTGGGGGTGCCGGGACGCATAGCCCACCACGTCAGCGCTTGCCCGAGTACAAAATTTCGAGCTGTCTGACTTTTGACCTTGCCCGGATCCTTGGTCAACACCTCAATGGCATTCCGCATGTGCCTCACCTGCTCATCCGGTTTGCCCATCCGTCCTTTCACAAGATATTGGTTTGCGGACGTCAACTGATACGACCCGCCGAAATCGAGCTCGCACTTGTCCTGCGCCAGCGCCGAGCCTCCCGCGAACATCGTTGCAACGACCGACGAAGCAGCGGCCTTTCGCCAAGCGATCATCTCGTTTCTCCTTATTGGGTTACGTAGTCTGAGGGTTCGCACGGGATACCCCTGCCATCAACATCCGTTCCGCCGTTTCGCGCGCTTGGCGCGACACGCTTTGCACGCTCCTTCCGCTCGCCAGAGCCACCCTGTTTACGTCATCAAACTCCGGCTTGGCTCGTGCCCCGCCATTCGGCAGAGTGACGACCTTGACTCGAATCTCTTGTTCGAGGACAGCTACCTTCAATACCTCTCGGACCAGTACGCTCCGTTGCAGCGTAGCGCGCCGCACACCGATCGTTGTTGTGATCAGGAACACCAAATCTTGAATGCGCTTGTAATCGGACGGCTTGGTGAGCACCTCAACGCGGCTGCCCAACCGCCCCTTCTTCATCACGACAGGAATCACAACTACATCCAATGCTCCTGCCGCTCGAAGCGAATTTGCAGCGGCCGCCAGCGCCTCCGGATCCATGTCGTCAATGTCCGCCGCGAGCTGGACCACTTCTTCCGTACGAGCTGTTCCGTCTATTGCGTGCGAGTCAGCGATTATGATACGGAGTGCATTCGCTCGGCCCTTGAAGTCTTTTGTCCCCGCACCAAAACCACTGCGCAATGGAACGTATTGGTCAGGGGGCGGCCCTGCCGAAAGCACTCGCACCAATGCGGCGCCGGTTGGGGTGACGAGCTCCCCTGCTCCTTCCGGGCCCGGCCGCACCACATGACCTTCTAGCAACTTGAGTGTAGCGGGTGCAGGTACCGGAAGCATGCCGTGCGCAGCACGCACGGTTCCATCGCCGAGCGCTATCGCTCCGCAGTACACACGATTGACCCCAAGCTGCTCCAGTCCCCATATCGAGCCGACTACATCAAGGATGGCATCGACTGCACCCACCTCGTGAAGGTGGACTCTTTCAGCCTGCACCCCGTGTATCTCCCCTTCCGATGCCGCTATCGCAGTGAAAGCGCGATTGCTCAGGTCGCGGACGCTTTCTGGTACGCCCGCCGCGTCAACCAGCTTTCTGATATCGCGGATATGCCTCCCATGCGGCTGCGGTGGAATGTCAAAATCGACTTTCGCGCAACTGATGTCGCCCCGCTTGACTCTTTCGATTCGCACCGTCACGCCGTCGAGCGCGAGACGACCAGGTAGTGAGCGCAACCATTCCGCCTCGAGCCCAACATCTATGAGCGCACCGAGCATCATGTCGCCGGCGATGCCACTGAAAGCGTCAAGTATGGCTGAGAGCATTTATTGAGAAAGGGACCAGGAACCAGGGACCAGGGACCAGTAATCGTATCCGCTATTTGGAAAAGGCGCCATTGTTTCCACGGTTCACTGGCCTCCGTCCCTATGCAATGGTCCTGGTCCCTGGTCCGCTTTACCTGTACCCCGCACCGCTTCCGGTATTGAAGATCACGACCTCGGCGTCACGCGCGAGGCGCCTGGATGCTATCAGACGCCTGCACACGGCCAGGGCACAACCGCCTTCCGGCGAAGCGTCGACTCCGCTGGCATGAGCAAGCCGCCTGGTTGCGGCCCGAATCTCGGTTTCACTCGCGACCTCCGCGTCACCCCGGCTCTCGCGCAGTGCCTTGAGAATCAGGCGATCGCCCAGCGGACCAGGAACACGAAGTCCGCTTGCGTGCGTCTGTGGATTCTCCCATGGAATCGCGAAGTCAGCACCGGCGGCAAGCGCCCGTGCTATAGGGGCGCACCCTTCCGCCTGCGCCGATATCATGCGAGGCATTCTTGTCGCATCGCCAAGCCAGCCCAGAGCTCGAATTTCGCCAAAGGCTTTCCACATTCCGATCAACCCGGTACCGCCGCCTGTTGGATAAATGATGGCGTCGGGCAACCGCCATCCAAGCTGCTCGGCGAGTTCCAAGCCCAGCGTCTTCTTCCCTTCGATGCGATACGGTTCTCTCAGAGTCGACATGTCGAAGAAACCGCTCGAAGCTGCGTCGGCGCGGGCGGCTTTCCCCGCATCCGCAATACTACCAGCAACCGTGACGAGCTCGGCGCCAAGAGCGCGTATGGTTTCGAGTAGTCCCTGAGGGGTGGACTCGGGTGCGTAGACCCTCGCGGGCAATTCCGCCGCCGCTGCATACGCTGCCAGGGCCGCTCCTGCGTTGCCAGCGGTGGGCACGACGAAACCGGGAACACTGAGCGCCCGGCCGCGTGTAACGGCGGCACTCATGCCGCGTGCCTTGAAGGAGCCCGTGGGGTTGAGACCTTCGTCCTTCACCCAGAGACGGCGGACGCCCAGTTCCACCGCGAGTGACCGTACTTCCAGAAGGGGAGTCGCCCCTTCGCCGAGAGTAACCGGTTCCTCACCTTCGCGTAGAGGAAGGAAGGCTGCATAGCGCCACATGTCCCAACGGTCGAGCAGCTTGTCGCGCGATGAAGGGAGCGTGTCGTACCGCACCAGAAACGGCTGCCCGCACTCAACGCAGACGCTCGCGAGGCGGTCACCCGCCGCACACTCACCGCAAGCGGAACATAAAAGCGACCAGCCGCTCAACTTTGCTGAGGTGCGGGCTCGAGGATGGTCCTTGCTCCAAGCACCTCCAACAGGCGCCGTGCGCTTGTCGCGGTGAAACCGGGCAGCTTGGCGATGTCAGCTTCACTCGCATCGCGGACGCCCTGCACACTGCCAAACGCCTGCAGTAATACCCGGCGCCTGGCGGGTCCGATTCCCGGCACCTTGAGCAGTTCCGAGGTGATCGTCCGCATCGTGCGACGTTTGCGATTATACGTCACCGCGAAACGATGCGCCTCATCTCGTGATCGTTGCAGGAGGCGGAGGGCGGGAGAGCGCCTTGCAAGGCGCAAAGGCTCGCTCCGGCCTGACAAAAAGATGTCCTCATCCCTCTTCGCCAGGCTTACTAGCGGTATTCGCGAAAGTCCGAGCGATTCCATCGCCGACTGCGCTACGCCGAGCTGACCCTTTCCACCATCGATGACGATGAGATCGGGGAGCGGTTTCTTCTCTTCCAGACGCCGCGCAAGATATCGGGACACGACTTCGCGCATCGACGCGAAGTCGTCGGTACCCTCCACCGTCTTGACCTTGAACTTGCGATACTCGGCGCGCTTCGGGCGGCCATTCTCGAACCAGACGCATGACCCAACCGTGTCCGTTCCCTGCGTGGTGGAAATGTCGAAGCAGACGAATGCGCGCGGTACACGCTCCAAGCCGAGCTCGCGCTGAATCTCGTATACAGGATCGGCGGCGCGTTCATCAGCTTCCATCGAGTTCAGCTTGAGCTCCTCCAGGAGATGGCGAGCATTCTGCTCCGCGAGACCGAGCAGATCTCGTCGCGGTCCGCGCTGAGGTGCGCGGACTTTTGTCGTCTGTAGCGCGGTCTCGAGAACGTCGCGATCCTCGAAATCGAAAGGTACGAGAAGCTCCGGCGCACGTTCCGCTGACGGGAGATAAGTGCGCGCCAGATAAGTCGAGAGGACGGTTGCATCTTCCTCCCCTGTCACGTTCTCCACGAAGTTGTGGTCTCGCGCGAGCAGCTTTCCGTCACGAATACGGAGGATCGTGACACACGCATCGTCGCCGTCACGTGCGTAACCGATCACATCAGTGCTCCCTCCTTCAAGCTTTACAACGATGGTGGGCTCTTCCATCCGCTCGAGATGCTTGAGCACATCACGAAGCTCTCCCGCGCGCTCGAAGTCCAGATTCTGCGAAGCCTCATCCATGCGAGCCCGAACGCGCCCGGTTACTTCTTCCGCGCGTCCGCCAAGGAACAGGACGACCTCTTCGATCATGGCCCCGTAATCCTCCATGGTTTGAAGGGCGACACAAGGCGCCTTGCAACGCCCGATATAGTGATCGAGGCAGGGACGCTCCGGCATCTCCCTCGGCATATCGTAGTTGCACGACCTGACGGTGAAGATGCGTTTGACGACATTGAGTGCGCGCCTCATGGCACCGACATCGGTGTACGGTCCGAAGTACCGAGAGCCGTCGTTCACGAGCCGACGCGTTACGAAGATGCGCGGAAAAGGCTCGTGGACGGTGACCCTGATGTACGGATACGATTTGTCATCCCGAAGCGCGATGTTGAACTTCGGGTGATGCTCCTTGATCAGGTTGGCCTCGAGAATCAGTGCGTGCGGCTCTGAAGGAACGACGATTGTCTCGCAGTCCGCCACCTGCTCCATGAGCGCGCGTGTCTTCACGTTCTCCAGGTGATCCGCGTTGTAGTAATTCCGCACCCGCGAACGGAGGCGCTTTGCCTTACCCACATACAGAATTCGTCCCTCGGCGTCTTTCCATAGATACACGCCGGGGGACTCGGGCAAGTTCGCGATTTTGCTTCGTACGGGATCTGGGACGTCTTGCATGTTGGAGCTGTTATCCGCGAAAAGCGAGTTGTGCGGCCGCCTCGGGTGGCGCACCGTTAACCACTCCAAATATATGCGGGCGCCCTGGCGCATTTCCGGAAAGTGTCGCGCCGTTGCGGGAGCCGGCGAATACGAGGAAAGCTGACTGATTCCCTCGATAGCCTGCGGCTTTCTCCAATCGATACCGATTGATCGGCCCGAGGAGCTAGGGAGTGGGTTTTTGTGGAATCTGCTTCTTCTTTAGACCCGGCACCCGGGCGGCGATCTCTCTCCACTCTTCTACACCGAATGCGGCGGCTAATCCCACATACAGCAGGCCATATGCGCCCAGAACCACAATCGCCACAAGCAATGGATGCCGAGCTCCTAGCCCGTTCTTGAGGAGCAATCCCACAGTGGCGCCAACCAAAGCTGCGCCCCATAGCCGCAAGGCGAGTGAAGATTTCAATCCAGTCGCGCCAATCCGGAGCGCCAGAGCACGTCGAAGCAGCGCCAGCTCTACCCACGCTGCGACACCACCCGCAGCGGTTAGTCCCGCCGCGCCCCAACGCGCATCGATGCCTACCAGCGCCGGACCCCTGAGAGCGACGAGGTACCCAAGCCCAGTGCCAAGAATCACGCGCACGATCGCAAAGCGTAGCGGGGTCCGGGTGTCCCGCAGAGCGTAGAAAGTCGACGAATACAATCGGCCGAGTGTCGAGGCGAGCAGACCAACGGCGGAGCCTGCAAGGATCGCCCACACGAAAGTGGCGTCGGCGTGGGTAAAACGGCCCGTCTGGAAAAGGGCGGCCGCTATGACGTCGCCAAGAGCGAAGAACGCCATCGCGGACGGAATTACAAAGAACGCGATACGTCGCAGCCCGCGGCTCAATCGCTGCCGAAGGTATGATGCTACATCGCTCTCCGCACCAAGCGCGCCAGACATCGCCGGCAATTCGGCGGCCGAGACGGACATTCCAAACAGGCTAACAGGGAGAGTGTAGAGCACCTGCGCGTTTGCGATTCCCGTCACGGCACCGCTCGGCAGCAGACTGGCTAGCAGTGTGTCGGTATACGCGCTTATCTGTACTACACCACGGCCTATGAATACAGGTACAAAGTTCCTGACAACCACCCTTACGTTCGACGACAAATTGCGCAGCGAGAGATGCAAGCCGTCGAGCAACCGAAGCACCAGCGGCAGCTGTACCAGAAACTGAAGACAGCTCCCCACCACCGAGCCCCACGCGGCCATCTCGGCGAGCTCGAACCCTCCCATCTTGCCACCAAACGCTACAAGGGAGGCAATGATCGCAACGTTCCAGACGACTGGCGCGGTGTAGGACAGTAGAAAGCGCCGATGGCTGTTTAGAACGCCAAGGCACCAGGCTGAGAGCACCAACAGCCCCATACCCGGAAACAATATTCGGACGAGCCTGATGGTGAGCTCACGCTTTGCGCCCTGGAAGCCGGGCGCGATAAGGTCGATCAACCATGGTGTGGCTAGCACGCCAAGAAGCACGAGCAGCGATGTCACCAGGCCGAGAAGAGAGGCGACAGCTCCCGCTACGCGCGCCGCTTCTTTCCTCTCGCCCTGCGCAAGCATGCGTGCGTACACTGGAATAAAGGATGCCGAGAGCACCCCTTCCCCAAAGAGATTCTGCAGCACGTTCGGGATTCTGAACGCTGCATTGAAAGCGTCCGCTGCATCGGAGAGCCCGAGGTAATGCGACAGGAAGCGTTGGCGAACCAAACCGAAGATGCGGCTCGCGAAAATTCCCGACGCGACTAACAGCGCATGCCGGCCGGTCCCCTCACGAGGTGACGGCGGCGGGTCAGCCGGAACTGGATCCGTCACGATGGGGTGGCGGAGACCTCGCCGGCGGAACTCAGTGATCCGCTTTCCCCTCTGGAACCCGGAATCAAGTCCGACGCGTGCTCCCGTGCGCGATCCAGCATCGCGGAAAGTAGTGCTGGACCGTGGCGCGCGAGAAGCGGAATCAAGTTTAGAACGCGCTCCTGAGGTTTCCCAAGTGGGTACAAAGCCGCTCGCATGGTAGCGATGTCACGTCGCGCGTCTAACTGAGAGCGCTTTGCCGCGGCTACAATCCTGCGGTCAAGTCGGACGATGCGGCGCTGCACATCGCGCTGGAATCCGTCCGCGACAGCAGGAGATACATCCAACTTTGCTTGTTCCTTGCGAAAAGCATCTCGCAGCGCATCGACAGACGCACGCATGTTCTCGGTCAAGCCCACCAGCCCTGCACCGATCGCCGCAGGCAGGGCGTCACGCGCGATGCGAGTCTCGGCGGAATGCGGATTCGCGAGTTCCTCCCTCGCAAATCCGTAGCGCGATAGCAAGCGATCAATGTGGGGCTCGATGATGCAGCATGCCCAGCGCGGCAATACCATCGGCCTGTCCACGCCTATCGCGTCTGCGACGGCTCCGGTCTGCGCGAAGTATGCTATTTCGGCGGGGCCTGCGACATAACTGGCGGTTGGAAGGAGAGCTTGCTCCAGCAAAGGGCGGATCAGTGCGGTGG
Organism: Gemmatimonadaceae bacterium; assembly: GCA_014379205.1. GTDB lineage: Bacteria > Gemmatimonadota > Gemmatimonadetes > Gemmatimonadales > Gemmatimonadaceae > JACMME01. The sequence continues at coordinate 41,175 of JACMME010000238.1, forward strand.
ATCCCAACGCTGCACTCTCCTTCGCCGCGACTTCCAGTGAGGACTGAATCGACACGCGCTCCCGGCCTTTGACGCCGCTCTCAAACACCAGGGAGAGCCCGCGCACCAGCTGAACCTGCTCCTCGAACCCCCCAGCCAGAATCTCCTGTTGCCGTCTCTCGAGCGCGTCTTGTATTGCACGCGACTCTCGAAGAGCATTGATTAGCAACGGGCGAGCGGCCTCTCGGACGGACGGATGTCCTGCATCGAGCACAGTTATTCCGAGTGGCTCAAGAACCGCACGTAACAGCTCGACATAGGCGCTGCCTACGGTTGCCCGAGGCTCGTACACCGATGCCACCTGCTCCAGGATTGCAGAATATGTCGCGCTCCCGGCACCGTGCCCGAGGGCGCGCACCAGATCTGTTACGTCACCCAGAGGCGTATCGCGCATGCTGACTCCCAACTGCGCGGGCTCAGGCAGTCTGAGTGTCTCCAGGCCGCCGGCCACGGACACATGCGTGATGCTCGCTTCAGCAAAGTCCGCATCATCGGTGGCAGCCCAGAATACCGGAGCGGTCGGAATGCCTGTCGACGCCTCGAGCGAATCCGCCATGGCAAGTGCGCTCACGGCTTTGGACCAGGTGTATATCGGTCCTCCAAACAAACCCGCCTGTTGACCTGTTGTGATCAGCACCCCCGCGCCGTCAGAGACGCGATCCAGGCGTTCGCGCGCCGCGCCTTCCGGGCGGAGCGCCGGAAGCAAGGCGGACAGCCAATTTGATGAAGCGAAGCGTCGGCGCACGGTCGCCATATGATCGCGCCAAGCTGACGCGCTATCCGGGCGCCTGCGATACCAGGTCACCGGCGTCTTTTCTTCCAGCGCGGCGCGCGCCAACGCAGATCCGCCGAGTTTTTCGGTAATTACCCGGAGCGGGCTCATCGCCGCTCTCCGATGACTATTGTGCGCGGCGAAGCGGCCGAATGTTTTGCGCCAGCATAGTCACCCAGAATCTCACGAACGTCGAAACAACATCGTTGCATCAACGCAGCAAGCTCTTCCGGCTCAAACAGACGCACGCGTTCGGTGAAGAGGCGGCCTTCGTCGCCAAGCATGATGGTCTTGACCACGTAGCGCCCATCCGGGGTAATGGATCTTTCCTGCTCCACTACACGTGACCCAACGCGTATCTCGTCATATGCAACCAGACTGGAGCGCACATTCGCGGCGTTAAGATAATCGAGCACAAAGAATCCGCCGGGCTGCGTCACACGCCCGACTTCGGCGATCACGCGCCTGTGCTGTTCGTCGTCTCTAAAATATCCGAAGCTGGTAAAGAGATTGACTACCAGAGAAAATGACTGGTCCCGGAAGGGCAGCTCTCGCATATCGGCTCGTACGAGTGGAAACGCCCGGTCTCTGGCGCGTGCCACGCGCAACAGCGCTGGAGACAGGTCGAGTCCCACCGTCCACCATCGTGCCCCCAGCGGTAGCGCATGGCGTCCGGCGCCGCAGGCAAGATCCAGCGTAGGTGACGCCTCGGGAACATGCAACCTTTCCGCAATGAGCTC
>JACMME010000239.1 GCA_014379205.1 Gemmatimonadaceae bacterium
ACCGCACCTTTGATGACCTTATGGCTGTCACAAGTCCGTCGGCGAGCAATGCGCGGCCGGCGTCGCTGCCCGGAAGCCACTTCGACGTAGTCGTCGATCGGACACATTGGATGACGCACGGTTACGAGCGCCCCCGTCTTACCGTCATGCTCGACGGCAGTACTTTCTTCAAGTTGTCGAAAGAGGGGACGAATGTGGCCGTCTTCCCATCCACGGGACTTCTGCATCGCGCGGGGTTCAGCTGGCCGGACAATACCGAGCGATTGCTAAAGGGCACGGCACTGGTTGTGGAGGAACCGCTCGGCGATGGCCATGTGGTGCTGTTCGCTAATGAGCCAATGTTCCGTGGTTGGTGGCGTGCGCTGGACAGGATGGTGCTGAACGCGGTATTGCTGGGACCGGCGATGTGAAAAGAGGGGGGGTACGCAGTCGCGATAATGCCAGTGACGCATCTCACTCGGCGTTTCCCCGCCTCATTCCACGCCGGCGGAATGGCATAGCGGTCCAGCGAGCCGGAGCGGCAATCGGCGTAGGGCTCTTCCGGAGGTGATTAGTGCACGCACAAACGGATAAAGACTGGGCCACGCGATTGCGAGGCGATCTCGTCTTGCGCATCGTCCTTTACTATGCGCTGCTGGGTGGCGTTATCGCGCTCCTCTGGCGATTCGGGCGCGACCGCATCCCGTTTTTTCTCGCGAGCTCGTCGAATTCGCTTTTCGGCAGCGCTGATGCGGGCGCCGCCGGCTTTCTTCGACAAGGCACCGCCGGCGACGGTCAAGCACACCTCGGCATCCCCGCCGCGATTGCCATGGTCTCAGCGGTGCTGCTCGCGCTCCCCGTCGCCTGGCTGTATACCCTCACGCGTCGGAAGCGCGGGTACCAGCAGTCTGTCGTGCAGACACTGGTGCTTCTTCCACTCGTGGTTTCGGGAGTGGTCGTCCTGGTCAAGAACAGTCTTCCTCTGGCATTCAGCCTCGCCGGCATCGTGGCCGCGGTACGGTTTCGGAACACACTCGAGGACAGCAAGGACGCCGTTTATATCTTTCTCGCTACCGGAATCGGGCTCGCAGCAGGTGTCGATCTATCGGTAGCGGCAGCTCTGTCAGTGGTCTTCAATCTCATAACGCTATGGCTCTGGCAGGCCGATTTCGGGCGAAGCGCCGCATTGGCAGGGCCGGCCGCGCAGCGGCGCATGCAGCGGGCGCTCGCGATCGCGAATCGTACGGGCGAATTCGTCGCAAGAGTGGATAGCGAGATTCTCGCGAACATGGCGCCGGAGCAGCTGGATGCGTTGGCAGACCGCGCGTGGCGCCGCCGCAAACGCAATGATGCGGAAGTCAGTGAGGACGATGAAGCCACTTACGACAAACTACTCCGCATTCGCACTCTGGATCCCGAGACAGTGCGCGCATTGATCGAGCCCGGCCTGGCTGGTCACGAACAGATCAAACGGTGGCGCTTTGGAGGCGTAGTGCACGAAGAGGACGGAACACACAACGTGGAATATGGGATAAAGCTGAGGAAGAATGCCGATCGGGATCAGTTCGTCGAATCGCTGAGGAATGCACAAGGGGTGATAGACGTGGAGCTCAGGTGACAGGCACGGTACGGCAGAATTGCTTCCAGTTACAGCGGGATAACCAGAGGAGGTTGCGATGCGATACGGATCGCTTTTCCTGATCGCCCTGGCGGTGACGACTCTCGCGCGAGCGCAGGACACCGCCGCGGTGGCGTACGACAGCTCCGCGCTGTTCGCCAGCGATGAGCTGATCGAGTTCAGACTCGCGACCGACTTGCGGGCCCTCTTCAAGGACCGGGGAACAAAGCGTCCTTACCGGGCGGCCACGCTGGCGTACACAGGGGCCGATGGCAACGCGGTGTCCATTCCCCTCAAGGTGCGAACGCGGGGCATATATCGCCTGAAGAACTGCGCATTCCCGCCGATACGCATGAATTTCGCAAAAGGCGCGATTGCCGGAACGGTCTTCGCCGGAGAGGATAAGCCCAAACTCACGACGCATTGCCAGGATAATGAGCTTTACGAGCAGAATCTCCTGCAGGAATATCTCCTGTACAAGGCTTACAGCCTGCTCACTCCAATCGGCCATCGTGTTCGTCTGGCACGTGTCACATACTTGGATGGAGACGGAGATGGCGGAAAGCCGCATGCCCGGCGATATGCGCTTCTCATCGAGGACCCGGAGCGCATGGCTGCGCGACAGGGTGGCAAGATCATCGATGCCAAGGGAGCGGTAGCGGATGACCTGGATCCGTATCACACAGCGATGGTGGGAGTTTTCGAGTATTTCGCCGCTAACACGGACTACTCCATCCCTGGCCTGCACAACATTGAGTTGATTCAGAACACGGACGCCGTCTTCCCCATCGCATACGACTTTGATTGGTCGGGCGCGATCGGCGCGCCGTACGCCAAACCTGATCCCAAGCTTCCTATCAAGGACGTGAAAACGCGCCTGTATCGCGGTTACTGCCCTGGCGCGGACCACTTTGCGAAAGTCTTTGCGGCTTTTAACGAGAAGAAGGATGCGATCTATGCGCTGTATACGGATCTCAAGCCACTCGACCGAGACAACGTAAAGCGCGCGCACCGGTATTTCGACGACTTTTACAGGGTTATCAATGATCCAAAGAAGGTGCGCAGCGAGATCATGGATAACTGCAGGGGATAAAGAGCCAAACGAGCATCACCGCGTCACCCTTCAAGCTCGGCTCCACGCTGGGAGTGGGGGATTGGGGTTGGGGAGTGGCTCTTCACACTCCCCAACCCCATATGCAGGATCAAGCAGACTCTGTGGTCGCCTTGCGAGAGAGTCACCTGGAACTTCTACTGGCGTAGAACGTCAGCGATCCGCCACCTGTTTTTTTGGTTCCCTCATCGCCAATGACCAGTGAGCGATCCGGCATTATTGCAATCCCCTCGCTCTGCCGATGCCAGCGTTTGGCGAGTTTCGCGGTGGCAACAAGTTTTCCTTCCGGAGTTATCTCGATGATGGCGCGCTGCTTCGCGGCGACGATGAGGTAGTTTCCCGTTTGAGGATCATGCTCTATTCCTGATGGGTTGAGGCCGTTCAGGCCAGC
>JACMME010000240.1 GCA_014379205.1 Gemmatimonadaceae bacterium
GAGCGGCGACTGGAAATATTTCATGGCCACCCGGGATGGCGAACATCTCTTCAACCTCGCTACCGATCCTGGAGAGAACCGCGACCGCAAGGCGGAACGGCCCGAAGTGCTTGCCGAGCTCAAGCGCAAGTACGAGAAATGGGAGAGTAGCATGCTCGCGCCCATACCGATGGATGCACGCGGCAAGTAATCGATGAAAATCCTGTGGACTCAAGCGTAATGCAGCCGCCGGACCGCATACCAACTGAACGCCTGATGTTGCGCAGGTGGCGAACCGACGACGCGGCACTTCTGAAGGCCGCCGTGGACGCGAGCCTCGCGCATCTGCAGGCATGGATGCCGTGGGCAATGGCGGAGCCGACGCCGCTCTCTGGCATCACAGATCGCCTGGCCGGATTCGTGGCAGACTTCGACGCCGGGCGCGAGTGGCTCTACGGTATCTTCACCCCGGAAGAGAATGAGGTGCTCGGCGGACTCGGACTACACCCGCGCGCTCCAGCGGAGGGCGATGAGTGTGCCGCGGCCGACCACGTGGAGATCGGATACTGGCTGCGTGCCGGCGTTACCGGGCGCGGCTACGCGACGGAGGTAACCCGCGGCGCGACTGCCGTGGCGGTCGGTCTCCCGGGTATCAAGCGCATCGAGATTCGGTGCGATCCGCGCAACGTCCGGAGTGCGGCGGTCCCGCGTCGACTCGGCTTTCGCCACGTGAGAACGCTGCCCGAGAACAGTGTGACGCCGGATGGATACCCGCGTGACACCATGATCTGGGAGTGGATTCAGCCTTCCGAATCATCGGCTGGAACGCGCCTGCCCGATTAGTTGCGAAACAGACCCAGAATGGGGTCCAAAATTCCCCACGAACAACTGCACGACCCTGAGACCTTGCTGACGCAATCTCCTCCCAAAATTCTCTTGTACCAGGCGCAGCGCCCGCCGAGGCAAACGGTGTGTTCGTCCAGGTCACCGTCGATGATGACGCCGGTGAGACACCATTCTCCTTGCTGTTGTCCTTTTCCGGCCTGTTTGAGCCTCGCCAGGAGTTGGTCATGGCTCGCCTCGGTGATCCAGATCGGTTTGTAGCCTTTCTTTTCCATTACAAACGCTCCTTCGCTGTAGTTGGGCTTGGGGTCCGCATTCCCAAACGGATATGTGGCGAAGGAAGTCATTATGCCACAGCACGTTGAAATGTTGAAGGACGGGAGACATACGCTCTTACCTTTCGCCCCTGTCAAGTTCAACGCAGCGATCTTCGCGGCAGCCAGGGCAGCGCATCGCAAACGTGGTTCGACTCGGTCGCCGCTGTCAGATCGCGACACCACAACGACATCATCTGGGACCGGATATCCATGGATTACAAGCGCAGTCTCTCCCTGCTTCTCGCGCTCGCGGCAAGCTACGCGCTCGCGGCTCCAGGTGGAGCAGAAGCGCAAATTCTCAAGAAGATCAAGGAGCAGACGGAGCGGAGGCTGGAGGCGCGCAAGGCCAAGGCCGACAGCGCGGCGATCGCTCGCGTCGGCAAGGCAGTTGATTCCACGCTGGAGAAGACCGGCCGCGGTGTAAGCACCATTGTCGATAAGGCGGCCGGAGTGGCAGAGACGGTGGTCGCGAGGACTGAACAGAGCGTGGCAGATGCCGCTTCGCGCCTGAGGAATGCAGGCGGATCCGCCTCGGATCAGTTGGCGTCCGACCTGGCCGCCGGCCGCGCCGTCTTGCCGGAGATCCGTTTCGAGGGGCATACGGACCAGCTCACCGCGGCGTCTGCGCCGCATATCGCGCACCTCGCGAAGTTGCTCGAAGGCCAGCCGACTGCGTTCCTCATCGAAGGGCACGTCGAGGCCACAATGGACGCCGCGGCCGACCTCAGCCTGTCGGAGAAGCGTGCGGCCGCTGTGAAAGCGAGCCTGGTGGCTGCGAGAATTCCGGCTACACGGCTCTTTGTAATGGGGCTCGGCTCGACGCGACCCACCGCGGTTCAGGTTGCGTCTCAGGTTGGAGCGGGGGTTGGAAGCAACGCTCGAATCGAGGTGGCGCGGATGCAGTAGATCCAGTCGAGCGACATGCTGACATCCTGTAACACATTCTTTTCCATTCTGGAGGACAACTACAAATGCGTTTCCGTAATCTCTATTGCATGGCCGTGGCGGTCGCAGCGGCCGCGGTTTGGCGCCCCCGCTTGCTGCGCAGACGGTCTCAAAGCAGCTCACCACGACGCCACCGCCAGCAAACTACGTCATCAGTATTACCGGTATGTCGCCAGGTCCGGGGACTGTGATCCTGCAGTGGCAGGCAATTTCCGGAGTACTTAGCTACCGCATCGAGCGGAGGAAGATCGACCCGACGGCGGATCCGCGAGAGGACGCACGACGCCCAACCACGCCGTTCTTCCTGGTTTCCGACAAGCACGCTGGCATCTCCTACACGGACACAGGATTGTGGAATGATTCGATCTACGAATACCGGGTGTCCATGTCACAGTTCGACCCGAAGGCCAGCAATGGCTCGGTGGGCGCCGGGCGCGTCACGGTAACTACCGCCCCGTAGCTGTTCATGATGGAACTGTCCGTCGCGATCTACCCAGGTTCTACTTCTAACCGCGCAAGGTGAACCAGATGCATCAACTCGCCAGACTCGTAGGTCTTTCTGCTGTATTGGCGCTGTCCACAGGCGCCGTCCAAGCCCAACGGCGGGCGGCGACTCCTGCCGCCGCTCGCGCCGCCGCCGCGCGTGCCAATCAGGTAAACATCACTATCTCTCTTACCGTTGACGGGAAGAGCTACCGTGCGACCGGAATCGGTGAATGCACCCACGCACCTGTAGCCTCCATCTACAGTGTCATGGCGTCCATGTGGAGCGTGCAATACAACTCGAACAGCTCCACGCCGAAGAATCTCAGCCTCACCATGTGGCGTCTCACCCGCGGCAGCGCCCCCCCTCAGCTCACAATCGCAGTGAACACCGGCTCCAATTCACACCACATCTCGACCGTAAAAGGAGGCGAGATAGCCGGTAGTGGGACAGTCACAATGCAGGCCAAGGGCGCGGGCGGCCGCTTCGAGATCAGTGGCAAGACTGCAAAAGGAGCTGCCGTCCGCGGCACAATCGAATGCGAGCGCTTTACTCCAGCGATGGCTGAAGGCGGTTGAGGGAGTCCGGCTCCCATTTTTCCTGCAGTCAGCGCTGCGCTAGCCGCCTTGCTTTAGGCGTTCGATCCAGCGTTCTGCGTCGTCCACCATCGGACGGAGCGCCGGGTCGCACTCCTTCCATAGTCTGACGAAGTGGGAGTAATGCTCAACTGCCTTTTCTCGCTCCCCCATTTTCTCGTAGATATTTCCCTGTCCCCGATGAGCGAGCGCTAAATACGTGATGTCGTACGGGAAAATCTCCCCGAGTCCGCGATACCACCCGAGCGCCTCGCCGTCGCGCCCCAGCGTTCGGAGCAGCTCCGCGCGCATGAAGCGGTCGTACGATCGCGCATAGAAGGGTGACGTGCGCGCTGACCCGAAGTCAACGACGTCGCGACCCGATTCCAGGGCGCGGATGGCCGCGTTTGGATCCTTACGAGTCCAAAGCAGTTGCGCTCGTATCACACGGCTCTGGGAGCTGGCCAGCTGGCCAGCATCCGACGGTCCCTGCCGGCCTACAAGCTCGGCGGCGTACTGCTCCGCCGCGACTGCGTCACCCAGCCGCGCGCTCAGGAGGCCGAGCAGATAGATGCGTACTTGCGGGTTATCATCCGCAAGAGCATTGACCCAGAGGTCAGCATGGCTGACCACACGGTCAGTTGGAGCAGCGTTCCATTTGCGAAGCTGGTCGCGGATTCCATCAAGCTCTCGCGTCGAAAGCGAGAGGATCGGCATCGCGGAAAGGAGTGCCTTGTATTCGACCGCCCACGCCTGGTGCAAGGGCGTCAGTGCCGCGAGCTCCACCTGCGCTCTGCTCCAGCGTCCCTGCGCCAGTTCCAGGTGCGCCAGCATTACGTGGCCGAGCGCCCGAACTTCCGGCAGTCGCTGCGGGTCGGCTAGGAGACGGGCGAAACGTGCGATCGCGGGCAGGTCATCAGAGAAGACGGCTACGCGCCAGACGGCCAGGATAAGCGAGTAATCATCGGTTGCTTGCAGCTCGGGTGAGAGCCTCACCTGGGCTGTCCGGTCTCCGAGAGCGGTGGCGTGCATCGCGCGTACCGAGAGTGCGGCACCGCCCGACACAGTGCCGAGCAGACGGGTGAGCAACGAATCGAGTTCAGCGTAGCGGCGCTCACGCGCTGCGACCTGTGCCAGGTGCCAGGTTGCTCCGGCGTTTGCGGGCTCCAGCCGCAGCATCCGGTCCCAGGCCTGTCGCGATTCGGTAAACGAGCGACCGCGCCACGGGTTCGTGTGGAACCACATTTCGCCGAGCCCTCCCCATGCTTCCACATCATTAGGGTGGTCGGCGACGATAGCTCGATACAGGCGCTCCGCCCGATCATTCTCGCGCGACGTGACTGCAGCGTAGGCCTCGATCAGGAGGCGGTCGTGCGGCGGTAGCCCGCCCCGGTGTCGCATGGCGCGATCCATTGCATCCCGCGCCAACTCCACGCGCGCCTCCCAGGACGTCGCGATGCCGAGCCGGTACCAAGCGAGTGCGAATGTCGAATCGAGCGCGACCGCGCGCTGAAGAGCTTCGATTGCTTGTGGGAGGCGGACGGCCCGCCAATGGCTCTCCCCTTCCAGGTACGCCTTGAGCGCTGGCAGGGAGTGCGTCGTCATCGCGGCTATCCGTACGATGCGTCCCTCTGGAGTTCGTATCCGATCCGCAAGCAGCTGTGCCGCAAGGCCATCCACAAGCGCGAAAAGCTCACTCGCTTCCCCCTCGACAGACGCCTGTGATACGAGGAGAGGCACGCGGCTCCGCTCGTACATCGACGCAGTGATTCGAAGGCGCCGGCCTGCCTGGAGGACGTCGCCGAGGACGTACATTCCTGCACCGACACGAGCGGCTGCACGGCTACCGCCTTCCGGATCGAGCTCCGAAGAAGCGCTTCCAGCCGCGCCGAGCACGGCGCGCGGGTCCACGCTTCGGACACCGCCGGCACCGTCCAGATTGGTGCTCAGCAAGTCAACCATTCCCTCGCGGAGGTAATTCAGCTCGGCGCTGCCACGCACCGCGAATGGGAGCACGGCGACGGCGGTGGGGGAAATGCGAGGTGCCGTCCGCGAACGTGTGGAGAATATGACGACGGCGGCGAGACTCGCGAATGTCACGGCGGCGAGACCGGACCACGCGCGTCTCTTTTTGCGCGCTGCCGATGTCACCAAGTCCGGGATCTCGGCGTCGGGCTCAATCTCCGCTGGCGCGCTTCGGAGCGGCCCTTGCAACTCGGAGATTCTCGCGTCCTCATCCGAAACCGTCGCACTTGCTCCGTTCCTCTCGTCCGCCGATGCAGCCGATGCGTGCTGAGCGACCGGCTCGAGCGGTTCGGCTCCAGCTTCCTCGACCGCGTAGCCGCTCAACGTCGGTGTAACAACCGGCTCGCCAGGTGCAGCAGCCGCGAGGCGCTCCGACAATTCAGCGGCAAGGGACTGAACAGACTTTTCCGGAACAAGCTCGAAGTCGCGCGCCACTCGCGCGCGCAGTCGCTGGTACGCCTCCAGCGCGCGTCGGTCCGCCTCGAGCGTGCCCGGCTCCTTGAGGGCATTCAATAAATGCAACGCCGCGTCGGCCGAGAGCGGCGCGGCCTCCAGCCATCGCGCCGCGAGCACCGCACACTCCTCCCAGCGCTTGTCCCGTGCGAGCGCGCGGCACTGTTTCGCGGCGGCTTGCAGGAAGAGTGATTCCAGCCGGCTTCGTTCCCGCGAAACCCACTCCTCGAAGCTCGAAGATCCACCGACGTAGACGCCGTCGAGAAAAGCATCCGCGTACAGCGCCGTCGCTCTGCTGTAGTCGCTTGCGGCGACCGCATCGCCAAACTCGATTGCATCAACAGCGAGCGGCGCTTCCGCGGCGACGGTCGCCTCCGACCGCGTGGTAATAATGACCTCGCGGCCCATGACACGCCTGAGATGCGAGATCGCATCGCTCAGCGAATGGCGAGCCCGGACTTCGTCCTGATCACCCCAGAACATCTCGAGCAGCACGTCACGGGAAACGGGCCGCTTTGCGAAAGCCAGCACCGCAAGCAGGGCAACCTTGCGGCGGCGCGTGTTGAGCTCCTCGTCTTCCTGGCCGGTCGGGCTCACAAGAGCAAGGCGACCCAGCGTTATGAGACGAAACTCACTGCCGCGCATCATGTTGAAACGTTGAAAGGCGGGAGACGAGCGCTCCTAGTTTGTGGGCGCACGAGTCAAGGTAGCGCCTTCCACTGGCGATGCCAGACGTTCACGTGCGGCACTTCAATACCGGCACGGTCTCAAGCGCCCGTTGGAGAAGCGCCGATCTTCACCCCTCATCGAATGGAGAGTACCATGACCAATCCCTTGAGAAAAATCACCATCCTGCTGGTTGTTGCAATGGTGCCACTCGGAGCTTCCGATCCCGCTGCTACCGAGTCTGAGCCGCAGAACGCGTGTGTACTGGAGTACCAGCGAGCGGACAACATGTGGGCTCCGGAGGGCGTGCCGAGTGGAGCTCTGGGTGTGGAGAACATCACGGTTCAGGCGGGTCAAACGAGGCTGTTCATAACGGACTGGCAGTACGAGAAGAAACGAAACGACGGGTCAAACTACTATGGCAGTCACCTCCGGCTCGCCACTGGCCGCGGGTCGCCTACGCGGCTGCACGTTAAGACTGGCCCCGGGTCGCTCGACCATAAGTGGGTCACTCTTGCACGCGGTATGAGGGAGTCGTTCCAGGGCGACTTGATGGAGGTCAACTGTCCCAAGACCTGAGCTTCGGCATCGCGGAGGAGCACTCGCCACGCGGCGTGCGACCCAGAACCACTTCGAGAGAGGCGAGGACCGATCAGGTAAGTATCGGCTGTACTTGGTCGCCTCGCGCAGGAGTAGGCCACGCTTTATCGCTCATCGATCCTAATACCGTCGAAACGGGACGAAAATGAACCACATGTCGCGCAGAGTCATCCTCCCGTTGGCTGTCGCGCTCGCAGCCCTGATGACGTTCGTTCTCCTCCTCGCACAGCCACGGGCGGCCGGTGCGCAGGTGGATTCCCTCACTGTACAGCTCGTTGGTGGGCGCACGGTAATCCAGGGAATCCATTTTGTGAAGGCGACGGATCGGATCACTCCCGCGTCTGGTGCGCACCTCGCACGGCTCGCCAAGCTCCTTGCCGCACGGCCGGACACATTTCTCATCGAGGGACACACGGACAACACGGGGAACCCCGCCGCCGATCAGGCGCTCTCCGAAAAGCGCGCGGCCGTAGTGAAAAGCCGGCTGATGGCAGAGGGTGTTTCGGGCGCGCGTCTCTTCGTCGCCGGGTTCGGAGCCACCCGCCCGCTGACGATCCCCGGTGGCGAAAGCGGAAGCCCCGGGGTGCACAACGCCCGAATTGAGGTCGTGCAGGTGCGACGGTAAATCATTCCGCTGTCAGTCTGTGAAACCCTCAGGCGAGCATGCAGCCATGTTAGTTCCGGCATCCCTGAACTTCAGAACGGGCGGGGCTGGCCTATCCTGTAATTCACGCGATTGTGGAACTGCATTGCGAGTCGCGTGTTGCCGTAGTAACGCGCCGACTGCGTCGCAGCCACAGGCACCCAGTGAAAGGAGAACTCCGCCAGATCGGCCGAGAATTCAACCTGGACCTGATACGGGGAATGAAAGCGGAGTGGTGACAGGGAGAATTTCCACAACTGACCGAAGTCGAAATCGCCGGTGCCGTGCGGGTAGTAGTAGTCGCCCTCGACAGACGGATCGATCGCGCCACCGCCCAGATGGCCGCTCTGGTAACCTTTGTGATACTGCCAGTGATGCCAGGCCTCGTGTACGAGCACAGACGCTCGGTTGACTGGGTCGTCGGACTTTCCACCGAGATCGAACACCGGGCAGTACATGTCGGTGCGATCTCTGGCCGCCGTTCGGCCAGTATCCGAATGCGCCTCCGAGCCCCCGCTGTTGTTCATGAAGCGGATGTAGAAGGGCCCATGGTAGGGATTTGGCATCGCCCGGGCAGCCGCCAGATAGTCGCCGCGGGCGTGCCATTGCGGGATGTATTCGTCCCGGATGGCGTAGGCGAGCAGGTAGATGGATGCTATCGTCTTGCCGTAAGGCAGGCTGCCGCGCCACGGCTCACCAGCACCCGCCGGGTCCCAGCTGTCGTCTTCGAGCGCGAACGCGGCTTTTGCCCAGGAGAAGAACTCCGGCCATTGCGATGGCACGGGTATCAACCTGGATACGGCCAAGTCGACGAGCCCCATGCCGTCAATACACATTGGTCGCCCCTTCATCGCCATCATCCCTGCCGACCTTCCTGGGCAGGGGCGCCGCTTCGGTCAACGCGTTGGCCGCGGCGAGACGCTCTGCGAAGACCTCTGGATCGACGTCACTCCACAGGCGAGGTACGCCGATGCCTTTCCGATCCATTGGTTGCGCCACTGCGAGCACGGTCTCCAACGCCCGTGCGCTGTCCTGGTGGTGAAACAGGAAGGCATCCGCTGCCGCGAGCCGCGTCGCCACAGAGGGATGCGACGTCACGATTTTCAGAACGCGATCGTCAAATCGGCCGGCCGCCACCCATGTGAACATCTCGGCGGCGCGTGACTGAATCATCCCCGACGCTGGGAACTCGCATGCGCTTCCCTCAACCGCACGCGCTCCGGCGTTGTACGCACTCCCCAAAAGGTCAGCATCTGCCGCCCACGTGACCGCCTCCAGCGGCTCCAGTGATGAGTCGTGTCGCAACTCACCCACCACGGATAGAACCATCATGAAGCGTCCGACCTCCCCACACGGCCGCGCCGCCAGCGCGCGGTGGCAGGTCGCGGCGACATCCTCGCGATGGTCGAAGCCCGCGATCGTCGTGCGGATCAATTCGCGATCACCAACTCCGGTGGCCGCGACCGCCGCGAGGAAGCGATCGAGCTCATCGTCGCCGCGCGGAGGCGGCAACGGCAGAGTCGGGCTGAGGACCTCCTCGATTCGCCGCATGGGTGGTGGCGTCTCGTGCCGCATGTCGTTCTGCATGGGTGCAACTCCCAATGGCGGAGCTCAAGGTTGGTAGCGGACAACTTTGTATATGAAAGGACTGCTACCCGCGCAAGCTTGTCGATCAACGACGCTGTCGCTTCGCACGTCATTCACAGTCACCGCTGTTCGCGCCAGCGCTCCAGCTCCGCTACCCGCGTCTCCAATGCGCCAATCCGATCGCCAGGCTGCGGCGCCGGAGCGCTTGTGGTTGCAGACCGCTTCACGCCACTCACCGATGCCATCGCCGGAGCAGAAGGCAAGCGCACTCCCGCGCCCGTGGATGAAGTCCGCACTCTGCGGCCCGCGAAGCGAACGAATAGCCGGCCCAAAGGTCCCAGCCATGCGAGCCGGAAAAACCGCTCGCCCACCGGCATGCGGAAAGGGCTCTTGATAAGAAGTACGGTGCCGATACCGATGAGCGCGACTCCTGACGTTACCAGCACGATGCCCGGCACACTAACCTGGTAGCTTGTCGGACCGACCCGAACGCGCATCTGGAACGCTGCCCAGATCATCGGGGCTGCCATCCCCAGCATTGCGAGCGCCCATACCAGAGTATTGCGGCGCCGCCGTCGGACCGCCGCGTCGGCACGCAGCTCTTCCCGGCGCCGGGCGCGCTCCGCCACAACTCTCGAGAGACCAGCCATGACTTCGTCGACCGAGAATCCCGCGATCGCCAGACGCCGCGCCTCGCTGAGCGTGGTGAGCACCCGGGTGAGGAGCACGGCCATCAAGCCAACTACTGGCAGGATGATGTCCAGTCCAGCGAGATCGTTATCCAGACCGGATTCGATCATATACAGAGACAACAGCAGAATCCCGATAGCGACCATCGACAGAGTGCCCGCCTCGCCGGCGAACAAGCGGATGGGAAGCGGAATCTCCGGTTCGGCCAGCTGCCCCGCATCGATAGCTTCAACGAGCTCCTCGGCAGTCGCGAACCGGTGCTCCGGATCCTTCTGCACGCACCGGTCGATCGCCTCGCTCAGTGCCGGCGGCAGATCATTGCGCGATTGCGAAATCGGAGGAACCAGCTCGGTGAGCTGCTTGACGAGAATCTTTTGCGTCGTATCCGCGGTCATGGTCATGCGTCCGGTGGCCGCGAAGTGCGCCGTGAGCCCGAGCGCGTACAGGTCGCTTCGTCCGTCCACGTGGTCGCCGGACGCCTGCTCCGGGCTCATGTATTCCGGCGTACCTACCACTTCGCCGACGCGTGTTAGCGTCGAGCCGGTCCTGGCAGGCATGATCGAGCGGGAGATGCCGAAGTCCATAACCAGCGCGCGGCCCGTCGCCCGCTCGAGCATGATGTTGTCCGGCTTGATGTCGCGGTGCACGACGCCGCGCCCGTGTGCGTACGCGAGCGCGTAGCCGACGTCCTGCAGAAGTCGCACGATCTCGCGCACGGTCAGCGGCCCGACACGTTGCACCCGATCGGTGAGCGTTTCGCCTTCGACCAAACCCATCGTGTATGCAAGGAGGTCTTCTGTCTCCTCCACCGCGTACACCGGCACAATGTTCGGGTGCGAGAATTTCGCGGCCGTGCGAGTCTCGAGTAGAAATCGCTCGCGCAGCGCGGTCTGCGTCGCGAACTCCGGGGGCAACACCTTCAAAGCGACTGCGCGATCGAGGCGGAGGTCGCGCGCGAGATAGACGGTGCCCATCCCGCCGCGGCCGAGCTCACGATCCAGCGTGTAGCGATCGCCGAGCCGGGAGCGAATCAGGTCGACAGTGGCGGTAGTGGGAACGGCAGCAGTGACGGTAGGCATGGAACCAATATGCGGACCCGTGTGACAGGTCAACAGGGAACGTCAGCGGCCCTTCTTGTCCGCGAAGTCCGGCATGAACATCCTTACGCATGACAGACTTGCCTTTTTCCAGGACAGTTTCAGAAGCCGCGAGCGCAAACTCCAGCATGACCGTCGAGATCCGCCTGTTGGGCACTGGCGACGCAAACATACTCGCGCGCGTCGGACACGACGTCTTTGACGGTCCGGTCGACCCGCGCTGGACGGCGGAGTTCCTCGCTGACCCGCGGCACCACCTTGCAATAGCGCTCGACGCCGGCTGCGTCGTCGGAATGGCGTCCGCGCTGCACTACGTTCACCCAGACAAGGCTCCGGACCTCTGGATCAACGAGGTCGGCGTTGCTTCTACGCATCGAAGTCAGGGCATCGGACGTCGGCTTCTGGACGCGCTTCTCGAGCACGGTCGCACGCTCGGGTGCCGCGAGGCCTGGGTGTTGACGGACGAGACCAACGCCGTCGCCAGGCGGCTGTACTCCAGCGCGGGAGGCGTCGACTCACCGGCCGTCATGTATACATTCGAACTTGATATCGACGATAGTGAGTGGCCGGATGGGATGTCGATTGCCTGAGCAGCCGCGTTGACATCAACGGGGGCTTCGCGAACGTCGCTCGCGCCTGGAGTGTGACGCGTCCTAGCCTGTAACGAGCAGCACTCGTAATTTCCGCGGTCCTTCGAGCCTGATCCACGATCTCTGCCGGGGAATGCCGCCTTCGTGTCCGCAGATGCCTTTGCACCCCTCCAGGAGCTGATTTCCGGCCAATACGTTCTCGAGCGTGAGCTTGGGCGCGGTGGAATGGGCACGGTGTACCTTGCGCGCGAGACTCGCCTGGACCGCCTTGTGGCCGTGAAGGTGCTTCCGCGAGAGCTTGGCGCCAACCCGGAATTGCGGGAGAGATTTCTTCGCGAGGCGAGAACCGCGGCCCAGCTTTCCCATCCCAACATCGTTCCGATTTTTCGCGCGGATGAAGTAGGAGGCTTTGCCTTCTTCACGATGGCGTTCATCGAGGGGGAGAGCCTGGCCGAACGACTTCGCGCTCGCGGACCACTTCCGCCGATCGAGGCGGTCCGGGTGCTCCGCGAAGCAGCATGGGCACTCGCGTACGCGCACGCCCGAGGCGTGGTGCACCGCGACGTGAAGCCCGAGAACATCATGCTCGAGCGCGGCTCCAATCGCGCTGTGGTTACGGATTTCGGGATCGCTCGCGATCAGCTCGCCACCTCATTGACGCTGGACGGGTGGGTGCTCGGCTCGGTTCACTACATGAGTCCGGAGCAGGCAGCCGGCGACAACCTCGACGGACGCAGCGATCTGTATTCACTCGGCGTAGTCGGCTTCCAGATTCTATCCGGCTTGCTGCCATTCGATGGCGTAGAGGCTGCTTCCATCATGGCGCAACAGGTCACCCGGCAGGCTCCCAGCCTCGCGTCAGTCGCCGGCGACCTTCCTCGCGCGCTGGCCAGTGTTATCGACCGCTGTCTGAGAAAGGCGCCGTCGGACCGCTATCCGACCGGCGAGGCCCTGGCTGAGGCGCTTGAAGGGGCGCTCCAATCCACGGTTTCGCTCTCGAGCGTGCGGGGCAGCAATGAGATGGTCGCGACAGATCAGGCGCGCGCAATCTGGCTGCGGGCGGCTCAGTTGCAGACGGAGGCCGCCAAACGGCTTCAGGTTCGCTACCGAAACGCTGCGACTGCAGCCGCCGACGCGCCAAAGACTCCGACGGGGGGCTATCGTCTTAAGGACGTCGAGCTGGCTGCGATCGAAGCCGGAATCTCCCAGGAGTACATAACAATGGCGATGGCGGAACGCTCCCCCGGCGACAGCGCCACCGCCGCTACGCTTTCAACCGCGCAGGAGCGACTGCTGAGCCGCATGCTGGGTACTCGCGATCGGAGCGTTTCAGTCTCCCGAACGATTCGTGGCTCACCGAGGGCCGTGCTCGAAGCTATCGGACGGGTGTCTACGGTTCATCCGTTCTCGCTGAAACTGCGTGACACAGTCGGTGGACATCCGCTGGATGGCGGAATTCTCGTTTTCGATGTGCAGATGATCCGTTCAGGCCAGGTCATTCTGAACGAAACGCCCAGTCTAAGCATGTTCAGCTATCGGATGACCCAGATTGAGCTGGACCAGTTGAACGTGGTGCTACGGCCGCTGGGCTCACCGGCCGATTCATGTGAAGTGACAGTGTACGGAGATCTGCGGAAGGGCCTGCTGAAGAATTGGCGTATGGACAAGTGGATCAGCTCGCTCGCCGCAATGGGCGGCGGGGCATCGGGCACCGCTCTTGGCGTGGCCGCACTCTCACTGGGACCTTTCGCGGTGCTCACGGCGCTAGCCGGAGGGGCGGTATTTGGCGCTGGGTCTCTATCGTGGTATCGCTGGCTGTATACGCATGGTCTCAGCAGGAGCCGCGAGGAGCTGGATCGGCTACTCGCTTCCGTCGAGGGAGATCTCCGGTCTGTCTCGGTATTCGGATCACGTTCTCCCCAGGCTAACCCGCATGGCCTTCCTCGAGCGATGGAGAACGATGCACCTTCGACGCTCATAGTCTGACGGGAGGCCGTTGCACGAGACGGCAGCCGTCAGGATTGTAACGCTCGGTCAGGTTACGGGCGTCACGCTAGTGCAGGTTGAGCAGCGCTACAGCCGCTTCGCGCAGTGCGTTGCTTGTCCCGGCCGGCACACCGTTCGTCAGGACGACCACCGCAACGCGTTTTGAGGGCTGAATCATGGCTGTCGCGTAAAAACTTCCGGCGCTTTCGCCAGGTTGCACTGCGGACCCACTGACGAAAGCGCCCACTCCAGTAAACATCCTTAAACATAAGCGAGCGTCAGCCCGCCTCGTTCAGTGTGCTGCGGCGTTACCCGCCGTGCGGCGAATGTCTGCCGCTAAGCGTGCGACGCCCAGGCCTGCTCTCCTGCCACGTAGGGCACGCAAGGATCGAAGCGACCCGGTGTTTCTACGTAGCGCATGGCCTTTGTGTAGCCAATCTCCGAGGTGAAGTAGCCGAGCAACGCCAGCTCCTTCATCATGCGGAAGTAGTGCGATGGCGCATCCGCGGTAATCGCAGCCGCGCCGGCGGCCTCCTGCCCGGGCACTGCTTCCTTCCGCTGGTCGGGCAGATACGCGTCGCCTCTTTCGGCGGCGGAGTCCGTGGGGGCAGCCGGCTTTTGGGCGCCAGGGCTGCGCGCCGCTTCACGCGCGTCTGTGTACGTCTTCTGCTCGCGGTCCAGCGATTCCAGCAGAGAGAGCCGCTGTTCCGGAGTGGCGGACATGAACGATTTCTTGTTGGCCTTCGTGCTGGCCTCGTCCAGCTTCCGCATTCCGTCCCGGAATATCGTTCGCTCGCGCTCATCGTAGGTGTCGGTAACCATGAGAGCCATGAATGCGCCTACCTTGGCCGCTTTCGCCCCGGGGGTCTTGGTCTCCGGAAGTATCGTTTCAGCCACCTCGTCGAGAAAGGCGATCTCTTCGGCAGTGAACGCACCGACACGAGCGCCTTCAGCAACCGGTGCGCGTGCCTTCTCACACGCTGTGAGAAGTGAGCTTCCGCCAACGAGTGCGACTCCTCCAAGCAGAGCGCTCACGCGCCGCACTGCCTCTCGGCGGCTAATCACGTCGATGGAATCGGTGCGCTCCGGCAATTTGGACTGCTCCGTCTCAGATGACATTGTCGTATCGTCCAATTCAGAGGTTGCGGCGATTCAGCTCGCCGACCGCGTAGTCCGCGGCGCGAGCGGTGAGTGCCATATAAGTGAGCGAAGGGTTCTGGCACGCAGCCGACGTCATGCATGCACCATCAGTGACGAAGACGTTCATGGCGTCCCATACCTGGTTGTGCGAATTGAGAACCGACGTTTTCCGGTCGCGTCCCATGCGCGCCGTTCCCATTTCGTGAATCCCCATTCCCGGGAAGTACTCGCCATCATAGGTGCGCACGTTCTTGACTCCCGTTTGCTCGAGCATGTCGGCCATGTCCGCGATCATGTCCTTGCGCATCAGGCGCTCGTTCTCGCCCGTTGCGCAATCGATCTTCAGAACCGGAAGCCCCCACTTGTCCTTCTTGGTCTCGTCGAGCGAGATCATGTTCTTGTGCTGCGGGAGCATCTCGCCGAATGCGGTCGC
>JACMME010000241.1 GCA_014379205.1 Gemmatimonadaceae bacterium
CGTGAGTCGGGAAGACGCGCTTTTTTGAGATCGAGACGCGCGCGGTGATCCGATCGAGCCACTGAGTGGCGAGCTCCTGTTTTGCGATCCGCAGACGGTCGGAGAGGTCGGCCGCGAGTTCCAGCGGGTACTCGAGCGATTGGGTTGTCACGGCGTCCTCGGCGGTCTAGAATTTGGCAAGCTCAACCATAGCAAGAACGATTCCCGGCGGCGAGCGGCTCTCTTCCGCTCGTTAGAAGCTAAACGCCATCGCGAACCGAATCTCAGAACGAGGGGAATTGATGAGTAAGTGGGCATATGCCGTGGCATCTGTCGTGGCGGTGAATTCGCTTGCGTGCACCGTCGCCGTGAACCCGCGGGTCGCGGAACGGGGTGAGGCAGTGATCGAGGCCTACGTGCGCGCCTGGAACGCGCATGACTCCGCCGCGATCGAGAGCCTCCTCGCACCTGACGCGATTCACGAGGACATCGCGCAGAATTTCCGCCACGAAGGGAAGGCAAATGTGATCGCGTTCATGCGGAGGACGATGGCGACACAACCCGGCTTCAAGCTGCGGGTCGCGACCAGCATTGAGGATGGCCGCTACTTCGCGCTCGAATGGATGTGGACCGCCACCTACACCGGCCCGGACCTGACCGGCAAGCAGGTGACTGACAGACCAATCTCCGCGAGGGGTGCCACTTTCGGCGAGGTGGAGAATGGGAAGATCAAGCGGATTTCGGATTATTGGGACCTGGCGAGCGCGTTTCGTTAGGTCAAACCAATTCCGGCGCCGCGCCGTAATTACAGCGTACACGCAGCGAGAATCCTGAAATGTCCGATTTCAAGCCATCAGATCAACTGACCCGCGAGAGCGGCGCGCCGTACGATGACGCCGCGTACCCGCCGGAGTCGGAGACGAGTCGCGAGGGCCTGGTCTCCTTTTTCAGCAGCAACGAGCGCGAGGGCCAGTGGCACCTGCCGCGGCACTTTCGCGCGCTCGCGGTGCTCGGAAACGTCGAGCTCGATCTGCGCGACGCGGTGATTGGAATCGGCGTGTCCCATATCGAGGCTGTCGCGGTGTTGGGTAACATTGAGATCACGATCCCGCCGGACGTGGCCGTAGAGACGGATGGCGATTCCCTGTTCGGATCATTCGTCGTCAAGTACAAGGGCAACGCGTCACCGGGGGCAGCCAGCGGCCTCAGAATGGTCCGGATCACCGGAACTGCCTACGCGGCGTCCATCGAGATCACCGTCAAAGGTCCCGACGAGGGAATGTTCAAGCGACTTAGGAAGATGAATTTGAAGCGGACATTGGCTGCGGGCGAATACTCGGAATGAGAAGGGCCACCGATCTGCCGAGATGATCCCCAAATTTCTCTATCCGTTTCTTGCGTATCGCTCGCTTGTCTTTCCGTTTCTTGTCCTGAGTGCGATCACCGTTCCCTGCTGGTTGGTCTTTCGGCTGTACCGCCTTCGGATTCCCGGGAACGGTCTGTCGTTCCACCGCGAAATCGTGCTCCTGGCCTTCGTCGTCTATCTCTCCGGCCTTGCCGCTGCTACGCTCATCCCCAACCATAATTCGCGGTTGGCTGCCGAGGCTGCGGCGGGAATTGACCTCAGTCCCAATCTGGAATCGCTGACCTGTTCTTCCGCGATCCTGCCCAGCGGTTCGACGGCGCGAGCGTTCTGCGTGCGGAACGCGAGGGGGAATTTTATGCTCTTTGTCCCGCTCGGCGTCCTGCTCCCTCTGGTGTGGAGGCGTCTTCGCTTCTGGAGGGGGATACAGATCGGGATTGCTGTTTCATTCAGTATCGAGCTCGTTCAGTACGTTTCGAGGGCATGGGGGAGCCATCGATCTGCAGACGTCAACGACGTTATCCTGAACGTTTTGGGGGCGTCTCTTGGGTTGGCACTTGTGTTTCTGCTGCGGTTGCTCCGCGGTAACCGTCCCGCGGTTGCGCGCGCCTGACCCGAAATGACTCCACCAACGAAAACGGCCTCCGCAAGGAGGCCGTAAGTCGTTGTTCCCTAAGTAGCTGGGGGGAGACTCGAACTCCCGACCCCGGCATTATGAGGAACGTGGGGCCACTAGCTGGGTTTGGCAACTACCTCTCTCGAAGGCGCGTCTTACTTCGTCAATCTTGTTCAAATCGCCGGGACCATACTGCCAAGGTGCCTTCCGAGACCCTTAGCGGGAGACCACCGCCGGTGCCGAGGAAGTATCGATGCAGAATGATGCATTGGCGTCCGCGGGTCACTGAAAAAAATTACCGACGGTTCAGGCATTGCCTGGGAGAAAGAATCATTTCTCTCCCAAGGTCGCCTTGCAGCGCCCGAGCGCGAGCAGCTCGCTGCAAGCCGCGATTCCCTTCCGTCGGTGTCTCAAGCTGGCTTCAAACGCCTTGTAACCCAATTCACGTCGTGTTTGAGAGGACCCATGATACCTAAACCAAAGCGCGAGCCATCCGACGAGAGTAACGATCGCACCATGCAGGCGGCCGCACCTTATGGGGCGTGGTTATCGAAATATTCATGGGATCACTTCCTCACGGTCGGATTTCCTGACTTCCTCCGGCCTGAGGCGGTTCAGGCGCGATTTCGAAAGGGGATTAGAGCTTTGGAGAGTTATTGGGGACACCTCTTAGCGTGGGCGGCTACCGTCGAATATGGAGCGTCGGGGGGCCGCCCCCACGTACATGCCTTAATCAGCGGATCCGCAGTTCACCCAGTGCGGGAGCTTGTCTATCCGTGGAAATTTTTGCACACGCATGCGCGTGATTACGACCCCACTCGTGGCGCCGCATACTACGCAACAAAGCAATGCAATGACGAAGAATCACATCTTTTCATGGCACATCGGCTGCCCCGCCTTCTAACTACCGTTTACCCATCCGATCAAGACCCACCAAGCACGGCAAACTGCACGTGCGCTGGTGCGAGAAGCACGACCGACGTCCCTTGGCGGTGGCGTTCTCCCGGAGGCGTGGAGGAGTTAACTCCACAAAAAACCATCCTAATTCCCAATCGACCTGGGATACGCGTGGTGCACGACCGCCGATGCCCATGTCGCTAACTCCGAAGCAAGCTCGATTCGTAGACGAGTACCTGATTGACTTGAACGGTACTCAGGCAGCGATCCGGGCAGGTTATAGCAAAAAAACTGCGAACGAGCAGGCTGCCCGGTTGTTAGCAAATGTTAGTGTCGCCAAGGCGATTGTGGCGGCAAAAGCCGAGCGAGCGGCGCGCACGCATTTAAGTCAAGACCGAGTGCTCCGCGAGCTCACGGCAATCGCGTTCTGCGACATCGGTAGCATCTTGGAGGAGACCCAGCCCCCCGGCAATTGGCGATTCAAACCCGTACCGGCTTGGCCTGAAGCCACTAGAAGAGCAGTTGCCTCGATCAGGTCCAAGCATTCTGGCCACGATGTGGGTACCCAAGCTGGGGGCTCCCGATCTTCCGAGGTTGTAGGCGTACGGTTTTGGGGGAAACTTTATGCTCTGAGGCTGTTAAGCCAACACCTTGGTCTGTTCGACTCGCAGCATTCCCCCGTAGTCGGCCCACTGAGAGAAAAGCAGTATTTCCGCTTTGGGGATCGAGTCATCGAGTTTTAAGCTCGCCCCGGCCCGATATATAAATCGTTCGCTGTTTAGCTGACGCTGCGCTGACGGGCTCGAGCTAGACACGTGAAGCGTGAAAGAAAAATGGCATCACCTGAAAAGGAAACGACCTAGGACCGCTCTCTACCCTGCGCGAATGTGAGCCCGATGCTGACGGCCGACTGACGGGCTAGACATAGCATCGCGCATATCATGCTGACTCTGACTTGGCGCGTCCGCACCTCGGGAGAGTCCGCACCCGACGCAGGAGGAATTTTACTCCGATTCCGCCGTATCCCCATGGCAATAGCGATTGCCGCGACTCTGGTAGCCGGTTGCGGAATTGATGCAACCGGGCCTCGAGATCTGTCTCCAACACTTCGAAAGCAAAGCACGGCGACAGAATCGACTGTTACGATTTGGGATGAGTATGGCACGTCCTACACACTCGATCCTTCCGCGCTCGAAATTCGCGTCAGCACAGGGGTCGTGATCGAGCTTTATCCTGAAGATCTTGAGCCCGCCGCGACCGCTTTCGTAGCGATCCACGACGGTGACGCCCTATTAACTGGCACGCAGAATACGCCTCCACCACCTCCACCTCCATCAGAGTGCGGTCAGGAAAAATGCCCGGCAACGGGTGACATGAACGTTGTAGTCGGTGGATTCTCGTTAAATGCTCCGGCGGCACTCGGCATAAATATCGGAGCCGATCCAGGCGCCAAGGGAGGATTTCCGAAATGGAACGGGAAGACTTACCCCACCTCCATCATTCTAAAGCCATCACGTCAAAATACCGACCGGAGGGCTGGCCTAATGGGGCCTGGCCTGTCCCAATCTATGGTTACGGGATCCGACTTCTCTCCTTACTTGGCCTTAGACGGCTGGAATTGCTCGCAGATTTATGGGGCAATTGTAGGTTCTTTCCCCGAGTATCTCTCAAGCCGTCTTAATGTCCTGAGTGTGGTCGGAACAGCTGCGGCTGCCTCGACGACTCTTGAAGGTGGGCGCCCTACAGTAAAGCGTCCCAGCATACCAGATCTCGCGCTACAATTGATACCCGCTGCATCGGCTGCACTAACTAATAAGACTGCAATGGCCTTTATGGTCACGATGTATAACAGTTACGGGTGTCAACGGATCTTCGCTGGCGGATTCAATGGCGGTAGCCTCGGCGGTGGGCTCCGCCTGGTATGTACTCAGCAAACCTGGATTATTTCGTTCGACGCTGGAAAAACCTGGCAAGATGTAAAAGTTTCGGTCTGTGAGTTCCGCTTGTCCTAGAGGAAATGGATTCTCGAACTAGGTGCCAGATGGTGTTAGTTGGATTATTTCAGCGAGGCAAACAACGTAACGTCAGGATTGCGTTGGTTGCCGTGGCATTGTGGGGGATCGGGGGTTGCCGGTCAGCCGCGCCGGCCCCGACACCCCTTGATCCCCTTGATCCCCTTGGTCCTCCCAATGGCCCGATTCTCTGCAGGACGCTTCCGCTAACTCAGCGGGATTCCGCTGGGACTGCTTCGGTCTCGATTCGCGTTAATGAGAACGAAGGAAAACAACGCGAGTTTGACGCCTCGTTTGATTCTCTTGGCGCTCCGATTTACCTCACAGTTAAGGTGAGCGAGCCAACTGCCGCTGACTCGCTTCGGGGTCAGATTCTCGTATTCGCATTCGGCAAGGCGAACGACGCGGTCGGAATACGCTACGTGACCGATTCGGCAAGCGTCGCGACAATGATGCAGGGTGGCAGTCAGCCTCCAGGAGAGCCACTAAGCCCTGAAACGATTGCACGAGGGCGAGGTTTGGGAGAGTGGTTGTCGGCTAGGGGATGTCACCGCGCTGGGAGGGAAAAACGCCCGTAAGCAGCCGAGATTCGACGCCGGCGGGTATCTCCGTTGGGCAGCGTATCGCTGCCCGCTATCGGCCGCACGCCTCACCCGTTGTCCGAATCGTAGCTGCTTACTTTGCCTTCAGTGCGGTTGTTGTTCTCGGTCTCCTCGTGGTCCGCGGCATACAGATTCTCGGGGGAGGTGACCCAAGGATACTTACTAGTGGCCGCCCGATACCTCTTGGTGTGCTGATGGCTGGCTTTGGTGTCGCCTGGTTGCAGGCTGCTCGCTTACTCTGGGATAGGCGCCGATCGGGGGCATATTGGGGAATCGGCGCTCTCATTGTTGAAGCGACGCAATGGCTTGGAGGTGTACCGCCGACTAATTACCTGCTCAATGAGATCATAACCGTCATTGCGCTCGCACTCGCATGGCGGCATCTCAACAACTGACTGCCGTTCAGGCCTACCTAATCCCCGTACGGCCTTGGCAAACACTTAGGCCTGTCGAGAAGCTGAGCGGGAAAAGCAGTATTTCCGCCTTGCGGATCAAGTCATCGAGTTCTAAGGCTCGTATCCAACGCGGATAGTTACCCTTATCGACTCAGTCTAAGTTGGGACTCTTGGCCTTTAAGGCTACGTCACGTTTCGCTTCGTCAAACTGGCGCTTGCCGGAGCGGACGATGCTATCAAGTTCTCGCTTGATTCGGCTTACCTGCTCCTCCAACTCTCTAAGTGAGACGCATTCTGGCGTAATCCCTACGGCTTCATCCTTTGGCCAAAGAGGGTCGCGTACCACAATGTGCGCGTGCGCCCCGCCAAACGTGTCGCGTTGAACTTCCACGGGCTCGGCAAGCCGCGCACTTGCGAGAAAAATCGAAACTGCGTGGGACGAAATCGCCACTTCGTATCGAGCGTGGGACGTGCTCAATGAGGTGATCGCAGGGCGCTTGAGCATAGGGCGAGTCTACGATCTATGGGACCAGACAAGAGGCAATATGGTTGAAATCCGTCGCAGATTGGCTGACGTAGATTTGGTCGCCTTAGTCGAAGTTTGGAGCGCGGCCCACGGGCGACGCGTCAACTCGGATTCTGCCGCGCACGCATTGGCGCACGTGCGCCACGTCTTTCCGACCGGAACGACAATACTCGCATCTAGCGTTTCGCCGGCTTGGTTGACTCAGGAACTGGCCAAGTATCCGGCAAAGCGGAATACCATCCGCAAAGTGCATTCGTCCCTATCTGGCTTTCTGAGCTATTGCACTGAGGTTCGAGGGGTGTTCCCTGTAAACCCCATGCAACGTGTTGCCAGACCAGCAGTCGAGGTCTCGCCCATTCGTTTCTACGAGATCGAGGAAGTCGAGCGGATCGTCGCGGCACAGCCGACTGAAGAGCGCCGAGTTCTATTTGCCCTCTTGTATGGAACGGGAATCGAAGTGTCAACTGCACTAAGACTGATGCGTAGCGATGTAGCCATTCACAGGGCAGAAATCCGAGCCAGCGGTACTAAAGCCCACTCCCGAGACCGAGTATGTCGGGTCGCAGACTGGGCGTGGCCTCGAATCGAGAAGCATTTGAGAACTTGCTTGCCGAACGCCCTCTGTTCCCAGCTGCATGGACTCGGTGGACGGTGAGCGATTGGCATCGCCAAACCGTTGGCAGTGGCACAAAAGACGGACATGGGAAAATCCGAGTTGAGGGTCTGCGACTAGGCCGTCGGCATCCACTTCATTGTGCCCGGGACCATTGGGCTGTACGCGCAGCTCGCGCCGGAACTCCTATCGCACTGATACAAGCGCAACTCGGTCATGGAAGCCCTATGCTGACGCTAACGAAGTATGCTCGCTTCGTTCCCAGCGCAGACGACCGTGCCCATTGGGAGCGAGAGGCCACCTTGACCGACTTTCGACGTCAGGCGGCAAAATGAGCGGCCATACTGCCAAGACGCCTTCCAACGAAAAAGCGCACTCTTTCTGGAATGCGCTAACTCGTTGGTTCGTAAGTAGCTGGGGGGAGACTCGAACTCCCGACCCCGGCATTATGAGTGCCGTGCTCTAACCAGCTGAGCTACCCAGCCGCACTGCTAAATCTGCGTTGGTGTGACGCGCCGTTGTAGCGGGGGTCACTGACACAAACGGCCAGCCCTCTCGGACCGGCCGCTTGCGGAACTATGGCGGGGGCGGGATTTGAACCCGCGACC
>JACMME010000242.1 GCA_014379205.1 Gemmatimonadaceae bacterium
CACGGCCGAGTTTTCCCGGCGGAGCAAAGGCTTCCCGGTCGACCAGGGCGCCGGGTCGAACAATACGCACATCTATTCCGTGTGTCTGGGCAGCTTCCCTGGCGATCTTCTCCGACTCCAGCTTTCCCCACACGTAAGGTCCGCGCCGTCGCCCTTCTCGCTCGAGCGGGGAGTTCTCCGACAGCGGTTGCTTTGCGTCCATGTCGATCACCGCCAGACTCGACACGTGAACCAACTTGCGCGCGCCGGACGCCGCCATTGCGTTGAGCAGATTGAGGGTGGCATCGATGGAATTGCGTTGATGCGCCTCATATCCACCCGCGGTTTCGGCGGCACAATGAATCACGGTGTCTACACTCGCCGGAAGCTCAAGGTCGCCCGCAACGCCGAGATCGGCCACGAGATACCGGGCGTTCGGGTGCTGGTCCGCCTCTGCCGGCAGCCGCCTGGCGATGACAAGCGGCGTAACTCCCTGCTGACCAAGCGCGGCGACGACCGCTCGTCCGAGCATGCCTGTTCCGCCCGTGACAGCGACGGACGCGGAGGGAACGAATTCAACCCTGCCTGCCGCCCGCGGCTTCGCGTCAAGGTGCATTCTCACCTGGTCGCACAGCGCAACTGTGCGCTCGATATTCGCCATGGCGACCGGGGCTGGCCCTTCACCATCTATGTGCGCATAGAAACTCGCGAACGCCTCAGCAAGCCCAGGATAGCTGCGCTGTTTCTTGAGGAAACGGCGCGCCAGGCTGCCAGTACTGCCACCGGCGGTTGCGAGCGCCCGCTGGTATGGATCCAGGATCTTATCAATAGTAGACCCCGCACCGAGTTGAGGTATGACGATTCCGCGGACATAATCCAGTGTGAGAGCTCCGCGCGTACCCACGATGCGAACGTAACTATCCACCGGCCTGCCATGCAGCGTGGCGACGAGAACACCCGTCGCATCGCCGCACGATACCAGCGCGTGTACGGCTCCGCGTTCGTCTGCCCGCACCCCTTCCAGTACGGCTGGTGCATCGTCCGCGTCAGCTCCGAGAAAATGCAGCAACAGGTAGACCGGATGCGGCAGAATGTCGAGGAGCTGCTCTCTGGCCGTCATCGGAGTTCGGCCGTCAGCCCGGCGCGGTTGCCGAAAGGCGAAGTAGCTCTCGACATGCTGAATTCTACCAATCTGTGCGAGAACCTGTTCCGCCAGAATTGTAGGGCGCTCGAATAGCAGCTGATGTCCAGCGCAGACACGGCGTCCTTGCTTGCGCGCAAGAGCGAGGATCCTCCGCGCGTCTTCAGGCGCTTCGGCAAAAGGCTTTTCAACGTAGATGTGCGCGTTCGCCGCGAGCGCCGCGAGCGCAATCTCGGTATGAGAGGCAGGAGCGGTACATATGTGGACGACATCGGGTCGCTCACGCTGCAGCAGTTCCTCAATACCGCCGTAGGAGGCGGAAACATTCAACTCTGCCGCCAGAGCCTTGGCGTATGCGTGATCGGAGTCGGCGACGGCAACCAGGTTTGCGCGACCGGCCAGTCTTTGAATTGCAATAGCGTGATGGCGGCCCATCTTGCCAGAGCCTGCCACAGCCACACGAAGAGGTTTATTCACGATGTATTCAGGGACTATGTCTGGGAGACCGGTGCCAGACACCGCGCGCCCCGGTTGTCAGGGCGAGCGCAGCAACCGCGACACGCCACACGATGTAAACTGGAAGACGGAGAAACGCCACGGCGATCGCGCCACGGTTGGGCTGCTTTACGAGCACTATGAGAGTCCACGTTACCATCGGCAGCATCGAAAGCAACAATGCGATGGCAAGTACGCGTGCGGCGCCACCGGGGAGCTGCCATAACAAGGCTGCACCGAGCGCGCCAAACGTCGCACCGAGCACCGGGCCAGGAGATGACAGCTCCGCGAGCGCATCGATTTTCTGGTGCCAGGTGATAACTTTGCTTCCGACGATGTCACGCCAGTAGTCGCTTAGCACCTTGAACCGGCCTGCCTGCCAGCGTTTTCGTTGTGTCGAGCTCTGCTCGAGAGTTCGCGCCTCCTGCGAATACAGCAGGGCGCCTCTCGCGAACCGGATGGTCTCTCCTCGCGCGGTGCAACGCGCATACAGCTCCCAGTTCTCCGTGAGAGAGTCTGGCGCCCAGCCTACTCGCGCCAGGAGTGCCGTTCCAAGACACATTCCGTTTCCCGTCAACGGACAATTCAGTTCAGCGCTCGATTTGGCGAGATACTGCCCCTCGTATCGAACCTTCGTGAGAAGTCCGGCAAGCAGACTCAACCACGAATCTCTTTCATTCGAAATTCCGAAGTACGCTTGAACAGCGATGTCGCGAAGCGGCGCATGAGCGGAAAGCGCATCCGCGAAGCCCGCATCGACGACGGTATCGGCGTCGATAATGACTACCGCGTCGTACTGCGAAACGGGTAGCTGCCCCAACGCCCAGTCTATCGCATGCGGTTTTCCACGACGCAACAGATCCACGCGGTCCAGCACCGTTGCACCCGCAGCGGCCGAAACCTCGGCTGTATCGTCTGTGCAGTTATCGGCGATGACGACTACGTCCGACGATGAATGTCTTCGCTCCATTCCTACCAGCGAACGAACGCACGCGCCTACCAACAGCGATTCATTGTGAGCCGGAACGAGAAAAAGCAGCCGAGAACCGCTACCGTCGCCAGTCGGCGCCTGCCGTATCCGGCGCGAACGCCCAGCACGAGCAATAACCAGGAGGTCGGACAGGAGCGGAAGCGACAGGAGGCCGGCCACAGGCGCCAGCAGTATCAACAGAATTGGTGCGAGGTTCACCAAAGAGCGGTTCAGGGATTCAGCGAGGCACTAGTTCCCTTACCAATGGCATCAGGCATGCCACCGTCGTCCAGCCTCTTGCCGATCTAATTTAGCCTCGTACCCAGCCAGCTAGCTGAACTGTAGAGCGGACGCCACACGTGCAGGGTAAAAATCGCGTAAGGGACGATCATTCGCGTTGTCAACGAGTGCTGACGTACACGTGGTCCCACCACGCGTACATGTCATGAGGTACCCTTACGTTAGGACCTCCGCCCCAAATCGAAGTTACGCTAATTGCGTCGAACGCTGTCTCTCCTACCGCTATGTAGTTGATATCGCGGTAGTCAATGATCTTGTCTCCGTTAAGCCAAACGTGCGCTTCACCATTCGGATATCCGGGTGTGTTGACGATCAGCAGAAATTCGAGTTTATGCCAGACGCCGCGGGCTAACTTCGCTCCGCGGCGCACGTTAGGTGTCAGATTTCGAGCGGATGGACGCGTGTTTATGCTCTGAAGCCGAAGCTGAGGCGTAAGTGCCCCGTTGCCCTGCCCTTGAGCGGAGAAGTATGCAGAGGCGGTGTTGTTAGCCAGGTAGAAGAAATTGAGCTTATTAACACCGGACGCTGGATGGCCATAAAAATTCGACGAAAGCTTCATGGCAGTTTTCACGTATACGGAGCGCGGCTTCTCCGGAAGGGGAACGTTCATTCCGGCAGGTGCAATTCCACCAACCATGCCTTTCTCGTATCTGATCTGCGCGACACTTGGCGGTGAGACGGGTGCCGTGCGGTCGTCTATTATGGAGAGTCCTCGGTCGCGGAACTCCGCATCCGCGCGCCACCCCTCCGCGTTCGTTATGTCGTTTTTTCTGGCGGCCTTGGAGTTGAACGGCCGGCTGGATATCCGACGAAAGCCGCCGGGCTCATTAGCTCCCCCATGTTCACTCAGGCGAAGCCTGGAGTTGTCAGTGCTGGCGCCGGGAGAGCTCGACTTCGGGCGGCTCGTATCGCGTGGCACCGATTTGACGCTGCCAAGGTCGCTCGCAGCGGGGCCTGAACTGGTCACGACTATTCTGGCGACCGCAATCTTACCATCGCGATGAGCCGAGATACCGGCAAGACCTGGGGCGATCGCAGTTACCAGACCTGAAGCGGAAACAGTTGCTATACTGGTATTGGAGCTTTTCCATGCGACGGTTTGTGCCGTCCGTTGGGAGCTGTCCCTCTCAAAGGTCGCGACAAGAAGGATGCTGTCCCCTTGCGTCACAGAGGCGGCGGACGGCTGAATCGAGAACGCCCCGGAGAGTTGGGGAGTCTGTCGCTGAGTCGGCGAGCGCGATGCTTTCGCCGCAGCGTGCTCGGGAGCACAGGATAGACAAATTGCCAACATGGCGCCGATCATCTCGTACCCACACGTGACCATGAACTGACGGGTTACTGGAAGGTCGGGCCACGAATGCGGCGGCCAACCAGGGGTACGCTAAGCAGAGCACACGCGGCGCGCAACTTCACCGGGAATGATGCACAATCGCCTCGACCTTGCGGTCGAGGCGATTGAACTTACTGGAGGAGCGGCGTTACTTAATGCTCACGTACATATGATCCCACCAGGTATACATATCGTGGGGTACGTTGACCGTGTTGCCTCCGCCCCAGATAGACGTAATGGTGGTCTCGTCGAACGCGGTCTCGCCTGGAGCGAGATACATGATGTCATTTCGCTGGAGTATCTTGACGCCATCGAGCCACATGTGGGCTTGGCCATCGGCCTGACCCGCGGTGTTGACGACCAGAAGGAATTCGAGCCTGTGCCAGATCCCGCGGGTGAGCGCTACACCCGGCATGAGGTTGGGAACCAGATTGATCGAAACCAGCGGGTCAGCGATGCCTTGAAGCCTAACCTGAGGCTGTAACGGCCCCATTCCCTGGCCCTGTGCGGAGAAATAGCCCGAGGACGTGTTGTTGGCCATGTTGAAGAAGTGGAGCTTGTTCACGCCCGAAGGGTGACCGTAGAAATTGGACGAGAGCGCCATGACCGAGCTCACGTACAGCGAGCGTGGCTTACCAGGCAGGGCCACTCCCATGCTAACGGGACCGACTCCACCAACCATTCCGGCTGGGTAGCGAATCTGGGCAACGTTGGAGCCGGAGACTGGCGCGGCGGCGTCCTGCGCAATTGAAAGCCCTGTTCTGTTGTGCTCCGTGTTTGCTATCCATCCTTCGGAACCACCCACGTCGGTGCGGTTTACGGCTCGCGAGTTGAACGGACGGCTCGTAACTGTCTGGAAGCCGGCAGGCTCGTTAGGGCCAGCTGCGCCACGATAGTTCGTGACTGGGGGTAAGGTGGGAATTGGAGTTGGGATCGGCGTCGGAACCGGCACTGGAGCAGGAGTCGGCACCGGCGTAGGAACGGGTACAGGGGCCGGAGCAGGTGCAGGTACCGGGGCGGGAGCAGGTGCAGGTACCGGAGCAGGAGCAGGAGCTGGTGCAGGCACCGGAGCAGGAGCAGGTACTGGAGCAGGTGCAGGTTCCGGCCTTGGCGCTGGCGATGGTGCGGGAGCGGGGGCCGGCGCAGGTGCTGGCTCAGATTCGGGTTTTGGAGCGGGAGCCGGTTCCGGTGTGGGAACGGGTGTAGGCTCAGGTACCGGCGCCGGCGCCGGCGCTGGCGAGGGGCGCGGACCGTCTTCCTTCGAAGCTACATGGATCGCGATGCTGTCGCGGAGCTCTCTTTCATTACCAACTGCTACTATGAATGCGTCACCACGGCGACGCGCGCGCAGAACTCCCTTATCTGAAATGGTCGCTATCGCCCTGTCCGTACTTCTCCATAGGACTTCCTGCGATTGACGAAGCGCGCCAAAGCGATTGTAAACTTCGGCAGTAAGCTGCGCCGTATCGCCTTCAGCAATTTCGTTCACGTCCGAAGTGATCTCGATGTGAGGAATACCTTTTTTCCTGAGTATTTCCCACCTGTGCTGTTCCGTATTTGCGTGATTGTTTGTGCTTCGTGCAAGCGCGAGCGAATTGACATTCGCCATGGATTCGAGTCGCGATACACTTCCTTGCGTGGGTGAACCGATCAAGGTGCTTGGGTCTGCCCACTCCGAGCAGGCGGTAGCGATGGGGACGAGCAACAGAAGTGCGAATGCTGAACGCATGTGAGTCCTCCTAGGACATCCGTTCGGCGACCCGACTAGCATGGCATGCTTGCGCATGCGTTAGCCTCGTGGCTTTGCGTCACCGTCTTTCGACGGTTTTGCCTTTGTCGTGGCCCCTCAGGGGAGCTCAGCGATCCTGCCGTGCTGTGGAAAGGGATGAAGCGAACTGCGGAATTGTGTTGCAGAGGACCGGGGAGTGACGCCACTGCGCCACCGCGGTCTTGTGCTCTTAGGACGCCTGTTTAGCTGATTGGATACAGGTTATGAGCGCAATCTTCTCCATTATGTGGATGCTGACTATGCCGTCAGTCAAAGTGTGATTTCTTGTTCCACCCACTGCGACATTGCGTTACACGTCACGTTGATAACTGCTTGAGAACCTTATGCTACCAATGTCACTTAGCCCGCAGCCAAGCCTGTAGAGAGCTCAAGTCGGTCACTGTGAGAAGGCTGTGGGTTGGAAGTGTAAACAGGCTGCGGCGAAGCTCCAGTGAGCCAGACTGCTCTCCTTCCTCGTCACACAACGATGGCCGCAGCTCGACTTGCTCGGCGAGCGTCAGGGGATAACCGCGAAGCACCCCAAGCCTGGAGTCGGGCTCTCGGTTTACGGACAGCACTGGAAATCTCAGCAGCCCTGCCGTCCCGCCATCGATAACCCGAATGGGTAACACATCGCTTCCGTCGATTGCCTCTAACAGGGCGGCGCCGTTTCTTCGGCGTGCGGACAACTCGGCTTTGTCCAAACCGAGTGCTGAACGAACCAGGGCGGCCGCGCCAGCGGACAACTCAGCGGGCTCATGCGCTTCGTGATACACCATATCACCCAGCCGGAGGCTTGGAATAGCTGACGGTAGCGCGTATAGCTCCGGTCGCCCAAACAACCACTGCGCCGCCGCTCCACCAATTTCCCTGAAACCATGGGAGTGCGGCTGCAATTTCACGGCGGTGGCAGCAATCCGCTCCAACCAGTCCGCCGACGTTGCCATGAGCGCACCGCCACCTCCGCCCGTAGTTCCCTTCCCTCGCCCGAAGCTCAAAACACTCAGTGGACCGAAAGCGCCTAGTGATGTTCCTCCAAGCGTTCCACCCGCTCCCTGCGCGGCATCTTCAATAACGGTGGTGCCATACCGGCTTGCCACATCACTGACCGCCGGAACATCGGATGGATAGCCGTACAAATGCGCAACGACTATTGCGCTCGCACCACGCTCCAGCGTGCGAGCAACGGACTCCAGGTCGGGAGACAGTGTTTCCGGATCGATATCGTAAAGCCGGACGCGCACTCCGGCAAAGCGCGCGGCAGCAGCGAGATCGATGCATGCATAGCCAGGAAACGCCACGGTGCCGCCTGCGCCGACTGCGAGCCGCAGCGCGAGTACCAGCGCCGACGTGCCGCTATCCGTTAGTGCCACTGCATGCGAACCAAAACGTCTGGCAAGCGCTTCTGCTATCGCTTGCCGGGATGCTTTTCCCGCGAAGGTTGAAGTGCGGGAAGCCGCGCGGAGCAGTGCGGGTAGACGTATTGGAGAGTAGACCGGAGGCAGATACCGCGGAATCACGGGATGTAGCGCACGATTCGGGGACCGAGCGCTGTTGCCACAGCAGCAGGCAGCTTGCGCCAGAGGCGCGGGCCCCATGCATAGGCGCCATCATTAGGCGATGGTGTTTTGACATCAGACGACGCGGAACTCGCATACCACCACAGCGGCTGATCGCGTCCGCCCCACTGTCGCTTGAACTTGTGCGTCCCACTGTCCGGCGTACATCGCCCGAAGTTGAAGGTACGAACCCCCTCCGCAATGGAGCGCTCCATGAAGCTCCAGTAAAGCAACATGTTGGGAGCAATCCGGCTGTACTCGCGCAAGGAGGACGCCCACGTCATTTCGAACTCGTCGCGCCAGCGAAATCCGGCACCACAAGCAATGGGTTTGTCGCCGAGATAGGCGCACCCGAACAGTGCATCGGTTGGAAAATTTTCGCGGATGCTTTCGAAGAACCGCAGCGGCTGGGTAGGAGTTCCGAGATCGCGCATATGCTGCGCGAAAACCTGGAAAAACGGCGCAACCTGATCGGCGCCGAACTTCACGGTCACGCCTTCCTTCCGCGGTCGTTTTACCTGGCTCCGAACCTTGGCATCGAGTTGCCTGGAGAGGGCGTCTGAATTCGGAGGGAGGTCGAGAATAACCGTGATCTTTCGGTGAGAAACCGGCAGTTCAATAGGCAGTGCCGTCTCGCTGCGCAGCTCCAGCAGTTTGACCCGATCGCGGCGCGCGAAATCAACGGCATGAGCGACGAGAGCGCGCACGGCTTCGGCATCTCCCAGCGGCCCTCCATAGTTGAGAAACGGCATCGAGACCAGGAAGTGCCCGAAAAGCACACTCTTTACGCGAACCAGCGGAAGCACGCCGCTGATCTCCTCACGATCGTTTCGCGTAGTGAGATAAATGCACTCGTGACCGAACGTACGCTCCATCACTCGCCGCCAATCGTGCAGGTGGAAATGCGTCCACTGGGGCTGAGCGCGAACAAACGCATCCCATTCTTCGGGCGGGCCCGTAAAGGCTTGGATGCGCACTTAGCTGAGTGGCGGTGAGATGACTCTTGCCTTCGAAAACGGCATAAGGCTGCCGAAATTCCTCGATCTCCGAGTCATAGTGCCGCGATCGAGGTACCCGGAATCTGCCGGGTTGGGCGTGTTCGCGGACTTAGTACCAACAAGTCTTTATCAGTCACTCCTCTAGGCTCGTGCGAACGGCCAGGCGTTCGCGATTTCGGGGTCGGCAAACCGCGCAAATCGTTTGGCAACGGAAGTGAAGCGAAACTCCGCAAGCAATCGTTCCATTTTCGGCAACGAACGACTTAGTCCGCGATAGTGCCGTATTCTTGTCAGCCATGGGACCTTGATTCTGGGTTGACCGGGATCCACCTCCCACGGATGGATGTAGAACATTGCCGGGATCGCCAGAGCTCCATTCTCCCGGAAGGCGCGACGGATCAAGCCGAAAGGAAACTGACGCAGATACCCCCCCCCGGCGGCCGGAATTCGCACACCGGCAACAACCGTGGTCGCTGGTGGAATCTCATACAGCGCACCGGATGGACGCCGAAGGACGTGAGGGACAGGTGGTGCGTGAGGATAGCCGTAGCCGGATCGATGGATTGGAAAGAGGCTCGAATCGTAGCGGTACCCTTCCTCTATCAGTATGTCGAGCGCCCACTCGCGTCCTGGAACTATCGAGAATGACGGTGCTCGATAGCCAATTACCGGATGTCCACAGAGATCCTCCAGAAGTCTCTTGGAGGAGCGCACGTCCTCACGAAAACGCTCGGGTGTTGTGTTCGTAACACGCGTGTGCCACCACCCATGCGATGCCACTTCATGCCCGGCACCAGCGACGCGCCGGACAATTTCCGGATACTTTGCGCCGACCCAGCCCAACGTGAAAAAAGTGCCAAATGCACCGTGCCGGGCAAGCAAGTCGAGTAGCACGTCCACATTGTGCGCTACCCTGCTCGGCTGCGTATCCCAGCTTGCTTGCGGCACATGCTGCTCGAAAGAGCTAACCTGAAAGTGCTCTTCAACATCGACGCTAAAGAGATGTGTAGTTGGCTGGCTTTCCAGGCTCATTCGCAAAGGATGATGGAGGACTTCTATAATTGCCGACGTGCGAGCCAAATGCCGCTGGGTGCCGAACGTATCGAAAGGAAGATGCAGGAGTGCTGCGAGTGTTCCAAGCTACTGGCATAGGGCGCGCGGGCTGTTTAATGTCCGCCAGACCGCCTGTGCAAGAAGCGGACTGTAGCGCTTTGGGCATGCCTTCAGAGGGAGCACGAAAGCGCCGGACCAATCGGAGGTAG
The DNA here is from genome assembly GCA_014379205.1 of Gemmatimonadaceae bacterium. GTDB lineage: Bacteria > Gemmatimonadota > Gemmatimonadetes > Gemmatimonadales > Gemmatimonadaceae > JACMME01. The sequence continues at coordinate 9,803 of JACMME010000242.1, forward strand.
GGGGAGTAACCATGCTGACGCGTGCGCGCGCTGGCGCCTGCGTTACAGCGCTCGCGCTCGCGGCGATAGCCTGGGGAACGCTCACTCCCGCTGCCGGGGGCAATCCGAATCCTCCTGCCTGGTGTCTGCGGTGCGGGGATGTCAGTGGCATCGACTTCGGTCTCAATGTCCTGCTTTTCATTCCCGTCGGAATTGGACTGCGACTCTCCGGTGCGAGCTTCCCGCGAGTATTGCTGGTATCCACGGCTGTCACTCTTGCCGTCGAAATCATCCAATGGCAAGCCGCAATCGGCCGCGTCGCGAGTTTCTCTGATCTCACCGCTAACGTACTGGGCGCCGCGGTCGGAATGGCGCTCGCCGAACGAGGCGGGGAACTTGTGCTTGCCCGATCCGCGGCTGCGCGAACACTTGCGCGAGGAACTCTTGTGGGCTGGTTTATGATTCAGCTCTTGACTGCCTGGGAATTCGTGCCCTCGCTTACGCAGTCTGCATACTGGGCGCAGATCGCGGCTGACCTTGGACATTTCGAACGCTTTTCGGGACACGTGCTGATGGCAACTATCGCTGATGTCCCAATCACGAACGGCCGCATGAAGAACAATGAGCTGGTTGGCCGCCTCTTCAAGGGCGATGCTCGCGTTGCAGCGTCCGTAATTCCCGGCGCTCCGACGCGGGCCGTCGCGCCCATCGTCAGCGTCTTCGACGGGGAACAGCGCGAAATCATGCTGCTCGGCCAGGAAGGCGAGGATCTGGTATTTCGTCTTCGAACACACGCAACCGATGCGCGCTTCCGAACGCCGACAATCAGCCTGTTTGGAGTTTTCCCTCCAATTGGACATGGCGCCGTTGAAGGTGGGCGGGATACGCTGCTTGTGTCCGGATGGCGCAAGGGGTGGCGACTCACGGTTAGCGCGTCTTCGAGGAAATCGAGCCGATCACGATCAGCGATGCTTTTGCCAAGCTACGGTTGGGCGCTTGTGCTGCCATTCGAGCATACGTGGACCGCAATGAGTGGACGCTTCACGGCGGCGTGGATGGCGCTTCTTCTCTTTCCAGCCGGCTACTGGGGAGCGCGCGGATTGTCTTCGGCCCCAGGCGTTCCTGAAGCCGGAGAGGCACCCGTGGCAGGATTGCGTGTAATGACATTGGTCGGATTCGCTTTATTGGTACTCGTCGCCGGCCTTGTGGGACTTCCGCTCATCCTTGGACTCACGCCCGCTGGTTGGTGGCAGTGGGGGGGAGCACTGGCAGGCATCGCATCCGGGTTGGCTGTCGGTTTCCTGTCTTGGTTGGCAGGCCGCTCGCGTTCGCACCGCATCCCCGCATAACATTCTGACATCCCTTGCCGCGCCATTCGGTTCGCGGTGTCTCAGATCGCCTTTTTTCTATCCAGGGAAAATCATGGTTGCAGATCCAATGGAGTTGCTTAGAACGACACGTATCTCGCGTTTCGTGAGGTCAGCATCGGCGGTCTTCCTCGCGGCACTTGCACTCGCAACGGTCCCGGCGCGAGTGATCGCTCAAACCACCGCGATCAAGTACCCCGAGACACGCAAGTCAGACCAGGCAGATAGCTACCATGGCGTTTCGATCGCTGATCCATATCGCTGGCTGGAAGACACCGATTCTCCCGAAACGCGGGCCTGGGTCGAGGCGCAGAACAGGGTTACTTTCGAATATCTCGCGAGCGTTCCCGAGCGCGACGCCATCAAGGAAAGGCTGACCGCGCTTTGGAACTTCCAAAAATACGGTGTCCCTTTTCGCCGCAAGGATCTGTACTTCTCCTTCAAGAATACCGGTCTTCAGAATCAGTCGGTGTTGTATGTTCAGCGCACACTAAAGGGCGGGGCGCGGGTTCTGCTCGACCCCAATACGCTCTCGGCAGATGGGACAGTTGCCCTCTCGGCAGTCAACGTCTCGCCGGACGGCAAGCTTCTCGGTTATGGCATTTCGACGAGTGGTTCCGATTGGCAGGAGTTTCGGGTGCGCAACGTCGGCAGTGGCGAGGATCTGTCTGACCAGATCAAGTGGGTGAAGTTCTCGGGGCTCGCCTGGACCAGGGATAGCAAGGGATTTTTCTATTCGCGCTACGACGAGCCCAAAGAGGGCACTTCGATGCTCGCCGTGAATAAAAATCAGAAGCTGTACTACCATCGCGTCGTTACGCCGCAGTCACGTGATGAGCTCATCTCCGAGCGGCCCGATGAGCCAGACTGGGGATTCAGTGCAACCGTAAGCGACGATGGACAATTCGTCATCATCAATGTTTCCAAGGGAACCGACACCCGGAACCGGCTGTACTTCATAGATCTCGACCTGCCGAACTCTCCCAAGATCACCAATCCGGTGGTCAAGCTACTGGACGACCTCGACGCGTCGTACAGCTTCGTGGATAACGTCGGGAACACATTCTTCCTGCTCAC
>JACMME010000024.1 GCA_014379205.1 Gemmatimonadaceae bacterium
GCGCTCGTGGCAATCGATTCCTTCTCGAGCAACGTGACGCGGTCCGTTCGGCAGCAGTCGCGCAGCTTGCTCGGCGGGGACGTCGCGCTCTCATCACGACGAGAGTTTCCTGCCACAGTCGAGCGCATTCTCGATTCTCTTCCCCGCGCGGGGATCCAGGTTTCGCGCGTCACGACCTTTGGATCCATGGCCACCGTCACCCGCACTGACGGCACGCGGTACGCCCAGGTCCGCGCGGTCACACCGGCATACCCCTTCTATGGAGTGATCGAGACTGCGCCCGCCGGCCGTTGGCGCGACCTGCATCGCGGCCGAAACGCACTTGTCGACCCATCGCTCCTCATCGCGCTCGATGCTGGTGTCGGTGATTCGCTCTCGCTCGGCTTTACGCGCTTCGCGATCATCGGCACGATCTTGAGTGTACCCGGGGATCCGGGGATTACTGCCGCGCTCGGTCCCCGTGTCTTTATTCCGGCGCAGTTTGTGGAGGAGACCGGGCTGCTCGGCATGGGGAGCCGAGCCGAGTTCGACGCATTGCTGCGTCTCCCGGAGGGGCGCAATGTCGCGGGATTCGTAAAGCAGCTCAGACAACGTCTTGATAGCGCTTCGGTTCGCGCTCAGACCGTGGAGCAGACGGAGCGCAACCTCACAGAGGCGATACGAGACCTTGGCCGCTTTCTTGGACTGGTCGGACTTGTCGCGCTTCTGCTCGGTGGCGTTGGTGTGGCAAGCGCGATTCACGCATACGTAGTCGAGAAGCGTGATACGGCGGCGATTCTCCGCTGTCTGGGCGCGTCCGGAAAGCAGGTCATGGCGATCTACGTCATGGAAGCCGCCGCAATGGGATTGGTTGGCGCAGCGGCTGGAGTAATCGCGGGGGTTTTCATCCAGTTCGTTCTTCCGCGGGCAATCGGCGATTTCATCCCGGTCGACGTTCGGCTTCGGCTCGAACCGGCCGCTATCGCCGCGGGGTTCGGCGTAGGTGTACTCGTCGCGATACTCTTCGCGATCCGGCCCCTCCTCGCTCTGCGGCGGGTGTCGCCACTTCAGACACTGCGCCAGGATGCCAGCCCAGTTGCGGCTCGCCGCCTGTGGCGCGATCCAGCCCAGTTGGCCGCGGTGATTGTGCTGGCGCTAAGCGTCGTTGGAGTGGCGATAGCGCGCACGGGCTCCTGGAAGGACGGGTCGGCGATGGCAGCCGGACTGGCTGGTGCGGTTGGAATTCTCTGGGGAAGCGCCGCACTGCTGGCGTACGTAGCGAGACGCGTGCTGCGCGAGCGCTGGCCCTTTGTCGTCCGTCAGGGGATCGCAAACCTGTACAGGCCCGCGAACCAGACGCGTCCGGTCATGCTATCGCTTGGCTTTGGAGCGTTTTTGTTGAGTACCCTGTACCTCGTGCAGACAAACCTGCTGCGCCGGCTGCAGCTCAGCAGCGATGCAACGCAGGCGAATCTGGTGCTGTTCGACATCCAGGAAGATCAGATCAGTGGCGTCGATTCCCTGGTGCGAGCCTCGGGCTTTCCGATACTGCAGCGCGTTCCCGTGGTGCCAATGCGAATAGCCGCGGTGAATGGTACCGCGACAGCAGATCTTACGCGGAACCGGCCGACGTGGGCGCTCAGGCGTGAGTATCGCTCCAGCTACCGCGACACGCTGATGACATCAGAAAAACTGGTGGCTGGACGGTGGTTCGATGCAGCAGCCCCGGTTCGTGCCGACAGCATCTTCGAGATTTCCGTGGATAAGGGAATAGCGGAAGACCTTCGTCTCGGTATCGGAGATCGCATTCGCTGGGATGTGCAGGGCGTACAGGTGGAATCACGGATAAGCAGCTTGCGCGAGGTTAACTTCGCCCGGTTCGAGCCGAATTTCTTTGTCATTTTTGAGCCGGGTGCGCTCGAGCAAGCGCCGCAATCATTCGTGATTCTGACGAGCGCCGCGAATCCAGCCACGCGAACCCAGTTGCAGCGAGCGAGCGTTGACAGATATCCCAATGTGACAAGCATCGATCTCTCGCTCATTCAGACAACGGTGCGCGGAATTCTCGCACGCGTAGCGGTTGCGGTCCGCTTCATGGCTCTGTTCAGCCTCGCGACCGGGGTTCTGGTCATGCTTGGCGCTGTGTCTGCGTCACGACGCCAGCGGATCCGGGAAGGTGTGCTGCTCAAGACGCTCGGCGCTACTCGTGCTCAGATCCGAAAAATCATGTTCGCCGAGTATGCCGCGCTTGGCGTTTTGGGGAGCGCGACCGGAATGCTGCTGTCGATCGCGGGCGCCTGGGCTGTGATGCGTTTCGCATTCAAGGCGCCGTTCGCGGTGACTGTGGTACCGCTGTTGGCGATAGCGGCGGGCATGATGCTGTTGACAGTCGCCATAGGAGTGCTGAGCGGACGGCACATATTCGCCGAACCACCCATGAAGGCCTTGAGAGAAGTCTGATCAGCTCTTCGGCTTGATGATACCAAAGCTGCTCGGCTCGCGATCAATGGGACCGGCGATCCAGACGCGAGCTCCAACGTTTGATCGCAGCGCCTGTGGTGGTGTCACAAGCTGATGTCGCTTGCCATCACTGGCCACGAGAATGATCGCATCCCCTTGAGCGACCAAGACACCGTCTGTGACAGGCGCCCCGTCCACCGACCGCACGACGAAGCGCTCGACATCCATTCGGCGGGCTGCCAGCGGGCGGCCAGGTCCAGTGGACATTTTACCACTCACCCAGATCTCAGCGCCGTTTGTGCGTTCGAGCGCAGCCACGCTCTGGCCTGTGAGGGCGATGCTGCCTCCGCCGCCAACCGGGATCAGAGTCAACTGAGCGCTGGATGCGGCGCCAAGCAACTTTACTGTGCCACTAACGGTGTCTTGGCGGCTCGCAATCACTTGCTTGGCAGGAGTCACTGGCGGCAAGCTCTCTGACTTCGGCCGTTCAGAATCCACAGGTGCTACTGTCGGGTCTTGCACAGTCAGATCCGGCACAGCTGTGTCCGCCGGTTGCGCGATAGTTGAGTCCGAAGCGGGGCTATCAGCCCCGCCTCCGCAACCGGCCAGTGTCAGAACACACAGTACAAAAGTGAGCGAACGCGATTTCACTGGACCCGAACTATGGCGATTCTCAGGGTGGGCGATGGATTTCCGCCCGCCAGGCTACGAAGCTCAACCAGCTGCTTGCTTGTCTGCGCTCCCGAAATCTCGAAGAAGGCCGCGGTGCCTCCCCGCAGAGCGCTTACCTCGGAGACGAATGAGCCAAAGCCCACCCGGCGAGGCTGCAGTGGGTGTGACAACGGAAAGGGATTGGGATTGTTGTTCGAGTAATCCGTGTTGAGTCCCTGGAACAATGCCGAGAGGTTCCAGCTCAGGAAGGAGAACTGCGTCCGGGACGCCGTAAAGCCGGCGCGGTCGTCGAGCGCAACTGCAAGCGAGAAGTCCGCAAGCAATTCGGCATAGGGACGATTTACGCGAGCCACCACGTTATCCACCCCCGTAAGATGCGGCTCAGCAACAAGCGCCTTGAGAAAGGTGGCGTCGTCAGTGAAATGATGATCGAGCACCCAGCGAACGAACGCCCATGACGTACCATAGAAAGTCGCATCGTCTTCCACGGAGGGTGACGAACCCAGCATCGTGAGCTCCTCGTTGCGCCGCAGGTAGTCATGCAGCCAAGCAACTGCTGGAAAGACGAGCGACGGCCGATCGGCGGGGCAGGCACTCGAGCCCGGCCTTACCTCGCAGAATAGACCCGTCGGATTCGCGCTGGTACCGTAACCTGTATTCCCTGTGCGCGTAGCTCCCGTAATTGTGCGCGCGAACAGCTCTTCGGACAGCATTGCCGTTCCTTCTTCCAGCCACGACTCCTCCAGAACATCGGCCGTAGGATGCGCGAACCGCTCCGCGAACATGGCCAGATGCTTCACCTCGTGAATGACCGTTCCGCGAATGAGCCTGCGCCAGCCATCCTTGGTCATGCTCTGGATGGTACTCGCAAAGCCCGTTGCCGCTGAGGTCGGCGCGACCGCGTAGAAAATCTCTGCGTAATTACTCGCAATCGGCGACGTATTGTCGGAAAACTTGAAAGTGGGGTCGAACAGATCGCAGGTCGTAACAAAGCCCAGGATGCCGCCAAAGTCATTCACCTGCTTCGAAAAGAGCATGATGATCTTGCCATTCTTGTCGGTCTGACCATCGTACGCGAGCGGGTTGCCGAAGTTCGCTGTGACTATCGGAAACATCACCTGGTCGAACTCCTGGCCAATCTGCTGATAGTAGGAGTCCATCGTTCCAGCGAGCGGCGCGGCAACGTCTTCGAGGATGATTGCGCGGGCTCCCGAATACACGGTGCGCGCCCGAACCGAAATTGGCGCCGATGTGCAGAAATCCGAGAGCTCCCGGTTCGGGATCTTCATCGTCGTTGTGTCGCCAACCGTATTCAGATTGAGACTCGGCCTGCCGAGGCTGAGCGATGGCGCGCCACTGGATTGCGAACGCCGCGCACGTGCGGCCGATGCACCCCTGCGGAAAATTGCGCGATCCTCTTCCAGAGCTCTACGATGAGCGCGTCCCGTGTTTTTCCTGATCTGCAGCTCATTTGACACGAAGGACGCGCCGCTCGACTGATTGCTGCGTGATGCAACGGCGCCTGCCACGGGTGGAATCGCTTTCGCGTTGAGCGCTGTGGATGCGCTGCCCCTGAGCTGAAGCGACGGCGTGGACGAAATCGAGGTGCTGGTGTTGAAAACACTGACCATGTAGCGTCCGCCCGACTGGGCCAGTTCGTTGCAGCGCACCTCGCTCTGATTGAGAAGTACCAACGACTGCCCCAGCGTCAGCGACCGTTGCGTCGCAACCTGGAGCGGTACCAGCAGCGTACCGGACTGACTACCAACCTTGACCACGACATTGGCGTTGTGCGTCGCCTCGCACGGAAAGCTCGACACGGCAGGCAGGTTGACGGTTAGCTGGGTCGCGGAGGCTGCCGTCACTGTTGCGTTAACGCCGTCGATCGTGACGAGATTCTGGGATGGTGTATCGCCGAAATTCTGCCCGATAAGGAGAATGCTGGCGCCCGGCGTGAGCAGAGGGCTCGAGGCGGAGCTGACGAATGGTCCTGACGAGGGCGGGCTGACGTTGACTGAAAGAGTGTTTGACTTGCCGTCAGCGGTAGCCGTGATGGTCGCAGAACCCGCGGCGACGCCAATCACCCAGCCGATTGCGGATACGCGCACCACGGCGGCATTGCTCGTGGTCCAGCTTACGCTTCTACCTGAAATTGCGTTACCACTCGCATCGCGTGGCGTGGCTGAAACGCGAATGGAGTCGCCAACCACGAGGTTCGCTGATCCGTGCGAAAGAACGACATTGTCGACCGCAACCGGCTTGACCGGCCCACCGCCACCGCCATCACCACCGCCACAAGCCGCTGCTGCCAACAAGCCCAACAGAATAACCTTTCGCATATCGCTGGAGCTCCTGGCGCGAGCGCGCCGAGCTTAAGGTAAGCACGTCAACGAGTGAGTTTTAGGCGACTCGACAGCCACGGAATATAAACATTTGCTTCCCAAACTTCCAGCCCCTTTACAACAATAAAGACGATCTCGTAAGGCTATGGTAACACTTTGCTTACGGCGGTCCAATGAATGACCTTGAATCGGCTTGATCGCCGAAGGAAACAGTGCTGTAAACGCGGGAGTGGGGCATGGGGATGGTGAGTCACTCCCCATCCCCTATCCCCCCTCCCCCACTCATCAGGGCAGCGGCTCGGTCTTCCAGAAATCGATACCGCCGGCCTGCTGCCTCACATCGACAGTTGCAACTGTTTTTAGCGAAACAAGGTCGATGACCTCAACCGTACCGGGCTCGGACCCGATGCCCTCGACCGAGATAAAGGCGTAACGATCGTCGCTCGATATGACGGCTCCATGTACGACCTTCCTTTTGGTAGGAAGCTTGGCAAGCTCCTTCCCCGTAGCCAGGTCGAAAACGGACACCGACTGGCCGCGCTTGTTCGTTCCAACGAGCAGCCTCCCATCACTCGTTGTCGCGAGATTGTACACGCCGTCACCCGCGGGCAGCCTTCGTCCGACGGTCCATGAATCGGTATGTATCTCTACGATCTCGCTGCTCTTGTTGCACGCGACGTAGATCCTGCTCCCGTCGGCGGAAGGTTGAGCCCAGGTTGGAGAGCAGCTGACGTCGCCCGCTTTGGGCGCCTCCATCCCGTGACCGGACATGTCACTTGCCGCGCCAGGTGCGTTCTTGACGTGCCTGGGGGTGCCCGCCATGCCATGTTCCTTTCCTTTTGTAAGCATGAAGTGGCGAGACACACCGAAGGTGCGAGTGTCTATCTCGACCAGCATGTCGTCCATCATGCAGGCCGAATACTGTTTGGTCCCCTGAACGTTGACTCGCGACCCGTGCGGCATCGTGCAGGTAGCGACTCGCGCGACCTCGACAAGGCCTTCCGTGGCCACGATAGACACCGACGACGGAACCATGTCGCCGTGCAGATTGAAGTTCACGACGTACGCGTACTCGCCATCAGGAGAAAGCTGCAACGTAGCCGGAAAGTTCCCGAGCTCCACACGCCCTACGAGCGAGTCGTAGTGCGTCGGGTACTTCCACAGCGCCCCGAAAGGCGTGCCGTGCGCCGTGGTGATGTAGTAGAATCGCTTGTCGGGAGATACAGCAATTCCGTGAGGTCCATCGACGTCGGCCGGCATTATGCCGACGCTCACGTCGTGGTCTGCCCGCGCACCATTGGGACCGAATCGTATCAGCGTCACCTTGTCGGCAGACTCGGAAACCACGTACACGAGATAATCCCGGTTCGGCGCCGCGCCGGAAGCCGGCGCAACTGTGGAGACCTTCGCGGAAGAGTCAATATTGGCAGCTTGCGACGCGCAGCCTAGCCCGAGTAACGGTAGAATCGCAGCGGCCACGGCTGCCCGTGAAACCGGAAGAGCGTAATGCATATGGATTACGGAATGGAGTCACGGATCAAGCCTCGGTCCCAATAATACCTTGTTTCGCCTGTGGCGGTCCAATGGTGTTCTCTGTCGCAGTCAAATTCCGTATGTTCTTCTCATGCGGAATCTTGTTCTCGAGATACTCAACTCCGGATTGGAGGGGCGCTACACTATTGAGCGCGAGATTGGCCAGGGCGGTGCGGCCACAATTTATCTCGCGCACGACCTGGAGAATGATCGTCCCGTAGCGGTCAAGGTCCTTCGAGGGCACGTGCGCTCTCCGCATGCCACCGATCGCTTTCTTCGCGAAATCAACCTGCTCACGCGGCTGCGTCACCCACACATTCTGGCGCTGTTCGACTCCGGGAATGCCCGCGGTCTGCTGTATTACGTGACACCGTACATTGCCGGTGAATCACTGCACTCCCGCCTCAGCCGGGAGAAGCAGGTGCCAATCCCGGAGGCCGTGACCATCGCGCTGGAGGTAGCCGACGCTCTCGACTACGCGCATCGCGAGAATGTGATGCATCGGGATATCAAGCCCGGCAACATCCTGCTGGACGGCGGACACGCGACCGTGGCAGACTTTGGCATAGCCCGCGCCATCCGCGAAAGTGGCGAGGCGGTGCTCACCGCAAGCGGGTCAACACTGGGCACCCCCGCCTACATGAGTCCAGAGCAGGTGCTGGGTGAACGCGACATAGACGGGCGAAGCGACATCTACGGGCTGGCATCGGTACTGTTCGAAATGGTAACCGGCCAGCAGCCTTTCATGGGTTCGCGGGGAGTGGTGGAAAACCATCGCAAGTTTACAGATCCGGCACCACGTGCTCGAGCGGTTCGGTCTGACTTGCCCGCCGCACTGGACGACACCCTTGCCACCGCAATGGCCAAGTACGCGAAAGACCGCTTCGCGACTGCGGGTGAGTTTGGTGAAGCGCTCTCGAAGAGCGTTGCTTGAGCTACTCCTCGTCCCGCCCGTGCGCATGCGCCGGAGGCGACGTGGCTTCGACCGCGGTAAAGGACTCCAGAATCTTGTAGCTGTGAGTGGAGCCCCGGGGAACGACCCATGAGTCTCCCGGTTCCAGAACAACCATCTGCCCTTCGAGGTGCAGCTCGGCGCGCCCCTTGACCACATAACCGACCGTCTCGTAATCGCGCGAGTGCGGTTTCTTCCCCTTGCCTTCAGGTTGGCTTTCCCAGAGCCGCATTCCTACGTGAACTCCGGAGGCCAGATACTTCTGCCCCATGGCGCCAGAGGGCGAATGCTTGGAATCGACTTTGGTCACCGTCGTATCTCCCATATCGAAAGCTCCTTTCTGTACAAGGTTCAGGCGCGGGGTGGCTGGCCGGATATTCAACAGCGACTCTGCATTGATCGTTCCGCCGCGGCATGATGATACCAAGGCCCCGCGTTGCTCGTCTGTAGATACGATCACTCACCGCCGCCGCCTCTCCGCAGGAGCTCTCCATGGTACGTTCCGTAGCCCGCGTTAGTGCAATCGCCCTCAGTGTCGGCCTTTCGGCCGCTTGTGCGAGCGCGCCCCAATCAGTTGCAAGCACCTCCGAAGCTCAGCCGAACGGATACAATGCCGACACCATAGTCGTTCAGCATCCCAAGTTCGGAATGTACGCAAAGACATCACTGCGTCTCGAAGCTCAGGTCTGGAAGAAGGGAGAGCGCGCACCTTCACTTGCGGAGCCGCTACACTGGTCATCCAGCAACATCAATGTAGCGTGGGTGTCCGAGAGCGGTGTACTCACACTGCTGAGCCCAGGGAAAGCGATTCTCACCGCGAAATCGGGGACAATTCGCAGCATCAAGAATATCCTCGTGCAGCCCAATCCTGTCGCCCGAATTGAATTGGCGCCCGCGACACAGGACGCTGTCTACGCAGGAGACATTGTTCGCCTCGTAGCGCGGGTTGAGACCGGAGACGGAACCCGCATTCCGGATACCCGGCTGGCGTACGCAGTCAATCTTCGTGGTATGCCGCACACGGCCGGGGTGATGATTTCCGGTGAGGGCCTGTTTACCGCTGAACGTGCGGGGGATTACCTAGTGATCGCGGCATCGGGCGGAATCTCGGGACACACGGCGATTCGAGTGCTGCCACGTCCGTCCACAGGGCAGGTAGCATCTTCCAGCGCGATCGTCGTTAGAAAGCTGGAAATCGAGGATGTGAACTTTGAGGGCGTAATTGGTACTTCAATTCCGTTGCGCGCCATGGTTGGAACTGGCGGATCGAAGCGCCCACTGCGCGAGAGCGAAGTTGCATGGACGTCCAGCGACACTGCCAGCGCGTGGGTTGATGCACTGGGTGTCGTCACCTTCAGAAAGAATGGGCGCGTCACAATCACAGCCCAGGCCGGTAACAAGCAGGCGACCAAGAAGTTCAACGTGCAGCGCGAAACGGCGGCGAGGATCGCGCTTACAGTTCAAACCACCGACATTCGGACCGGAGACACCGTCAAGCTGCGCGAAGAAGTGTGGCAGAAGGGCGGTAATCCCCTGCGTAATGCAAGAGTGAATTACGCGGTCGTGGCGCACGGCTCCAATTCCGCGCCGCGCATGGTAAGCATCACTGACGATCGCGTCTTCGTCGCGTCGGAACCAGGCGTCTATACGATCATAGCCGAGCTTGGCGGTCTCGCCGAGCAGACGACGATTGTGGTTCGTGGACGAGGCTTGGCCGGCGTGAGCTTGCGGTAACGGTGATGTTTCTAGCAAAGTTGGGGGCCGAAGCTTCTGCTTCGGCCCCTTTCAGTTGTCTGCGATTTTCATTCAACCATTTCCAGGCGAATGATAAAGCTCGGCCGCACCTCTTTGCTGCTCGCAGCCGTTCTAGGTCTCAATGCCACTGCGCGAGCGCAGGCATTTGGCCTGAACGAGATCGGGACGTGCGCGGTAGGTCGCGCGCACACCGGCACGGGGTCGCCGTGCGCCGATCCATCGGTGATCTACTGGAATCCGGCCGCTGCCACCATGCTCAAAAAGTGGACGGTGTACGCGGGGGCCGCGGCGATTCACGTGACCGGAGACTTCTCGGCTGACAGCAGCGCCGACTCTTTCCCGAGCACCGCGCCTACTGAATTCCCGCCACATCTGTTCGTCAACTACAAGGGGAATGGGAAGTGGGCAGCTGGGCTCGGAGTGTATATCCCGTACGGCCTGACAACGCAGTGGAAAGAAAATTTTCCCGGCCGCTTTCTGGCGCTCAAATCATCCTTGCTCTCCTTCTACGCCCAGCCGAACATCGCGTTCGAGTTTAGACCTGGATGGTCCGTGGGCGGTGGACCGGTAATTGGTTACTCCAAAGTGGAACTCACGCAGGCGCTGGACCTTGCGCCTGTATCGCCGAGTACCGGCATCACGTTTGCGCAGCTCGGCATAGCACCCGGAACGGAGTTTGGCCGCGCCACGCTGAAAGGGAGCTCGACGGCGCTCGGCTTTCATGTGGGACTGCATGGCCAGTTGACCCAGACAGTGCAAGTCGGCGCGCGATACTTGTCTGAAGTCAAATTCAACTATGACGGAGCAGATGCAAGGTTCGAGCAGCGTGCAACCGGACTAATTCTGCCGCAAGGCAACCCGCTGATACCGGGCGGAGCCAGTGCTCCACTCGACCCTATACTCGCTGCGCAGTTCGCTTCCGGGGGAGTACTGGTGCCCCAGGGAGTTTCAACGACCATTGAACATCCAGCGCAGATACAGGCCGGAGCAGGCTTCAGCGGCCTGCCAAACACTTTGGTGTCGCTGGACTACTTCTGGGTCGGGTATGGATCTGCTTTTCGTGAGTTGGCTGTGACGTTCGATGGGCCGGCGGAAGTGAACAACGGAGTGCTCATTCAGGATTACGACAACGCGTGGGCCATTCGCGCCGGATTGGAATACAGCCTCGGGAGACAAGTTGTCGCTCGCGGCGGATATTCCTATGTGCGCGCCGCTGCTCCCGCGGCGACGGTCACGCCGCTGCTACCCGACATGGATCGGCGCCACTACACACTCGGCTTCGGTTTGCCATTTCTGGATCGGTACTGGCTCGACGCAGCCTACCTGCGCGTGGATACGGAGGGTCGCCGCGGCCGCGTAATCGAACGGGAGTCGCGCACGCAAACGGCCAGCGACCTGAACGGCGGCTTCTACTTGCTGAAGGCAAACATCTTTTCGTTGAGCGTGAGGGCGCAGTTTTGATGGCGTCGAATGGGAGACCTCCACTCGCACAGTTGGTTGCCCGCCACCGCCGCTCCCACCGACGCTTCCAAATGTCTAATCGATCCTGGCTGGTTGTCCCGCCGTTTCTCTGTGCCGCTCTGTTCGCTTGTGGAGATGACCGTCGCGACATTATTGCGCCAGGCGTCCCTTCAGGTGGAGAGCTTTTTCGAAGCTACGTTGCTCTCGGTGACGGCTGGGCCGCGGGCTTCCAATCGCTTGGCATCAATGACTCGACTCAACGCGAAGCCTACCCACAGCTGCTCGCTCGCCAGTTCGGCACGCGGTACGCATTTGCCTCTCTCGCGCTGCCGGGGTGTCCCCCACCGGTTGTGAACTTTCAGACGCAGGCTCGCGTCGGGGGAGGAACGGCGACGACGTGCGCATTGAGATCGCCGTCCTCATTCACTGAAAGACTCAACAACGTTGCGGTTCCGGGTGCGGCATCGATTGATGCAACCAGCACCGGCAGCGCGAATTCCAACACGCTTACGACTTTCATTCTCGGTGGGAAGACACAGCTGCAAAAGGCGCTCGATACGCGTCCCACGTTTGTGACAGTTGGGTTTGTCAACGGCGACTTCGTCGCTGCAGCGGCAAGCGGAGTTTTGACGCCGACTCCCGGTGTGTCACCCGGCGTCACCACGCCAGCTGCCTTCGCGTCAAACATTGCGGCGGTGGTGGATCCGCTTCTCTCGTTCCGCGCGCCCGGCTTCGTGACCGCCGGCTCGGTGCAGGGCGGAGTTCTGCTTGGCGCAGTGAATGTTCTGGCGACGCCTCTCTTTTTCCCGGCTGCGGCTCTTGTCAACGCCCAATTCAAGGGCGGACTCGACGCCGCAACCGGAAAGACCATCGCAGTGCTCCCGAACTGCACGGGATCGGCTTCGCTCATCTCGACGTTGATCATTCCCGCAATCCGTGACGGAACGCACCCGGCGGTCATTGCCTGCTCTGCCGGATCGATACCAGGCACACCTGTGGGAGACGTCTTCGTGCTGGAGGCCGCAGAGCAGGCTTCGATCTCGTTGGCCGTGGCTCTTTATAATGGTTATCTCAGTGCGAAGGCGGACAGCACGGGCTTGGTGTTCGTTGATCCGAACCCAGTCATTGCGCTGGCTCGGCTGAGTGGGCTCGTGAGACCGGTGATCAATGTGGGTAGCGCGACCGAGCCGTTCGGTGCGTTCTTTTCACTTGATCCGCTGCATCCGTCGGGACTCGGACAGAAGCTTATTGCGAACGAGATGATTCGCAAAATCAATGGGAGATACGGTACGGCAGTGCCTCAGATACCGTAGGCGTTGATGGCTGATGGCTGATGGCTGATGCCTAGGCTGATCAAGGGGTCAGAGTCGTTGAAAGTCGGGTGATCAAGGGGTCAGAGTCGTTGAAATCGCAAGGATCACGGGGCGGTCAGGGGGTTTCAAGGGGTCAGAGTCGTTGAAAA
>JACMME010000243.1 GCA_014379205.1 Gemmatimonadaceae bacterium
TCGCGAACCATGCCTCAACACCCGCGGGACGGCTTCGCCGCTCTTCCAGAAGCTGGGAGAACATCTGCGGAATCCCGACTGGATGGATATTGGCGCGCGCCACGTACGTGACTGCCTTTTCGTCAGCTTCAGATTCGGCTTTCCTGCTAAAGCCCGCAAAAACCGCGGTGCCTACTACGTTTATGAGTTGGCCGGTGGCCGGATCGTTGCATGCCTTGAGGAGCACGCATCCCAGGGTGACCCCTATGTTGGCCTTTTGCGATTTCTCCATCTGCTCGATAGAATGCCGCTCCGTGACATGCGCTATTTCGTGTCCGAGGACACCGGCGAGCTGAGCGAGGTTGTCTGCGCGCTCAATGAGCCCACGATTGACGTAAATGAAACCGCCAGGAACCGCGAACGCGTTGACTTCCTTGCTATTCACCACGAAGAAATGCCAGTCGAGAGCGCGATCGTCGGACAAAAGCGCGATGGAATCGCCGAGGATGTTGATGTACCGGTTGACCTCCGCATCATCGACGATTGGAAGCTGTGAGTTTATCTGCTGCGCGTACTGCGTTCCCATCTCCACTTCCTGCTGCGTCGACACTCCGCAGCCTACGGTGGTCAGGAAAAGCGTGGCTCCTGCTATGAATCGTTTCATGGTGTCTCCGTCGTGAGCGTGCTCGTCATATGGAGGCAAGTCCCATTCCATGCATTCACCGCGCCGCGGTGGACCTGTTGACCTTGGCGCGCGACCTCAAGCGTCGCAAGGCTCGCGAACGGCGAGGAGTCTTCGTGGCCGAAGGCGTTCGTGCGACAGAGGAACTTCTTCGGTCTCAAATCAAGTGCAAAGGCGCAGTTGTGTCGCCGCAGTTGTCCTCCAACCCTCGTGGTGTCTCGTTGCGTGTCGCTCTCGCCGATCGAGGCATTCCTGTGCGCGATGTCACACAAGCGGAGTTTCTCAGCGCCTCGGACACGGAAACTCCGCAGGGCATTCTCGCCATCGGCGAAATTCCTGACCGCACTCTCGATTCGCTCGTTGTTCCTGCGCGAGCGCATCTGCTGATTCTTGACGCGATTCAGGATCCTGGCAATCTCGGAACACTCATTCGGACAGCCGCTGCTTTCGCTGCCACCGCCACTTTCGTTCTCCCCGGTACAGTCGATCCGTGGAACACCAAGGTCGTGCGCAGCTCAATGGGTGCGCTCTTCCGGCATCCCGTCATTTCTTGTACCTGGGAAGAGTTGGACGTGTTCCTTCGGCGTGAAGCAATTCAGCTATGGGGTTCGAGTGCGGATGGCGAGCCAATGGCGGTGGTGAGTTTCCCGGAGCGTATAGCGATCGTTGCGGGCAATGAGGGAAATGGGCTGAGCGATTCCGCCAGAGCGCGCGTAAGCCGTCTCATCTCCATTCCCATCGATCCGTCTGTCGAGTCGCTTAACGTCGCGGTCGCCGCCGGCATCCTTCTTTACGGTGCCAGACAGTGAGCGAAACCACCTTCCGCGTCGTGACGTTCATAGTCGGCGCATGCATCGGATCCTTCCTGAATGTGTGCATCTCGCGCTGGCCCCTTGGACTGTCAGTCGTCAAGCCGCGATCCAGATGCCCAAATTGCGGGCACGAGATCACGTGGTACGAGAACATTCCGATGGTAAGCTGGCTGGCGTTGCGCGCCCGGTGCCGCGGTTGTGGAACAGGTATTTCTCCGGTGTATCCACTGGTGGAGCTGGTCGTCGCGCTGGGCTGGCTTGCGGCGGTCGTCGAGTACGGCCCCTCCCTCACCGCGCTGCGCGTCGCCGTATTCGGCACTTTGCTGTTGGGAATCGCCCTTACGGACGCGGAACATTACGTCATACCGGATGGTTTCACCGCCTTCGGGCTGGTCTGGATGCTCGTGATGGCGGTGGCAGGGGTGATAGTTGGTGAAACTGTTCCCTTCGCTGACCTGTATGATGCATTGATAGGAGCGTGTGTTGGTGCCGGGGCGATCTCGATCGCCGGCTGGCTGGGAGAAATGGCGTTCAAGAAGGAAGCGATGGGTTTCGGAGATGTCACGCTGATGGCAATGGCAGGCGCAGCGCTCGGACCGGGACGAACATTGCTTACTGTGTTTCTTGGCGCTCTGATAGGCGCGGTCGCGTTTCTTGCAGTCGTCTTTCCCATCGGGTGGTTTAACAGCAGGCGCCGGGGAACGCCCTTCGACCCACCGCTCGTTCCATTCGGCGTATTTCTCGCGCCAGCTGCGATGCTGGCTCTCTTATGGGGACAATCCATGGCTGATTGGTATGTTCACGGGATTCTGGGCCGGTGATGCTGGGCGATATTCTGCGTCCTGATGACGCCGC
Source organism: Gemmatimonadaceae bacterium (assembly GCA_014379205.1). Classification (GTDB taxonomy): domain Bacteria; phylum Gemmatimonadota; class Gemmatimonadetes; order Gemmatimonadales; family Gemmatimonadaceae; genus JACMME01. The sequence continues at coordinate 2,329 of JACMME010000243.1, forward strand.
ACTTTCGCGGATCGTTCGCGATCTGACCGTCGAAGCGCGCCACGGCCGGCTGGAGGTAGTGCGCTGCAGGGACGACGAGATCTCGCGCGTAATCGACATACTTCTGCGACAGAGCAAGAACAATCCTGCGTTGGTGGGGCCCGCGGGTGTTGGAAAGACCGCCATCGCGGAGGGTTTAGCCCAGCGCATCGTGTCGGGCGATGTGCCGGCGGTGCTGCGATCCGCGCGCCTGCTGGCGCTGGATCACGTGGCGCTTCTCGCGGGAACGATGTACCGCGGCCAGTACGAAGAGCGGCTCCGCTCCATGGTTGCGCAGGCATCCGCCGATCCAAATATCATCCTCTTCGTCGACGAATTGCATAATCTCATCGGGCAAGGCACCGCCATGGGAGTCGCCATGGACGCGGCGAACATGCTCAAGCCGGCGCTAGTGCGGGGCGATTTCCGGGTGATTGGCGCGACCACGAGCGATGAGTACGACCGCTGGGTTTGCGGTGATCCCGCTCTGGAGCGCCGCTTTCAGAAAATCTCGGTGCGCGAGCTTAGCGCGGAGCAGACACTCGAGATTCTCGAGGCTCGAAAGGATCGGCTGGAAAGGCACCACAACATCGTCATAGCGGAGGACGCGTTACTCGCCGCGGTGCGGTTGAGCGATCTTTTCATCACCGATCGCGCACGCCCTGATCGTGCCATCGATATTCTTGACGAAGCGTGCGCACATGCCCAGGCGCGTGCCCGTTACTCGGTCGAGACAGAAGCGCTGATACTCGAGAGGCGAGAACTCTTGCGCGCGGGCGCCAGGCGAGCGCCGGAGACGCGAGAGCAGTCGGGCGAACCTGCGTCGGACTCCGCTCCTTCGCCGGACGACCAGTTCGAGCGTTTCGCCCGTGATGGGATAGCTGCGCTGGAACGTTTCGGAGCGGATATCGAAGCGGCTTTCGCGGGGCAGGGCCGGCAGGAGCGATCCACTCCATTGGGCGACGAGTCCGTTCCGAATCGACCATCTCATGATCGCGCTCGACAGTCCGATCCTGTGGTACGGCTGGCCTCTGTCGAGTGGGACTTGCAGCGACGCTTCATCGACGAGGGCTTGATTGTGCGCGGCCACGATGTCGCGCGTGTCGTGAGCGTTGCTACCGGACAGAGGGTGGAATGGCAGGAATGACGATTGGTCAGTTCTGTTCAAGACTGGTGGCGGCGTCGCTCGCACTTTTCGCCCTTGCTGCCTGTAAAGGCGGCAGCGACAGCAATGGCGACGGACCGCATGCCGATCTTGTGGCGGAAAATGTGCCGCGTATCGAACGCGCCACTGGTCTCAAATTCAAGACGCCGCCACGGATTGAAGTCAGAAGCCGCGACCAGATTCGTGAGTTTTTACAGAGTCGGGTTACTGAGGAGGCCGCAACGAAAGAGTTGCTAGGACAGCAATCTGCCTACCGGCGCCTTGCACTTCTCCCGGAAACGCTGGATCTCCGGTCGTTCCTGGTGAACCTGCTGACGGAGCAGGTGGCTGGCTATTACGACCCGAAGACGAAAGTCCTGTATGTTCCGGATGACGCGCGGGCCGAGATCCTGGAACAGACGGTCACCCACGAGCTCGTCCATGCGCTGCAGGATCAGTACGCCAACCTGGATTCCATCCAGGGGACCACCGGCCAGAACGACCGCGTCACAGCGGCGTCGTCGGTCATGGAAGGTCAGGCCACATTCGTATCGCTTCGACTCATGGGTGGCCAACTCATCGCGTGGGACAAGGCGCGTGAAGTCATACGGCAGAGCCAGAGCTCCATGCCGCTTTTTTCGACTGCTCCCACCATCATTCAGGAAACGCTGCTATTCCCCTATCTCAGCGGCGCGGAGTTCATGAGTCGCTACGATACACGAAATCCCCGTTCGTCTCCGTTCAGCGGCAACCTGCCGGTATCAACCGAGCAGATTCTGCATGCAGACGCGTACTTCGATAAACGGGACGATCCTGTTCGCATCACGCTTCCCTCGCCGACGACCGGCGAAACGACGTACGAGAACAATCTGGGCGAATTCGAGACGCGCATTCTTCTCTTCGAGCATACGCGAGATCAGAACCTGGCCGTGCGCGCGGCGGCGGGCTGGGATGGTGATCGCTACATGGTGATTCGGACTGCGCGCGGTGAAGGCATCGCCTGGCTCACGATATGGGATTCCGCGATAGACGCAGCGGAATTCACCAACGCGATGTCCGAGGGCATAGCGGTACGATTCAAGTCTCCGGCCGGCGATCCACTTCCCTCTGGTGGAAAAAAGTACGTGGCGCGGGAGCGCGCGCTGATGCTCTGGGGAGGAGAGGTAAGTGGCCGCTCAGCCGTGCTATTCGTCGACGTGCCGGACGGAGTGGACACGAACGTCATCGACGTCGCAAAAGTGGAGTTGCGCTAGCGCACGGCGCGAATCACATCGCGGAACGACATTCTCGTCCACACTGACGGGACGTCAATTTCGTCCAGACAAGCGATGCCAGTTGTTGCTGTGAGCCTCCAGCTGCGCGCTCACGTGGGAGAAACTCAGAAGCGGATAGACAGCTGAGTAGTGACGCCGAGCGGAGAAAAAGGGGTGATGCTGCCACGAGCGCCCGTCTCGGTCTCGGTGACGTTGTAGCGCGACAGGGTTCGAGCATAGGTTACCCCGAAGCCTGCCTCGACCCGCTCGAGTACCCGCCATTCACTCTGCAGGGTCGCTGAAGCGCCGACAGTGGTCGGTGTCTCAATGCGGAGAGCAAATGCGCCACCATCCGCACGCATTCCCGAGACTTCGGCCGCGTTTATGTCATACAACCCCAATCCGACACCGACCGCCGGTCGCCAGCGCCCGCCTTCACGAAGATTGTACATCGCGTCCACCCGTGCGCGCGTGACGGTTGTGAATGCATCCGCCGGTAGATCACCTGGTCGCGGCTCCACTACGGTCGCGTGGATGGGCGTTTCCAGATCGTACTCCAGCCGGTCCACACCACCTGACACCCACCATCGATTGGCGAGGTCGCGGGAAAGCGCGATTCCATAACCCTGGATGTCTCCCGCACGTGTCTTGGGCGCACCCCAGTTGACATGGTGACGCAGCTGCAGCCGCCACGGCGATTGTGCAACGACACGTGCCGCTGAGACCGCAAATGCGAGCACGGCCGTGAATGTAGCGAGTCGGCGGGTGACCTGGGCACTCGGTCGCATTTCTGTAACTCCGTTTGTTCGGTGGTTGGCGCGTGCTGCCAAGGACCTCGTACTCGGGGAACAATCGAGCGGTCTGTTTTATGACACCAGTGCGATGGAGGGGCCCGCAGTCCCATGCTCGGGAGCCGGAAGTCCTTAAAAAAGGATGCAGTTAGCTCACGGAATTGATCTGCGTGAGTGAATTGATACGCCAGCGAGATCCCTTGTCTGGATCACATGAACTTCGAAACCACATAGATCAGTAGCCCCGCCAGACCGCCGACCAACGTGCCGTTGATTCGGATGTACTGAAGGTCCTTGCCCACTGCGAGCTCTATCCTCTGCGATGTGACCTGCGGGTCCCACGAGTCCACTGTTTGTGAGATGAGCGCCGAGACCTCGCCGTGATATCTCTCCACGAGCGCGAGAGCGATGCTTGCGATCCAGCCATCCACCTTTGCCATGAGAGCGGGATCGTTGAGTAACGTGTGTCCCAGGGATTCAATGCCACTTTCAATCGCGCCAGGAGGGTGCGCTTCCACGCTTTCCGCTCGACGAATTATGGCCGACTTGGCTTCCTCCCACATCCCGCTCGAGAACCGCCGCACCGATTGCGCATCGAGCAGCTCCTCCTTGATCTGCTCTGCCCGCTCCTGAACCTCGCTCGATGTGTGCAGCTTCTCGATGAACGCATGCAAGGCTGCGTCGAAACGGGCGCGCAACTCGTGACGCGGGTCGTCCCGGATCTCACGGAGGGTGCGGTCCAGGGCGGTAACGATCTTCTGATGGATCTTGGCGTCGACCATGTCCGGAACCCACCAGGGAGTCTCGCGCTCTATGCGTTCCCGGATGAGCTCCTGATTCTCGTCGACCGCGCGCGCGAGGAGCTTGATGGCTTCATTGAGGAGCTCCTGATGCCGGTCCCCTGCAGTCATGACCGACAGCACACGTCCCAGGAGGGGAGCGACATGAGTCTCGCGAACGCGTCGTACCAGCACTCCGTCGATGAGCTCCTGCACATCCTCGTCGCGAAGTACGCGGGCGGCGCTGGCTAGACCCTTGGCGGCGTGCTGCGCCACGGTTCGGCTGTTCTCGGGATTAACCAGCCAGCGTGCCAGCTGCTCCGTTATCCGTAACGAAGCGAGCCTCTGCGACAAGACAGCCGGGCTGAGAAAATGCTGCTGAACGAAGCGGCCGAGTGCGCGCCCAACCTGCTCCTTTCGGGCGGCTACGATTGCCGTATGGGGAATTGGGATGCCGAGCGGGTGGCGAAATAGCGCGGTAACCGCGAACCAGTCTGCCAGTCCTCCGACCATGGATGCTTCGGCCGTGGCGCGGACATAACCGAGCCATGGATATGCCTCTTCGAGAAGACGCGCGATGACGAACACGATGGTCGCCAGCACAAGCAGGCCGCTGGCGCGACGCTGCATTGTCTTGAGCTGAGCCCGCTTGATCGGATCATCGAGCGGTTGCAAGCTCCCGGGTGGCGGCTGGGTGGTCGCTTCAGTTCTTGCCGAACCAATCACTTAACCGTGAGTTCCGATAGCGATCTCCCGGTCCGGTAACGCCGCCTTGACCGCAGGCTCCGAATCCTGCAGCGGACCGAAATCGGCCGCGGGCCCGGGACCCGCGGGAAGCAGCGCGAGGCGAATAACCTCGTCCATCGTCTGAGCGAAAGTGAACGTCATGTTGGCGCGCACCTCGGCAGGAACGTCGCGGAGATCCTTTTCATTGGACTTGGGCATGATGATCTGGCGCAAGCCGGAACGATAGGCGGCGAGCGTTTTCTCCTTGAGGCCGCCGATCTCCAGCACGCGACCCCGCAGGGTAACCTCGCCTGTCATGGCGATGTCGCGGCGAACCGGGCGCTCGCTTAGCACGCTGGCGACAGCGAGCGTGATCGCTACTCCGGCACTGGGCCCATCCTTCGGGATGGCGCCCGCGGGAAAGTGAATATGCACATCGTGCTCCTTGAAGGCCTTGTCTTCGATGCCGAGCTGGCGCGCACGGGAACGCACATAGGAATAACCCGCGTCCACGGATTCGCGCATGACTTCCCCGAGCTGGCCGGTCACGATGAGCCGGCCGCTGCCCGGCATTCTGAGTGCTTCGATTAGCATCAGCTCGCCACCAGTCGACGTCCAGGCCAGACCTGTCACAGCACCAATTTCGGGTTCCTTCTCCGCTGCCTCCGAAGTGAATCGCTGGGGGCCGAGTACTTCTTCGATCATCCTGATGTCGACGAGCCAGGCGCCCTCTTCGCCTTCCGCTTTCTTGCGCGCGCGCTTGCGCATGAGGCTCGAGACGTTGCGTGAAAAGCCACGCAGTCCCGCTTCGCGCGAATAGCCGCTCGAGATGTATCCCAGAACTTCATCGGTGAATTGCAGATCCTTTTCAACGAGTCCGTTCTCCTCGAACAGCTTGGGCAACAGATATCGCCAGGCGATCTCCACCTTCTCCTCGATCGTGTAGCCAGCGATGCGGATCACTTCCATTCGGTCCCGGAGCGGAGCCGGGATGTCAAAGAGATTATTGGCCGTGCAGATGAAGAGCGCTGCTGAAAGGTCGAATGGAAGATTGAGATAGTGATCGACAAACGTATCGTTCTGCGACGGGTCCAACACTTCGAGCATCGCGGCGGTGGGGTCTCCTGACGGCCCTCCGTGCGCCATCTTGTCGATCTCATCGATCATGAGCACAGGATCCTTCACCTGTACGCGCCGAAAGGCCTGAATGAAGAGGCCGGGCATCGCGCCCACGTACGTGCGACGGTGGCCACGAACTTCCGCCTCGTCGCGCACGCCGCCAACCGAGATGCGGTAGAATTCCCGGCCGATTGATTCGGCAATTGCCTCACCCAGAGATGTCTTGCCGGTGCCGGGAGGGCCCACGAGACAGAGGATAGGGCCGAGCGGATCGCCGCCGCGCAACTTGCGAACCGAGAGGTATTCCAGGATGCGCTCCTTCGCTTCAGTCAGCCCATAATGTTTTTTCTCGAGCGCCTCCATGACCTTGGGAATCGTGATCTGCTCGTCTCCCGATCGCTTGTTCCAGGGCAGGGAAAGCAGCCAGTCGAGGTAGTTCCGGATCACCTGGTACTCGCTCGAGGCCGCCGACAGCATTCGGAGCCGCTCATTCTCACGCCGCGCTTCCTCCTGCACTTTCTCAGGGAGCTTTGCATCCTCGATCTTCTTGAGAAGGTCCATCGATTCTTTCTCACCGGGATCGGTCTCTCCGAGCTCAGTCTGGATCGCGCGAAGCTGTTGCCTGAGGTAGAACTCGCGCTGGTGCTGGTCGATCTTGACCTCGGTTTGACGCTTGATGTCGTCCATCACGCGCGCGCGTCCCACCTCCCGTTCCAGCCTGCTCAGCACGAAGCGCAGCCGCTCACCAACGTCGAGCCGCTGCAGAACCTCATCCTTTTCCGAGATACGAAAGTTCATGTTCGTGGCCGCGAGGTCTCCGAAACGCCCCGGGTCCGACATGTTCATTTTGAGAATGGCAGGCACCTCGTGCGGAATCCGGTCGACCAGCCCGGAAAGCGTCTCCGCGGCAGACACCAGGCGTGTCATCAGCTCGTCGCATTCCTTCTGGTCCGGAAGCACTTCACGCGCGGCTCTTATTCGCGCGATGGGGAATGGGTCGTGCTGGTCAATCGAATCGATCATGATTCTGCGCAACCCCTGCAGTGTGATCTGCACGGTTTCGCCGGGAAGGTTGATGCGCTCGTGCACCCGCGCCGCCACGCCCACACCGCCGACGAAGGACTCCGGGTTGATTGCCTCTTCGTGATCCCCGAGCGCGACGACCAGCGCGACGACGAGGCTGTTGTCTTCGCTTCCTCGCAGAATGGCAAGATTTTCCGGTGCTCCCATCTGTACGGCGATCGTTCCGAGCGGATAGACAATCGTCGAGCGCAACGCCATGAGGGGCAGGGTTGGCGGGAGCTCGGACCTGAGAATCTCTTCTTTGCGATTAAAACGGACCATTGAGGCAGTGTAGGTGGTGTCAGCTAGAAGCTAATCGGTTAATGAGTGCGGACCGCGGGTTGCGGATTGCGGATTGTGAATTCCCAGTGCTCCAGAAATCGCGTATCCGCGTCGCATCGGATTGCATCTATCTGCAATCCGCAATCCGCAAATTCCTCGGTTGCCCGAAGGTCGGCGCTACCCTAAGTTTCACGGCTATGTTTGATGAGCTTAGCGAGAAGCTGGACGCCGTGTTCGCGCGTTTGCGCGGGCGCGGCGTACTTACCGAAGCGGATATAAAGGAGGGACTGCGCGAGGTCCGGCGCGTCCTCCTGGAAGCCGACGTCAACTTTCATCTAACACGCGAGTTCCTCGAGCGCGTTGAAAAGAAAGCTGTTGGCGTAAGTGCGTTAAAGACTGTTTCACCGGGCCAGCAACTCGTCAAGATCGTCCACGACGAGCTGGCTACCATGCTCGGCGAGCGCAGGGAAGGATTGAAGCTGAGCTCCGTGCCTCCGACGGTGGTGATGATGGTGGGGTTGCAGGGCTCGGGAAAGACGACGACCGCCGCGAAGCTCGCGCGCAAGCTCAAGGGTGAGAATCGGCCGTCGCGTCTCGTGGCAGCCGACGTTTATCGTCCCGCGGCCATTGACCAGCTCGAGACCCTCGGCGCTCAGCTGGACATCCCGGTATATGCCGACCGCAGCACGCAGGATGTGGTGAGAATCGCCAAGCAGGGCATTGATCAGGCGAAGAGAGCACGCGAGCGGGTTGTCATTGTCGATACTGCGGGACGCCTGCAGATCGACGAGGAGATGATGAACGAGCTTCGCCGCCTCAAGGCGGAGATTCATCCCGACGAGATCCTGTTTGTCGCTGATGGAATGACCGGGCAGGATGCCGTACGCGTCGCCAAAGGATTTGACGATGCACTCGGCATCACGGGTATCATTCTGACGAAGATGGACGGAGACGCGCGGGGTGGTGCGGCGCTGTCGATTTATGGGGTGACGAAGAAGCCCATCAAGTACATTGGTGTGGGAGAGAAGCTGGACGCGCTGGAGGAGTTTCACCCCGAGCGCATGGCCGGCCGAATCCTGCAGATGGGGGATGTCGTCACGCTTGTCGAGAAGGCACAGGGGGCTTTCGACGCGGACGAAGCAAAACGTCTGGAAAAGAAAGTCCGCAAAGAAGGTTTCGATCTGCAGGATTTTCTGAGCACCATGAAGCAGATTCAGAAACTTGGCCCGCTGGAAGGCCTTCTCGGAATGCTCCCCGGGGTGAACCGGAAAGCGCTCAAGGATGCCAAGATCGACCCCAAGCGAATGGCGCATCTCGAGGCAATTGTACTCTCGATGACGCCAGGGGAGCGCCGGAACCCGACGATCATAAACGGCTCGCGTCGCGCCCGCATCGCCAAGGGTGCCGGCAGGCCGGTAAGCGACGTGAATCGGCTACTCGACCAGTTCCGCGAGATGCAGAAAATGATGAAAAAGATGGGAGCGGGCGCAGGTGGGGGCGGCCGGTTCATGCCGCCGCCGGGGATGCTACGGATGTGAAGGGAACTGCGAACTGCGAACTGCGAACTGCGAATTGCGACGGCGCAAACAGCCGGACTTGCAATCCACAGTCTACAGTCCGCAGTTGGTTCATTCGCAGTTCGCAGTTCGCAGTTTGCTTCGGGGGCGCGCCGGAATTCCCGGTGTCGCGAGGAACCCGAAAGAGTCTCACAAAACCGTTTTGCCGAGGAGTCTGTATCATGGCAGTTCGAATTCGTCTGCGCCGCGTTGGGCGGAAAAAGAATCCGATGTATCGTATCGTCGTCGCCGAGTCTACGAGCCCGCGCGATGGACGTTTCATCGAGAACCTGGGCCAGTACGCTCCGCGGAAAGCGGAAGGCGGGCTGACACTGAATGCGGAGCGTGCGGGGTACTGGCTCGACGTCGGTGCGCAGCCCAGCGACACGGTGCGCTCGTTGCTGCGCAAGGCTGGCGTTCTGAAGGCGCGTCATGAGCTGCGAGTGATGGGTTCGCGAGTGGCGGGCGCAGTTGCCATTGCGGAAGGCTCCGGGGAGACGGGCGAAGCAGCCGAGTGACGTGCCCGCGCCCGATTACATGATCGTCGGGCGCATCCGGAAGCCGCATGGCATTCGGGGCGCCGTAATAATCCAGCCACTTACTGACGCGCCGGACGCGATATTCGCGGCCGGCCGTCGTGTCTTGGCGGGTAGCGCCGATGGTGACCTGTCGCCGGAAGACGGTGAGCTCACGTTCGCCGATGTGCGCTCCATCGAGGGCGGTGTTCTCCTCGCCCAGCTTCAGGAAATTTCCGATCGCGATACGGCTTCACTCTGGCGCGGCCGGTACCTGCTCCTCCCGTCGATCGAGATCGAGGCGCCACGTGAGGGCGAAGCCTTCGTGCATGAGCTTCGCGGGATGCGTGTGGAGCTCCCCTCCGGCGAACTGATCGGCGAGGTGCAGGAGGTGTACGAGCTTCCACAAGGACTTGGCCTCGACGTGAGCTGGCGTGGTGATACAGTGATTCTTCCCTTCCGTCCGGAGTTCGTGCGCGAGCTCGATCGCGCGGGAAGGCGGATTGTAATGGAGCTGCCGGAAGGTCTGCTGGACTGATGCTTCGGATCAGCATCGTAACGATCTTTCCAGAATTCTTCGCCGCACCGCTGGCGCTCAGTATTCCAGCGCGAGCTGCCGCGGCGGGGCTGGTGCGATACGACATTGTAGATCTTCGAGATTTCACACACGATCGCCACCGCACAGTAGACGACTACCCTTTTGGCGGAGGGCCCGGAATGGTCATGAAGCCCGAGCCATTCTTCGAAGCTGTCGAAAGCCTGGGCGCCAGTCCGCCTGTGATTCTGCTTTCCGCACGTGGCCGCCAATTCGCGCATTCGGACGCGGTGCGATACGCGTCAGGGAAGTCGGTAACGCTTCTTTGCGGGCATTACAAGGACGTGGATCAGCGCGTGGCCGACCATCTCGCAACCGAAGAGGTGTCGCTCGGCGAGTTCATCCTGAGTGGCGGGGAGCCTGCTGCGCTCGCAATCCTGGATGCAACTGTGCGGCTGCTGCCAGGCGCGATGTCGGATGCCGAGAGCGCGCGCACGGATTCCTTTTGGGACGTTGGGCTGAGCGCGCCGAGCTATACCCGTCCGGCGGAGTACAAGGGAATCAAGGTGCCCGACGTGCTGCTGTCAGGGGACCATAAGCGGATCATCGAATGGCGGCGTGCGGAGGGAGAGCGACTAACCCGTGAGCGGGAATCGGGAATCGGGAATCGGGAATCGGGAACCAATCACGCCGAGTGAGCACTCCCGCCGCTCGCACTGTCGTTTCGAGTTTCCCGTTTCCCGTTTCCCGATTCCTGAGTTCCACTACTTAACTACAAACCGTGCCGATCTCTTCCATAAATCCCGCAACTGGGGAAACGCTCGCAACGTACTGTGAGTTAAGCGCGGCCGCGCTCGAGCAGGCGGTTGCGCGTGCGTCGGATGCCTTCCGCGAATATCGCGAAGTACCGATGGCTGAACGTGCGCGCCGAATGCTGCGGGTCGCCGACATTCTCGAGGCGGAGCGCGCGGAGTTTGGCCGTATGATGACTCTCGAGATGGGAAAGCCCATCGCTGCGGCGCGAGATGAAGCGGTAAAGTGCGCCCGAGCATGCCGGTACTACGCGGAAAATGCGGAACGCATGTTGGAGCCGGAGGATGTGGCTACTGATGCGAAACGGAGCTACGTCGTGTATCAACCGGTGGGCGTCGTGCTGGCAGTAATGCCGTGGAATTTCCCCTTCTGGCAGGTCTTCCGATTTGCGGCTCCCGCGCTCATGGCGGGCAACGTCGCTCTTCTCAAACACGCTTCCAACGTGCCACAGTGCGCGCTTGCGATTGAGCAGATCTTTCGTCGCGCCGGGTTTGAGGACGGTGTTTTCACATCGCTGCTTGTTGGTGCCGAAGCAGTCGGGCGCTTGCTGGAGGACGCGCGCGTAGTCGCCGCAACGCTAACTGGTAGCGAAGGCGCAGGGCGCAGTGTCGCGAGCATAGCTGGCAAGAACCTCAAGAAGACGGTTCTGGAACTTGGCGGCAGCGATCCTTTCATCGTGATGCCCAGCGCAGACCTGGACACCGCCATACTTACGGCGGTGAAGGCCCGCACGATCAACAGCGGGCAATCATGCATTGCCGCCAAGCGCTTCATTATTCATGAAGGCATTGCCGGCGACTTCGAGCGCGGGTTCGTCGCGGGGATGGCCAAGTTGACAGTGGGGGATCCGCTCCTTGAGTCGACAGCGGTTGGACCGCTCGCAACTCCTCGTATCCTGGCCGAGCTCGACGAGCAAGTGCTGAAGTCGGTGGAGGCAGGAGCGCGCGTACTCGTTGGCGGCGCCCGCCTCGAAGGGGCAGGCAACTTCTATCAGCCTACCGTACTTACCGACATCCCGCGGAACTCGCCTGCATTCGCAGAGGAGCTGTTCGGCCCAGTGGCATCGCTATTTCGCGTTGCGAGTGCCGCTGAAGCGATCGCGCTTGCCAATGACACGAGCTTTGGTCTAGCGTCGAGCGTGTGGACCAACGATGCGAACGAGCGAGACCGCTTCATCGAGGAGATACAAGCCGGTCAGGTTTTCATCAATGCGATGGTAGCGTCGGATCCGCGGCTGCCTTTTGGCGGTGTGAAGCGATCAGGTTACGGGCGGGAGCTAGCTGCGTTCGGGTTGCGCGAGTTTGTGAACGTTAAGACCGTGTGGATCGGGAGTTAGGGCGGCCCCAGCGTACGCGGCCTTCTCTAAGGTTCGCGAAAGTAACCCATCGATCAGTCCAATGGTGAGCGGATAGACTGCCACTCGGCGAGGTTGTTTCCACCGCTGCGAGGTAGGACACCTGGAATCTCACGACAGATTCGGCGTCTATGGCCTTCGTGGTGACCCGCGACACGATTCGAA
>JACMME010000244.1 GCA_014379205.1 Gemmatimonadaceae bacterium
GGGGATTGCGGTTCGGGAGTGGAGGATAGGGGATGGGGGATGGGGAGTCGAAGAGGCCCCTATGCCGCGTATCACTCCCGATCATCAACTCCACTCCCCATCCCCCATCCCCCACTCCCGAACCGAGCACTAGGGTTGCGTTGTGCCTCCCGGCGCCCCCGCTTGAACCGGGGTAGCTACCTGCGTCGGCAGCTGGTCGCGACCCTTGTCAAGAAACGGGATACCTTCCTTCATCCACTGCGGCGCGGGCATGCCCCGGAGATGGTAGTCGAAGAATTGCATCTGGCGCATCGCGATGTCCTGCTGGTTCGCGCGCTTCGTCGGATTGTGTGCGTCGCCGTTGTAGTTGACGAGATACACTTCCTTACCGAGCCTTCTCAACGCCACGAACATCTCGATACCCTGATACCACGGAACGGCACCGTCCGCATCATTGTGCATCATCAAAAGGGGCGTGTTCACTCGGTCCGCTGAAAATAGTGGCGAGTTTTCGATGTAACGCATGGGCATCGCCCATAGCGAGCCACCAATCCGGCTTTGCGTCCGCTCATACTGGAACGAGCGCGCCAGACCGGACTCCCACCGAATTCCGCCGTATGCGCTTGTCATGTTCGCAACGGGCGCGCCCGCAAAAGCCGCCTTGAAAAGGTTGGTTTGCGTGATCATGTAGGCAACCTGGTAGCCACCCCAAGACTGCCCCGAGATCCCCACTCCGTCCTCTTTTACAAATCCCGAATCCAGCAGCATTTGAACGCCGGGTACGATAGACTTGAGCGCGCTCGGCCCCGGATATCCTTTTGTGTACGCGATGTCTGGGAAGAACACGAGGTAGCCGTTCGACACGTAGTAGGTCGGCTGAACCGTGTTCCGCGGAAACGTCATATTGTAGTTGTAGCGCGTATCGGACAGCTGCTCGTAGAAGTACACGACCATCGGGTACTTTTTCTTCGGATCGAAGTCCTCTGGCTTGTACAGAAGGCCACTGAGGGGAACCCCGTCCCCGCTGCGCCACTTCACCAGCTGCACTGTGCCCCATCGATAGTCCTTCTGCTGCGGGTTGGCCTCAGTGATCCTCACGGCATCGCGAAAATCAGGGCCGCTCGTCCACAGATTTGGAAACTCCTGAAAAGTTGAATTGGTTGCCAAATACACATCCGCCTTTCGGGCCTTCGATGGCGGACCGTAGCGGCTGTTCCCCATGACCAGACTTTCAGGCTGCGCTGATGCTCCCAGCCTGTCGCGCCAAAACCCGCTCGCCTTGGTTTCTTCGTCCTCCGCACTCAACAGCAGTGGCTTGGACGGATCAATTGCTCGCTGAGTGGTGTCCAGGGCTACGTACCGAAAGACGATGGAGCGCTTGCGGCCCACGGAGTCGGTTACCATCCGCGGCGAGCGCCTCCCTTCGGGGTCGAATTCCCAGATATCAAACCGGTCATAGATGAGGACCGATGCGTCCCCTTTGGTCCAGCCACCCACACCCCATGGAGCCGGCTGACTGGGAACGTCCCAGGTTTCCTGATCGAAGCGACCCTTCGGAACCGCACCGGTGAGGTCAATCGTACGCCGAGTGGCGAGGGAGTATGAGAACCATTTGCCCTCAGACCCGAAAAAGAGCACGTACTTCGCACCTGGCGAGAGCTCCGCGCCAAATGGCACGCGGCTCTTGACGAGTGTGCGCTTACCGGTTGTCGCGTCCACAACATATATGTCATTGCCCCCTTCACCCCACATGGCCTCGATGCGGTATGGAACGCTCGTGGTGGCGACGGCAGCACGGAAATCTCGCGAAAAGCGGAGCTGCGGAAGAGTATCGTTGCCGAGCACAACGTGCTTGCGCGTCGCAATGTGATAAACCGCGGGCCACGAGCGTCCACGATCCCGCTCGGCCTCGATACGCTGTTGCGGCTGGAGCCTTGGATCCCTGTAATGCCACAGATCCAGCACGGCTTTTTCTGCGAGAGAATCGGCCGGAATGGAGTCGGGAATCGCGGGTGCGACGCCAAACTGCAGGATGCGACCATCGTCGGAGAACTCCAGACGGGCGCGATCGATGATTAACAAAGTGTCGCCGAGCGAGCGTGGCGCCACTATTTCGGATGCGGTTGGGGATTTGAGGACTGCGTGATACAGCCGATAACGAGGCGAGTCACGATCGTATTCTTCCTGATCCGACACGAAGGCCGCCTGAGTGCCCGCCTTGTCGAAGACGAGCGCCTTGTAGTTACCGACACCTTTGAGAAGAGTACGGGTCCGCCCCTCGGATAGTGCACGTATATAGGCCCCGTCATTCTCTCTGGTCCTGGACGAAACAGTGTAGCCAAGCGATGTACCCTGCTCGTCGATGGTATAAGCTGTGACGTCATCAAGGCGAACCTCCGCTCCCGACGCCAAGTCACGGAGCACAAGCGTAGAGCCGAAATCCTTTTTTTTCTCCTTCCTCTTGTCTGTGGTGTCGGGGGATATTGGCCGAGGCGCCTGCCCTGGCGCGGCCGCGGAAGCGGGCGCACCGGCGGATAACTTTGCTGCCGCGCTGTCCGCGTTCTCTTTTTTCGCGGCGGTCGTATCTGTGGGCTCGAGAAGGTAGGCCAACCAGCGGCTGGATTCTTTCGGTAAGCGGAACGACTTGACTTTCGGAACGACGGTTACTCGGCCGTCAGGCAGGCTCATGATGGCCAGGGAAGTTTTGGGCTGATCGGCAGGCTTCTTCTTGTCCCGTTTTGCCTTGTCGACCTCCGCGCGCGCCGGCTCGATGGTAAAGATTGCGAAGCGGGCGTCGGGTGTGAGCTCCGCATTCGGGAAGGTTATGGCGGCATTGGGCCCCGTAGCGCCCGGTTTGTTCTGCGGCCGTCCTACGAAGCCGCGCGTATGACGATGTTCGGTTTTCCTATCGGTGGTCGTAACCACCACTTCTCCATCTCCGACTTGAGGCACCAGCGAGTAAATAAGCCACTTGCCATCGTCAGAGAGCCGTTCTCCCCGAATGGAGCGCCACTGGTCGAATGCTTCAGCAGTAAGTGCTTTCCTGGTTGACGCCTGCGTTGGAGAAGCGCTGACCGACTGCGCCGCAACGGGCGCCGCTGTCAAGAGCAAAGAGAGGATGTAAACGCGGAAGGTTATCATGGCGAGGTGTGGTAGCGGACGTCTGGCGCTGCTGCGTCGTGCGGCGCGGGTCACGGTATTCTACAACTAAGTTATGCACGTCGCCGCACCTGTGTTGTCCTTTGGACGCGGGAGTGGCATATACCTGCCTCCGCCCGGGCCTCGCGATTGGCCGCATTGTACGCAATCATCAAATCGTTATCGCATGGCAATTCGCGTCGTCCGTCTTGGCACCCCACGCGCTTCGGATGAGGGCCTGCGTATCGGCACGGTGCGCCGCCCACCTCGCGGTGTGCCAAAAAAAGACTTCGGCGCGCGCGATTACTTCGACGTCTGGTTGCCTGAGCTGGCCCCCAGCGCACCGGTGGTTTCATGGGCCCTGGCGGACCCATGGACTCCAGCACGCTGGCGGCGGTACGTTCGAACCTACACACACGAGATGCGCCAGCCTCAGCCGCGCCGCCTTGTCACGATGCTCGCGGCACTCTCGCACCAGACAAACTTCTCCGTCGGTTGCTATTGCATAGATGAGACGCATTGCCATCGGAGCCTGCTGCGTGACATGCTGATCGCCGCCGGAGCTGTGGTCAACGACTCTACTGTCTCCCCGACTGGCACAGGTTAGGAGACCGAATGGCGTCCACCATACACCATCTGCGCGAGCCTCCCGATCCTCCCGACGATCAATCCAGAGCCGTAGCCAGCGCCTACGACCGGAGTGCCAAGCGTTGGCATGCCACACGAACGGAACTGCCAGTCAATCTGCGTCAGTTGCTGAACCGCATGTTGATCGATTGCCCACCAGCGCCGGTGGTGCTCGACGTCGGATGCGGTTCAGGCATTCCGATTACGCGCTATCTCGTTGAAGTGGGATGCCTTATGACAGGACTGGATGCTTCAGGCGCTCTTCTGGAGATAGCTCGCCGCGAGGTGCCTGAAGCGAGCTTCCTTCAGGGAGACATGCGGCTGGTTGAACCCGGTGGTTCGTTTGACGCGATAATCGCCTGGGATTCCGTGTTTCATGTGCCCCGCGCCGACCACGCTGCCGTCTTTGCACGGTTCGCGAGCTGGCTGAAGCCTCATGGGAGCCTTCTAGTTTCGCTCGGCGGATCGGAGTGGGAGGGGACGTCCGAAATGATGGGCGAGACCTTCTTCTACAGCGGCTACGCACATACGGAGAGTCTGCGCCTTCTACGTGAAGCCGGGTTCGACTTGCTGAACCATGAGATCGACGATCCTTCCTCTCGCGGACACCTGGCGGTTCTGGCCAGGAAAGGAGCAAGCGGCCATGAGTGAACCACTGCTTAAGAACAAGATCGTTACGGTTATCGTGGTCGCGATTGTCGTGGGCGTCGTACCGTAGTTGCAGGTGCGCTCGACTTGCCTCCGGCGGTAATTGGAGGTGTTACTGGCGTCGTGGGCGGCCCGGCCTTTACCGTGTTGCGACGACGTCCCTGAAGTCCGTCGGCATCACTGCATTAATCTCTCTTCCCATTCGGAAAAAAGATTGCCTCGAGCGGCATGGCAAAAAGCGACGATAGCGAAAACGCAAGCGTCAGAGACGGATCGTACTTTTCCGTTTCAATCGCATTTATTGTCTGCCGGGACACTCCGACGCGATCAGCCAGCTCCGCTTGCGACCAGTCGCGCTCGGCTCGCAATACTTTAAGACCATTTTTCATAGGTAACGCTTTCGGGCGAATGCCTGCCCAAAGATGTAAAAGAAGATGAAGAACGGCCAAACGTGGTTATAGCTCCAATCCTGGAAGTTGAGCTCCACTGCGCGCTGCACCAATCCGAGTGTCGTAAGCAGCAGCACGCCTAGCGGAAAGGCGATAGCCAGCCCTTCGAGCTGGATGCGACGCTCGAGTTCGTCGGCGGAACGAATCCCCTGAATGAAGCGCCAAAGAAAAAGCGCAAATAATGGTGTGGGCAGGAATGCGAGACCGAGGCGCATTCCACGCGCCAGATCCGGATTGGCCTCGAGAAAGAACCGGACAGCGAAATAGAGGAGCAGCCAGAATAAACCGAGAGCCAGGATGACCGCGTCGTCCGAGAGAATGCGAGAGGATTGCTTGGACATGGATCGGTTCCTATGGTGTCGAGTCAAAACGGTTAACGCACCAATTCCTGCGTCGCGTCCCAAAGCACGCTTGCTGGCGATTGGCAGGGCGCGCAATGCCTAACCCTTGCGTGAGGGATAGTAAAGTAAAGCAATCTTTTTGTCAAGTTCGCTTGTCTTTTTGTCGCTAAGACGCGTCTTAGCGGGTGTGTTCTAACCATGGTCACAGGGAATTGCACGCAGGCGCTGCTTTAACCTCCCAGCTGTGAGCTTGCTGTAACGTTCCTGCGCGTGCGATGTTGTTCGGCCTGATTGGGGGGTGATAAAAAGCCACCACGGTAATTTCGGCCGCACTGGGGATTCGGAGAGACGGAGGTCATGTCGAGCAAAAGACAGGAAGACGCCAACCTGATTCTTCGGCTCTACGAGATCAGGTCACAGGAAACCATGCGCAGGGCTCGGGACTGGTTTGCCACGGTATTCAGTCCGGAAACTACGCAGGACATCCTTGGCATTTTGATGAGCGAGCGGAGCGCCGACTTCCGAATGGTGACCTCCTATTGGGATATGGCGGCTGCACTGGTCGTCTTCGGAGCCATAGATGAAGAAATGTTCAATGCCATAAACACCGAGCATGTGGCCGTGTTTGCGAAACTCCAGCCATTTCTCGCCGATCTTCGCGCTGTGCCGGGAATTCCACCGTATCTGTACCTCAAGCACGTGGAGCAGGTAGTGCTACACATTCCGGATGCCCAGGAACGAATTGCGGTAATGCGCCGCTACATGAAGAGCCGCAAGAACTCCGGTTCAGTCGAAAAAGCGTGAAGTTCGAGCGGGTTCACGTACCGACCCGTCAGCAATAAGCCCGAGGGGATTGCCAGTATGGGGAAAACGGATACCAGGGTGGACGCTTACATTGCCAGGTCAGCGGAGTTTGCGAGACCCATTCTCGCTCATCTTCGGAAGCTGGTACATGCCGGTTGTCCTGATGTAGAGGAAACCCTCAAATGGGGTGTTCCGCATTTCATGTACAAGGGCATGCTCTGCGGCATGGCGGCATTCAAGAATCACTGTGCATTCGGATTCTGGAAGGGTGCCATGCTGCTTCCGGACAATTCCGAAGCGATGGGGAACTTCGGCAGAATCTCGGCGCTGTCCGACCTGCCTGGGGACAAGATTCTAGTCGCGCTAGTAAAGAAAGCGGCGCGTTCCAACGACGCCGGTGAGAAAAGGCCTCAGGCACCCCGCATAGCGAAGAAAACGCCTCTGGTGCCAGCCGAGCTCGCAAAGGCCCTTAGCAAGAGCCCTAGGGCAAAAGCTACATTCGAGAGCTTCAGCCCTAGTAACAAGCGTGAGTACATCGAATGGATTGCGGAGGCAAAGACGGACGTGACTCGCACGAGACGCCTGGTAACCGCGGTCGAATGGATGGCTGAAGGCAAGCCACACAACTGGAAGTACATGAAGGCACGGCCGGTTGGTCGAAAAGACTAGAGGGTGACTACAAGCCCTCCACTTCGCATCGCCCACACTTCCCCCCTCCATTCTCAAAGGATCATCCAGCAAATGCTGTTGACGCGACCTCCCCGCGCGGTGCTTCGCCCATTCGTGAAGACGCTATGGGCGTCGGATCAAACGGCTGAGCCGTTCAGCCGCGTTGCCGAGCGCGAACGAGTCATCCCCACCGGCATGATGCACCTGGTTTTCCGCCTTTCGGATCATCCTCTGCATCTGTACGATGGTCCGGATGACGTGGAAGGAAAGTCTGTTGGCTTGAGCTCCGTGGGCGGTGCGCGCGCGACCTCCTATGTAAAGGACGTTTCGCGGCCCGTGCATTCGGTGGGTGCGCAGCTGTATCCTGGAGCCGCGCAGCTGCTCTTCGGCTCACCCGCCGATCTTCTCGCAGGTCGGCACACCTCACTTCGCGACCTTTGGGGAGAGTCGGCCGACATCGTGAGGGAGCGGCTGCGCAACGCCGGAAGTCTGGGTCGCGAGCTGGAACTGCTCGAGTCCATTCTCGTTGCTCGCCTTCCGGCGGTGCGCGGTCTTCACCCCGTCGTGGAGTACGCCCTGGCCCGATTCTCGGAGACGCATCAGGTGACTGATGTCGTATCAGAGACGGGGTACAGTCACCGGCGCTTCATCGAGCTGTTCCGCGGCGCCGTCGGACTGAGTCCCAAAGTTTTTTGCCGGATCATGCGGTTTCAGAGAACGCTCGAGCGTCTTGCGGTGCTGCCGGGAAGCTCGTGGGGCGGGCTCGCGTTGGACGCGGGTTACAGCGACCAGGCACACTTCAACCGGGAGTTTCGCGAGCTCGCGGGCGTATCGCCCGGACAATATCGCCACGCTGCTCCCCGCTTCCCCAACCACGTTCCGGTGCGGGACTAGAGACCCTGTCTCAGGTCAATTCCTTTCAAGACGGCGGTTCGTTCACGGCATACACTTCGCTCAGTCGTTCACAGGTGAACGCCTTCGGCATCTGGCTTCACGTGTCGAAAATGCATTAGGAAAGAGCACATAGTTCACCAGTTCAGGAGACAAAATGAGCATTCACGAATTGTTCGCCTATCTGCACGTTGGCGGGGCGGCCGAAGCAATCACCTTCTATACCACAGCGTTCGGCGCCAAAGAAAAATTCCGTCTCACAGAGCCGACCGGCCGTATCGGGCATGCTGAACTGGATTTCGACGGAAAGACCTTAATGCTGGCGGATGAATATCCGGAGAACAACGTGAGAGGCCCGATATCCATCGGCGGCACGAGCGTCACGCTTCACATTCATGTTGACAACGCAGACGCAGTTATCCGGAGCGCTGTCGCGGCTGGAGCGACGCTCGAGCGCGAACCCAAGGACGAGTTCTACGGCGAGCGCTCTGGAAGCGTGCGCGACCCATTTGGACACAGATGGTCCATCGGCCATAGCATCGAAGAAGTTACGCCGGTCGAGATGCAAAGGCGGTATGATGAGGCAATGAAGGGTACCTGAGCGGGCTCGCCGTACGGGCTTCGGGAATGCGTCTGACGGCTGCTCTGACGCAACCTCTGTCCTTTCCCCTGAGAGTGCGAAGCTTTCTCAGAAAGGCGGGGAGGCTCGATCGCGCCGAAGCTGATTTACGGGACTCCATCGCCACTCGCGAGACGCGCTTCCTCGCGCTCCTCGCGCAGACCCAGGCACCCGGATCCCGCAGTCCGTACGCGAAGCTACTCAGGCACGCAGGAACGACGCTGGAGGACGTTCGTGAGTTGGTTCATCAGGAAGGTTTGGAAGGAGCCCTCCGGCGGCTCGCGGATGCCGGGGTTTATCTGGCTGCATCCGAGCTGAAGGGAAAAACAGACGTCACGCGCGGTTCGTTGAGCTTCTGCTTGAACCCGGAAGACATAAGGCTTTCACGCGACGGCTTCGCGAGTCAGTCGAGCGGCACGAGCAATCAGCCTCAGCGCCTGACTACTTCATTCGAGTGGTTGGCACAGGAGACGCCGGCAGTCGGCACGTTCATCCTTGCGCACTCGCTCCAGACACACCGGCACGCCGCATTTGAACCAGTTCTGCCGGGCGTGGCTGGTATGATGTACATGCTCAAGCTCGCGCGGCTCGGCATTCCGTGTGTCCGCTGGTTTGCACGGGCAATGCCATTCTCGAATCGGTTCGAGCAAGCGTACTTCATGATCATCGCTCATGAGCTTTCTCTCATGGGTACGCTGTTCGGTCCTGGCTTCGCCCGTCCCCAGACGACGCCTGAGCACCAGATCGACCGTATCGTCCGGTGGATCGCCGATTGTCGCGCGAAAGGCGAGAAGTCCTGCGTGCGCACTGTCGCGTCGAACGCTGCTCGTATCGCACGCACTGGAACGGCCATGGGGGTGTCGCTCGAAGGCGTCACATTCATGGCGAGTGGCGAGCCCATGACCGAGGCAAAGCGAAGCGTCATCGACGCCTCCGGTGCGCGAACAACCGTGCTGTACGGCTTTGAGCCCGGCGGTGTCTGGGTGGGACAGGGATGTCCGACGCCACTGTATGGCGATGAGATGCACGTGAGTCTCAATACGCTCGCGGTTATTCACAGTCCGCGGCTGGTGGCCTACGGAGACGCGGCCGTTCATCCGCTTCTGTTCACAACGCTGCACCCTTCGGCGTCTCGCTTTCTGCTGAATGCGGAAAATGGAGACTATGCGCAGTTGGCAGAGCGGGACTGTGGCTGCGTCATGCAGCGTGCTGGACTCACACTTCACATACACGCCGTGCGCAGTTATGAGAAACTGACCAGCGAAGGTCTGAATTTTCCGATCGACGACCTCATCGAGATTATCGAGCGCCGGTTGCCGGCCGAGTTCGGTGGAGGGCCGTACGATTACCAATTGGTCGAAGAGGAAGGTACAGGCGCCCAGACCATGATCACGCTCCGGATTCACCCTCAGGTTGGGGTGGTCGACGAGGCCGGAGTTATGGCGCGACTCATCGATGAGCTGGGCCGCACGGACGAAAAGCAGCGTTTCATGACCGAGGTTTGGCGACAGGCGCGAAGCTTCAACGTCCAGAGAGTTCCGCCCATCACCAGCGCACGCGGCAAGACTCTCGCGGTGCGTCTGGCGGTTGGGAAGGAAAGCTGACCGGCTGGCAACCGAATACGACGTGGAACACACGACACGGGTCGGCTAAGGCGGCGAAACCATCCTGCCTGGCGAGTTCGGGACTCGCTCTACGACCTGGTCGTCCCTTCCCCAGGCCGCTTAGTCACCAGGGCGTTGGCGTGGCTCCTTCCTCGCGCAAGCTTGCGGTCACCCAGGCAGTCTTACCGGATCGACTTCACGAGGATTTCTCCAATGGCACTTCGATCGGCACAGATGTTCGCACTCTTTGCGGCCGCTATTTCTCCCGTCATGATCTCTGCGGCAAGAGCCTCAACGGCCAATGCCGACAGGTCGAACCTTGTGGTCGCCGCATCGCCCTCAGTTGCCGACACCGCTCTCCGCGCCGAGGTAAAGGCCCTGAACGCGGCAATGGTCGCCGCCTTCAACACGGACCCCTCGACCGTCACTCGCTTCTATGCGGACAGCGCGAGCATTGTTGGCCCGAGGCGGACAACAGTGAAAGGCCGTGCCGCCATCGACCGCTACTGGGCCGGTATTCGGAAGCCGGCGACCTGGAAGCTCGAGGTAGTGGAAGTAGGTGGCAGCCGCGCGGAGGCGTACCAGATAGGGGTGTCTACTCTCTCCTCCACGGGCTCCAACGGGCAGCAAGGCACCTATGTGTGCGATTTCGTCGTGATCTGGAAGCGGCAACCGGACGGCACGCTGCGAATCGTGCTCGATCTGTACAACTGATCCCGAGCCGATGACCCGAGTCGTTATGAGCTGCGAACTGGAGAACCTCGGCTGCGCGCTGGCGCGTGGGATTCGGCGTGCTATGCCGCTCCTCCTTATCAGCAGCATTGCTTGCACTGCATCGTCGCAGGAAGTCCAGCCTGAAAGCTCGCGTATCGCTACCGGTGCGGCGGCGATAACCACGCAAGAGCTGGAGCTGCTTGTCGACAGTGTGATGCTATCGGGAATGGCCGCCGAGCACATTCCTGGCGCGGCATTCGTCCTCGTACGAGGTGGCCGCATCGTCCTGTCAAAGGGCTACGGATTTTCCGACCGTGAAGCGAACCGGCTGGTCGTGCCCGATTCCACGGTGTGGCCGTTTGCGTCCATCACCAAGGTGATCACCGCAACGGCGGTAGCGCAGCTCGCCGATCGCGGCAAGCTCGATCTGAACGCCGACGTGAACCGATACATCCGGGCTTTCCGTGTTCCCGCCACCTACGCCCAGCCGGTTACCACGGCTCAACTGCTCACCCACACGGCTGGTTTCGACGAGCTTCGCGGGCGTCTCACGCAGTCGGCGAACGAGATCAAGCCACTCGGCGAATTCCTGCGCGACAAGCTGGTTCGCGTCCACGCGCCCGGCACAATGACGTCTTATTCCAGCTTCGGGATAGCACTCGCAGGGCTGGTGCTGGAAGGCGCGAGTGGCCTTTCATACGACGAATATCTCCGCCGTAACATCTTCCTGCCGCTCGGCATGCGGTCGGCCCGAATCATGTCCCGTGCGGGAACCGAGAAGGGGCTTGCAACCGGATACGAGTACGGAGACAGCGTCGTACGCCGAGTTCCCTACGAGTGGTACCATTCAACGCCAAGCTCCTCCTTTGCGGCGACGGCCACGGATATGGCCTCGTTCATGATTGCGCAGCTCGAGGGTGGCGCCTTCAACGGCAAGCGGCTGATGAGCGCGCGCGCAATGCGCGACATGCAGACGCAGCACGCGACGATGCACCCGCTCATTCCAGGATGGGGGTACGGTTGGCAGATCCGCGACACCAACGGCGAGCGCGTTCTCGAGCATGGCGGTGATATCGGAGGATTCAGCTCACTTGTCACGCTTCTTCCCGATTCGCGTACCGGCTTTCTGATCGTCGGCCACCGGGAAGGCGCAAACCTCCGATTCGACGTCAAGCAGGCGTTGTTCGACCGCTACTTCCCCGACCGGCGCAACATCAAGGTGCCGACGCCCGACTCGAGCCACGCGACACGACTCGCTGCCTTCGCCGGGACGTACCGAGCCAACGTGTACTGCCACACGTGCCCGGACTCTCTTCGTTCCACACAGGATTTCAGCGTTTCAGCCAACACCGACGGAACGCTTACGGCGTTCGACACTCGCTGGGTAGAAGTAGCGCCGCTTTTCTTTCGCGATCTCACGGCCCAGCGGCGCTTCGGATTGGCAGCGGATTCGGCGGGCCGAATAACGGCTCTGACAGTTGGATCGTGGCAGGTACTGGAGAAAATTCAGTGAAGGCGATCGTCATGGACGGCGATCTCTCCTCACACATTCGTCACGTGGCTCGACGAGGTAGCATGACACGCCATGTCCTTATTCCTGCGCTCGCACTCCTGGCCTCCGTTGTCACAGTTAGTGCGCAAGGCGCTCCCGACAGCGTCGCCGTTCGCCGAGCTGCCGTCGATTATATCGAAGGTTGGTACGCTGGTGACGCCGTCCGCATGGAAAGGGCATTGCATCCGGAGCTGGCCAAACGGATCGTGCGAACCGATTCGACTTCCTCGGAGAGCCGACTAAGCCAGATGAGCGCACTGAGTCTTGTGCAAGGCACCCGCTACGGCGGTGGAAATCGAACGCCGAGGGAAAAGCAGCAGAAGGACGTCCAGATTCTCGACATATACAGGGGTTCGTCCAGCGTAAAAATCGTCGCGTCGGACTGGATCGACTATCTGCACCTGGCGAAATGGAATGGACGGTGGGTGATAGTTAATGTGCTTTGGGAATTGAAGCCTCCCGCCGGTGAGCGCTGATCGATGGGACGCGACCGGACGTTCCAGCTTCAAGGACTGTTGAACGAACAGTGACTTGTACAGTGGTTGGCGCCACCAAGCAGCGGTGCGCCGCGGCTGTCATGTTGCTTCTCGTCGCGACTGCATCCGCTGCCGCGCAGCGGATGGCGCCGGCGGAGTATCTTCGCACGGTGCAGGAGGGGCAAACGCGCTTCTCTAGCGGAGACTGGAAGGGCGCGAGCGACGCCTACAGTCGCGCCATCGCCGATAACCCGCACGTAGCGGGATCCTGGTTTCTGCTGGGACTCGCGAGATTGAACGGCGGTGATGCGCGGGGCGCTACCCTCGCCTTGGAGAAGGCGCTCGAGCTCGGCGCCGACCAACCGCGCCGCGTGGCGGTAGCGCTCGCACGCGCACATGCGGCAGCTGGTGATAACGCCGCGGCGCTGGGCGCACTGGAGCGCGGCATTAAACTGGGATATCGCGAACGCCGCGCCTTGTGGGATGACGCTGGATTCTCGGCGCTTCGCTCGGATGAGCGATTCCGTTCGCGGTTCGAGCGCCTGGCCGCCAGTGCCGACGTCACGAAGCTGGCTCGCGAAGCGGGATGGCGATGGGATCTCAATTTCCTCGTTGAGGAGATCGAGCGGACGCGCTTCAACGCTTTTCGGAAGACTTCCCAGGCTGACTTCCGGCGTGAGGTAGAACTGCTGGCTGCAGCGGTTCCCCACCTGTCCGACGAAGCCATCACCGTTGGTGTCATGCGTATCATGGCGGGACTTGGTGACGCGCACACGAACGCCATTCCGGAAGGCGTGCCCAAGTGGACCAGGACGCTGCCTGTCCACTTCCAGCTTTTCGAGGATGGACTCTTCATCACGGCTGCAGACTCCGCGTTAGCGGATGTTGTTGGCGCGGAGGTGCTGGAAGTTGCGGGGCGGCCAGTCCGGACCGTACTGGCAATGCTGGATTCGATCACGTCGGATGACAACGCGCTCACAATCATTCGAAACGGGCCGCGTTACTTGCGATTCCCCCAGGTATTGCGTGGGCTGGGTGTCGTGCCGGACGGGGAGCGGTTGCCCGTGACGATACGTGATGCGCGTGGTGCGAAACGAAGCACTGTCATCCAGGCAGCACCAAATGATCCTGCATTCAGCAGAATCGTTGCGCATCCGAAATGGATTCATGCGATAGACGCAACGCCCGGAAGGCTTCCGATCGGCTTCCGGGATCGCCGGACGCTGCAGTGGTTCGAGTACCTGCCTGATTCGAAGATGATGTACTTCCAGTTCAACAATGTCACCGACATGCAGGGCGAGTCGTTCGCGGCATTCACACGCCGATTGTTTGCGGCCCTGGATAGCACCGCAGCCGAAGCGCTCGTCATCGACATGCGGTGGAACAACGGTGGTAACTCGCGGTTGCTCCCTCTGCTTATTCAGAGCATTGTCGAGCGGCCCCGTCTGAATCAACGCGGCAAGCTCTTCGCGATCACGGGCCCGTTCACGTTCTCCGCGGCTATGAACGCGGCCACCATGCTCGATCGCCACACGCAGGTGATGCTCGTGGGTGAGCCTACCGTGTCGAGCCCCAACTTCGTTGGCGAGAGTAACATTGTGATACTTCCGTGGAGCGGCGTGCCCGTCAGCATCTCGGACTACTTCTGGCAGACATCCTGGCCAACGGATTATCGCACGACGCTGGCGCCGGAATTGTATACGCCGCTCACGTTCCGTCTATTTCGCGCAAAGCGGGATCCGGCCATGGAAGCGATCGCTGCCATGCGCGCAAGCGATCGGGTGGTTCCGTGATCCGCCGCGGAGCCCTGCTGGCGGCAACACTGCTCGCACTTGCCACCTGCCGGCCGTCACCCGAACGGGTTGCCGCGAGAAGTGACAGCGCGTCCAGGGTTTCCTACCCAACCGATGAAGTCGCGCTGGCCGACTCGGTGATCCTGCTTTCAGGGGCAGCGGACAAGGACATTGAAGGACTTGCCTTCAGCCCCGACGGCCGCTTGCTGGCGACTGCCGACAACGGCGGAAGGGTGGTGTTGTGGGACTGGCGTGCCGGTCGCGAGGTGCGGCGCTTTCCTGGACGAAATTTCACGGAAGTGCGATTCAGTCCGGATGGGCGGTTTCTTGCGGCGGCCGGGTTCGACAGTCTGGTGCGCATCTGGCGACTGGAGACTGGTGAGGAGCTCAGACGGCTCCCGCAGCCCGCGGAGATCGAGGCTCTCGCTTACAGTCCCGACGGACGCCTGCTGGCCGCCGCGGGTGGTGACCGCGTCATCCATCTCTGGGATGCACGGGAGATGCGCAAACTGCGCACGCTCGTTGGGCATACGGACGCAGTGTACAGCGTGTCCTTCAGCTCCGACGGCCGAAGTCTCGTCTCCGGAAGTCGTGATCGCACACTACGCATCTGGGATGTCGCATCCGGACGCCAGACTGCGCTGCTATCGGGACACAACGACAGCATCTACGCGGTCGTGTTTAGCACCGATGGGCGGCTGATTGCCACTGGATGCCGGGACGGGACAGTGCGTCTCTGGGACGCGTCGAGCGGCACTGTACTGCGGCAGTTTGTCGGGCACACGAACTCGGTGCATGGTATTGCATTGTCGCCAGACAACCGGCTGCTGGCGAGTGCGAGCTTCGATTCAACGGCTCGGGTGTGGAACGCTCAGACAGCTGAGCCGGTGAAAGTCCTGCGCGGTCACGGACGGGACGTGAATGACATCGCGTTCAGCGCTGACGGCCGATGGTTGGCCACGGTAAGCGACGATCGAACCGGGAGGGTCTGGAAGATACCGTGAAACTGATTCTCACCCTGCCGGTCATTTAGTCTGGTCCGCAACTGCGTGTGTGA
>JACMME010000245.1 GCA_014379205.1 Gemmatimonadaceae bacterium
CTTCGCGATGCCAATACTATGTGACGCGCCGCAGGACATACGCGAGAGCTCGAAAATACCACGGTCGATCATCGCGTCCGAGTAGCGCCCGCCATACTCCGGTATCGAAGGCAAGGAATTCCTCGATCTCCTCAAGCGCTGCCTTGCGATGGTCGGACTCTGGGAGCTTCTGGAGGAATCTGTTTGATGCCCGAAAGCAAATGCGTTCGATTCGAGCCTGACGCTCCTTTCGGTAGTCGAACCCGATGGCATCCAGCCGTGCATGCGTCAGTTCATGGACAATGGTAGCCGCGACTCCTTCCGCAGCGGCCTCGGCACTCTGCAGGTACTCTGTCGATAACACGCAGACACGGATCGACTGTCTCCATTGCGCATTTGCTCCATAAAGCCGAGTGACGACGATACCGCGCATCAACTTGCGAACGCGGGCGAGGTCTGCAGGCGCGTAGACGGCCAGCAGATGGAGTGCACCGGCCACTCGAGCGCGAAGGCCTCCCTCGTCACGGAACGATCCTATGGCGAGAGGAACGCCTTCGCAGTCCTCCCACGTGACGGCCCATACGACGAGACGGTCGTACCACGTGGTCGGCTTCGGGAACTGTGTACTTCGCTCGTCCACGGGTTTGATGTGTGCGCCTGCCTAACGTCCAAGTTCAGCTGCGAGCGCATCGAATGGAAAGCGGGCAGCTGGAACGATCGTTGAGCCGACACTACCTGTGCGGCGTTGCACGCGTTTGATCGGAAGCGAGCTGGCTTGTCAGACTATCACCTAGCGTCGTGATACTCGAAGCTAAACCTGCAAGACGTCCGAGCCCGTCGCGGTACCATCGATATTTCGGGCGTAAACTGCGGCCATCTTGCTCGTAAAACTCGCTGCTTCCCCGTTCCAGGTTTGGTATCAGCACTGATTCCGAAAGGCTGCGGAGTTGCGCGAGCTGCTCAAAGCCAGCATTCAGCTCGTTGTAAAAGCGTGACAACCTGTACACGGTTGGGATATCGAATAGGTCCAACGCACCGGACTGGAGAGTCGCTTCCCACATATGCGTTTGCACCCGCACCGGTTCAATCCACGGCTGCAACGCTGGACGGCGGCCTGCACGGACGGCGGAGTCGAACTGGGCGAGCTCGATCGGGAGCTGCTGCGCGACTCGCCGGGTGTTGGAGGTTAGATCCTTGATCTCACGAACGAGCGCATCCTGTAGCTGGTGGCGACGGTCTACCGCCTCTCTCCTCGCCTGGTATTGTGACAGACCAAACGCGGCGTACGCACCGATGAACACAACAAGCAGTTCCAGGCCGAGCCGGATGATCCAAGGAGGGGCTTTGGATGGATTCACAGGTTCGAATCCGGATCGGGGATTATTTCTGACATAGTTCGCGATGCCGACGCACGAGCAGGCTTTGCACCACGCCGATCAGGTCAGAGCCTGACCAGTAGAGCGCGAGGCCAGATGCAAGGCGCCACGCAACGATAAAGGTCGCCAACGCGGATAGCAGGGCCACATTCCGAGCCGATTCCGTCGACCTGCCGAGGAGTCAGCACTTGAACCGTTCGGATCGAAGTGGCTACTGAAACGCGGAAGCTCAGTTGCAGGTGATCGGCTCAATATGCGACTCGCCGGCTCGGATGCACCAGCAGCTGAGGCGGACACCGCATCGGCTTCCGCGGATCACGCGACTGTCAACTGCAGCGTCACGGTAGCCGGCGCGGGCGTCGTCAGCCTGTCCAGTCGTCATCCAGGAAGGCGCCAACAACAGTATCTGCGCGGAGCGCTGCCTCCCACGCCGGCTGCTCGCCTCCGATGAGATAGCTGAACACGGCGTCGTCGTCGGGCGGCGCGCTGTCGAAATGCGGCACTGGAATCGCGGGAGTTGGCACGACCCGCAAGACGAGCCGCGGGGCGGCGGCGCGCGGACCGGTGGCGTCGATGAGCGCGACGAGCGCCCCCTCAAGC
>JACMME010000246.1 GCA_014379205.1 Gemmatimonadaceae bacterium
CATGTCCTTGCGCATCAGGCGCTCGTTCTCGCCCGTTGCGCAATCGATCTTCAGAACCGGAAGCCCCCACTTGTCCTTCTTGGTCTCGTCGAGCGAGATCATGTTCTTGTGCTGCGGGAGCATCTCGCCGAATGCGGTCGCGCCGATACCCCACTCCCCGGGCTGTGCCATTGCGTCCTTGAACGCGCCGCCGACTCCCAACTCGGCGACGGCACGTGACCAGCCATCGCGCCCTGCGCTTCCCTGGTATCCAAACCCGCGCGTGTACTCACGCTTCTCGCCAAAGAGGTTCCGGTACCGCGGAATGTAGAAGCCCGTGGGGCGCCCTCCGTAGTAGTATTTGTCGCTGAGCCCTTCGAGCCTGCCATCCGCGCCGCAGCGGAAGTGGTGGTCCATCAGGTTGTGGCCGAGTTCTCCTGAACTGCTGCCGAGCCCACCGGGCCACATGTCCGTCGCGGAACGCAGAAGGAGCCAGGTAGAGTTGAGCGTTGACGCGCACAGGAAAACCACCTTCGCCGTGTAGTCTGTCGTCTGCTCGGTTACCGCGTCCACGACCCGCACGCCGGTGGCGCGTTTGCGGTCCTTGTCGTACAGAACCTCGGTCGCGATAGAGAACGGCTTCAGTGTCAGACGTCCGGTAGCAACCGCCGCGGGCAGTGTCGAAGACTGAGTGCTGAAGTAGCCGCCGACGGGGCAACCGAGCCAGCACGCGTCTCTGTACTGGCAGGCGCTTCGTCCGGGAAGTGCCTTGGTCGCGTTAGCTGTCCGTCCCGGAATGAGGCGCCGCCGGCCGTTATACAGCTTGGTGAGACGCCCCGCGACAATCTCCTCGCCGCAGTTGAGCGGCATGGGTGGCTGGAATTCGCCGTCGGGAAGCTGTGCCAGCTTCTCGAGTGAGCCGGAAATGCCAGCGTGACGCTCGACATGGTCGTACCAGGTATCCAGGTCGTTGTACCGGATCGGCCAATCCACCGCGATCCCTTCCTTCGCATTCGCCTGGAAGTCGAACTCGCTCCAGCGATAGCTCTGGCGCCCCCACATGAGCGACCGGCCGCCGACTTGATAGCCGCGGTACCAGTCGAACCGCTTGACCTCCGTGTATGGCGACTCGCTGTCCTTCACCCAGAAATCCAGATTCTTTTCGTTCAGAGGATAGTCCCGTTTGAGCACCGGGTAAATTTCCTCCATTGCCTTTGTGCGGCCGCCGCGGTGCGCGTACTCCCACGGACCCTTCATGGCATTGACGTAATCCTTGATGTGCTCGACGTTGCGGCCGCGTTCCAGAAGCAGGACGCGAAGCCCTTTTTCCGTGAGCTCCTTGGCGGCCCAGCCGCCGGAGATCCCGGACCCCACCACAATTGCATCATAGGCCGGAGTTTGCACGTTATCGCTCCCTCAAGTTTGCTTCCGGCGGCGCCATCCCGACGGGATCATGCCGCGACTTGTATGTCTATCGCCGCCAATATGTACTCCCGCCGATTTCTTGGCGAGAGGGCCGCACGTCAGGTTATCGCGTCATCCCTTCTGCCCATCCGGCGATCAGTCTCAATCCGGATAAATAAAAGGTGGCATTGTCCCGCCCGACACTAGCGGAGAATGCCGGCTGCCCAGACCGGCCGGTGATCGCTGGTGCCGCGCACATCGAGTACGGTACCGGCCGCCGCGCTGTCGGGGCTCAACAGACCTTTCAGGAAAATGTGGTCCCACCGTCCCAGGCTGGTCGTGCGCGGACCCCGTTCCGTCGGCCAGGCGTACCCCATTTCCCGCGCGACCCGTCCGACAGAGCCGTCATTCATGTCACCACCGATGACGACACGCGAATACCGCTCCGCGTCGGCTAGAATGGCGCGAAGCTGGTCGCGCCGGGATCCTGCCCCTACATCTACCGGCGTGCCGAGGTGCGTCGAGTACACGCGTATCAGCGCTGATCCGACGCGAATCGTAGCGGCTGTAGCAGCGCGGTGCGTGCGCGCGAAGCGAGAGACGTGTGGCAGCAGGATCTTGCTGTCTTCCACGATCGGCCAGCGTGACAGGACTGCGTTGCCGAAGTTTCGGCGAGTCCTGAGATGAAAGATCGCCGGGTAGTACACGTACCACAGACCCAACACCTCCGATACGCGCTGCGTTGCTTTTTCGTCCATCTCCTGGAGCAGAATCACGTCGGCGTCGCGCAGCGCCGGGGTTGATGAGATTACCGCGATCGCGCTGTCCACTCGTAGCGCAAACTCGATGTTGAAGGACACCAGCCGCAGCGTATCAACAACCGCAGGCTCGTTCACCCGAGCCACGCTCGGGCTGCCCGAAAACCTCGGTCCATCAAGGTTCAGGTAGTCCTGCCCCGTTCGACAGCCGGCGGCGAGGAGCAGAGCGAAAAGCAATACACCGTGCTGGCGTTTGTGCATCAGATGGTGAAGCTAGTCAGACTCTTAATGGTCAGCACCAGTCGAGAGCCCTTCGACTTGCTGGGAACAACGCCTGGAAATACTGCAAATTCCCTGGCGCGGAGAACTGCGGCCGGGCATCAAGACGGGAAGGTTATACCATGCTACGGAAACAACGGATCAGCCGGATCGGCTTGTGTGGCGATGTAGCTCTCCCCACCAACGGAGCAATCCCTTTGATCCGTTGTTTCCAAAGCATCCGTTATAACCTTCCCGTCTTGATGCCAGAACGGCGGATAGCCGTGCGCGGGAAAGATCGTGTCAAGAACAACGCCTGTAATGATTGCTAATTCCCTGGCGCGGAGAACTGCGGCCGGGCATCAAGACGGGAAGGTTATACGATGCTACGGAAACAACGGATCAGACGGATCGGCTTGTGACTAGGATCGACGCGTTACCAGGCTGTGGCGACCTTGAGATTTGCGGGTGCTCTGTTCATCGTGTTGAGAAATTGCCCACCAGGTGACTTTCATGCCCCGATTCATCGCGCTCCTTCTGGTCTCAGCCGTTGCCAGCCTGCCGGCACAGTCTACGGGCGCGCGCACGTAC
>JACMME010000247.1 GCA_014379205.1 Gemmatimonadaceae bacterium
CCACTCCCACCCGGGGATGATCGAAAAGTTCGGCGCCCGGTATCCGAGCACGGCGGCACCGGTGAGATCTTCGAGAGCTTGCTTTGACGAGCGGACATCCTCGCGAAATGCGCTGGCGGCCAGCGTTGTGACTCGCTGGTGCCAAAAGCCGTGTGATGCGATTTCGTGTCCCGCGGCGGCAATGCTGAGGACAACTTCCGGGCGATACTTCGCGAGCCATCCAAGCACGAAGAAAGTACCCCGCGCCCCATGCCGATCGAGCCTATCGAGAAGCGCATCGATGCTTTGCGCAACCCTGCTGGGCCTGGATAGCCAGTCCTCGCGACGCACGACCGACTCGAGGGCCTTGACCTGAAAATATTCCTCGACATCGACGGTAAAGAAGTGCGAAGTCAAAGGCTTGGTGTTTGGGAGGGAGATGGGCTCGGCGCCGGACGGAGGTACCCGTCGTTCGCACTTCAAATGCCAGTTCCGGAAACTGGCGGCGGTGTCGGTGGGCACGTACTATCCCCTTACGCCACAAGGGGATTGCCCGCGTGGCTATCGTCTGGGCGTACCCCTTAACCAACCGGAATGCAGACAACTGTTGCCCCGACGCCACATGTCCGCTGGCGAGGCCTGGCGATCACGATTGCAAGCCTGCTCGCAATAGGATTCGCGACGTTGCTCCCCGAGCCTGGCCAGTCCATGCGTCAGCATTCCTGTCTGGTCTGCGGATCGTTTGGCGGTGTCGATGCCTTCCTGAACGTCCTTCTCTTTCTTCCACTCGGTATTGGTCTCGCGCTCTCCGGAATCGCCGGAAGGCGCGCGCTTCTCGCAGTATGTGGCTTGTCGATGGTGATCGAGACTGCCCAATTCCTTGTCATTCCTGGTCGGGACTCAACCCTCGGAGACGTAATCACCAACACGATTGGTGGCGCGCTCGGCTTTGGGCTCGTCCGCTACAGCCTGATTCTGCTACGACCCACTCCGCGAATTGCCACCATTCTAACCATCGGTTGGTCCGCGACCTGGCTGTCGATTCAATCAATCTCGAGCTATGGATTCGCTCCGTCGCTTCCGGACTCCCGATATTATGGCCAGATCGCCAGAGCCATCGGAAAGCTCGCGCTATTCGAGGGACGCGTGATCAGCGCCCGCGTCGACGACGTCGCCATTCCAAACTGGGCCTTTGCCGATAGCCGCCCTATCCGCCGCGCACTCCTCAACGGAGCACCCGTGGTGGCGATGGTCATAGCTGCAGGACCAACGCGGGGAATGGCGCCCATTGTACGTGTGGCGGACGCCGAGCAACGCGAAATCGTCGTGCTTGCGCAGCAACAACGGAATCTGCTTTTCGGAATTCGCACTGGTGCAGACGTGCTCCGGCTGCGTCGCCCGATGTTCGCTCTCCGAAACGCCTTCCCTTCTGGCGACGTCGACGACGGTCCCATCGCGACTGACGTGCTCAGGTTAAGCGGACGTTACTTTGCAGGCGAAGTCACGATGAGCGCGCAAACAGCCTTGGCGACAAGGCACCGGAGAGAGCCTGTTACCACCTCGCTGGGGTGGACAATGGTGTTGCCATTCAACTGGATCATCGAGGGGACGCACGAAGAGTTCGTGGTAAGCTGCATCTGGACTGCTTCCTGGCTTATTCCGTTCGGATACTGGGCTGGACGCATGGCTGCCGATTCAACGGCAGCTGGGATCGCCAGGCATTGGAGACTCGTGTTCCTCGTACTTTTGCCCGTGGCAGTCGGACTGATAATGATTCCACGGGCATTCGGCCTTCCTGCCGCGTCGCTCAGTGAGTGGCTGTGCGGTTTGGCGGGCCTAATCGTCGGAGGAGCCCTCGCGACACGGGTAACGGGGGGAAATGAATCACATCAACCTCGCTCGTCGGTCGCAGCCCGCCCCGCCGCAGCGACGAGTCCGGAAGCGGGATGACCCGCAAGCTGAGGATCGCCCTCATCGTCCAGTTGGCGCCGCGCAAGCTTGGTTCGATGGAAGACTGGATTATCTCGCTCGTTCAGGAGGCGGCGC
>JACMME010000002.1 GCA_014379205.1 Gemmatimonadaceae bacterium
CCACGGCTGGAAGCGGCATCGTCTGAAAATTTAGCGTAGGCGGATCGATCGGCGACCAAGGGGAGAGGCCGAGGGCACGCTGGCAGATGCCATCCGAACCAAGCGGCCGGCCGCCGACTCCTTCCTGCGCTCGCTGGAATAGGTAGGTCGCATTTGGCCTCAGCCCCACGAGACGGACGCTGATATCCGCAGCCATCGTGGCCTCCGGAATGGCTTTTGGCGTGATGCTTATCCCCGCAAATCCCCCTTCACCCTTCAGGTTTGTGAAGACAGAGCGATAGGATCCAGGCGGAATCTGAAACTTACTGGGAACGGTGGGCGAGCACGCGCTGCTGGAGACCGTGCAAAGCATGAGGGAAATGGCGAACAGAGCTGAACCGATTGCCCACAGTTTGGAGGCGCATACGAGCGGATGGTGCGTCTGAGTCAGCATGGCAGTCTCCTGTTTGTTGTTCTAGTGCACCGCAGCTCGCTTTCGCCCGATTGACAGTTCACACCAGACAGTCACGCGATCCTGAGCTATTCCTTACGAGTGGCGGTCCAGTGCCACCGGCGACTGATCGTTTCTACAGAACTCAGCCGGAATATCGCCACTTCTTCACCCACGAGTGAACGACCGTCGGCTGAGAATTGGCCAGTCGCAGTTCCCTCAAAACGAAAGGGGCGCCGCTCCGTACCGCAGTTCCAGAGTCCGCCGGGGTCCGCGGTCTCCGTCGCAGAGAATTGATCGCCAACGACGGTGCCTATGTAATGGTCGTGCTCCGTGGACAGCTGTATGGATGGCCCCGTACGCACGATCGTCAAGACCGACGAGGTCGGTTCGCCCGGGATTCCGGAGAACGGTGAGATGCATGTGGCTGGACCCGTGTGACCCATGTAGGTTCCGGTGAGGATCCACTGTTCTGGTCTAAGCGAGCTCGAGAGTGGAGAAGCAGGCGTCACAATCGGTGCCGTTGCACTGGGTGCGATCGGTAGCTGTAAACCTGTCGAGCGGGTGTCGCACCCCACTAAAGCGTGCGTGAGTGTCAAGACAGCGATCCGACACCGCATTCTCATATTGCCTCCCTGTGAAACACCGCCAACCGCGATGAATCAATAACGACCGAACCACGAGGGGTAAGATATCGACAATCCTCGAACGGGTCTCAGGGGATTCTCAAGGATTTTGCAGGTTTTCTCTAAGAGAGCCAGTTGTGAAAATTCGCTTTGGCCCATTCATCTTGGACCTCGATGCCCGATTGCTCACGCGCGAACACCGCGAGATCCACCTCGCGCCGAAGGCGTTCGAACTGCTGAGAGCGCTTGTATTGGACCGTCCGAAAGTCCTCTCCAAAGCTGTGTTGCAGAAGCGCCTGTGGCCTCATACGTTTGTCGCGGAGGCGAATCTCTCGAATCTCATCGCTGAAATCCGCGAGGCTCTCGGCGATCGCGGCCGTACGCCGCAGTGGATTCGGACCGCGCACCGGGTCGGTTATGCGTTTTGTGGAGAAGCCATCACGCTCAGGGCCGCTCATGACGTGGCCCCCGATCAACCCGGCTGCTGGCTCGAGTGGGGCGATCGGCGGTTTCCTCTCTCGAGCGGCGAACACATTATCGGCCGCGATCCCGACGTGGAGGTCAGGCTCGATGCATCAACAGTGTCCCGTCGTCATGCGAAGCTCGTAGTAACGGTGGAAGGCACGATGCTGCAGGATTTCGGCAGTAAGAACGGCACGCGACGCGGTGGTGAGCGCGTGACATCGCCCGTCCAACTCGTTGACGGAGATACCATCCACATCGGTTCGCTGCTCATTACCTTTCACGTGCGAGGCGCATTGGGATCAACGGAGACGCAGCGGCAGTAATCCTTGTCGTTATGTGGATGACGGTTTCGATGACGTCGCACGCATCGAACGGAAGGACGTTCGGCGTTACAATCCGTACATCCCGTGGCCATCCCTGCCGGCACCCGCATCGGCCCATATGAAATCGTCAGCTGGGTCGGCGCCGGCGGGATGGGTGAGGTGTACCGCGCGCGCGACCCGCGCTTGGATCGCGATGTCGCAATCAAGCTGATTCGCCCCTTATTTGCCGAAGATAAGAGCCGGTTGCAGCGGTTCGAGGCCGAGGCTCGTGCTGCGGGGCAGCTCAATCACCCGAACATCCTTGCGGTCTACGACATCGGTGACGATGCGGGCACCCCGTACATCGTCTCGGAGCTCCTCAATGGCCGAACGCTGCGCAGCCATCTGCACGCGAGCCCGATGACCTGGCGCAAAGCGACTGACTACGCCCGCCAGATGGCCGAGGGGCTTGCCGCGGCGCACGACAAAGGCATCGTCCATCGCGATGTGAAGCCCGAA